>JAGRNE010000173.1 GCA_020440915.1 Leptospiraceae bacterium | reverse complement strand
TATTCTCCCACTTTCCCCCCCCACCCCACGTCCGGCCCCCCCGGAAGCGCCCGATCTGTGCGGTTTGCCGAAACGAGCCGTAGATGGTGGAACTCCTGGAAATGCAAAAGCGGGCCCCGGTGGATGGGTAGCCCGCTTCTCCGGACGCAGGTCCGGCGCGCACTGTGATGCGGCCTAGCTTTCCTCGCTAAGCCATGTACGCAGCAGCTTGGCCACCTGATCCGGTTTTTCCCGGGCCAGATTGATGGCATTCTCAAGCATTTCTCGGCGGGCCTTTTCATCCACCGAAAGTTCCACTTCGGCGGCGCCTTCATCGGCCACTCGCAGGGCGGCCTCGCGCATAAGCTGTTGCTGGGCGGCCAATTCTTCTTCGCGCAGTCGGCGGCGGCGCGCGATCTCTTTCTTGATGGCTCGGTAGAGCAGATAGATGAGAATGAAAGCTGCCAGAGCTACAGCAGAGACGATGAGCAGCCGCTGGATCATCAATTTCTGACGAAGCTCTGCATCCTCGGCTTCATGCTCGGCGGAGCGGTCCTTCTGCAGATGCTCTACAACGATTTGATCGCCACGAGATCGTTTATATAGAAGAGAGGCTTTCAGAAGGCTTTCCAGGGTTTTGAGCTCTTCTTCTGTAGGCGCTTTGTATTCGCGGATGTAGCCGGAGCCATCCTCTTTTACGCCTTTGCGGACCCATACTCCATCCACCATGACGGCCACGGATCGGGCTTTTTCTTCCCAGGGCTGTCTTTCGATTTTCTTGTCTGTGCGGTTATAGTCGTAATTTCGAATTACATCATTGTTACCGTACTCGGAACGCTGGTAGTCCTGATCGCGGTATCCAGGAGGTAGCTGGGATTCGGTGCCCGTGGGCCCGCCAGGCGTAAAACCATTGCCGCGAAATCGTTCCTGACGCGCATTTTCGCTGAGCACCAGGGTTCCGTTGGGCATGAGCTCCCGATCTGGATAAGGAGTCTCCGGGTTTTCCGGAGTAGCTTCTACCGGGCTTACCAGGTGCTGTTCTTCGCTTACTTTATCCCAGTTCACATCCAGAGCTACTCGGACGATGGAGATGCGGTCTGCTTCGTAGAATTCCTGAAGACTGGCCTGGAGCTCTTCGGTCCACTTTTCCCGGATTTGTTCCTCGAATTGCTTTTTGCGATCCACCAGATCAAGTTCGCGCTGAGCCTGATCGATTTCATCGGGCTCCATGAACTGCTTTCCGTACTGGTCTGTAATAGTGATGTCTTCGCGCTTGAGTTTGGGAACGGCGCGATAGATGAGGTTCTTGATACCCAGGACCTGCTTGCGGCTAATGCTTTCCTGTCCTGGCTGAAGAATCAGTATAACAGAGGCCTTAACCGGATCGCGATCGGTAAGGAAGTTATTGCTCTTTGGAATGGCCAGTTCGACTTTCGCTTTTTTTACGAACTCCATGCTCATCAACATCTGCTCCAGAGAGCCTTTGATGGCGCGGTGCAACTTGACGTCTTTGTCGAATGTGGTTTCATCCCATCGCGACATGTTGAAGATTTCCCAACCCTCTACTCCTACAGGAATGAGGTTGTCCTGGGCCAGCTTCGTAATGATTTGCTGTCGATCGGTGCTGCTTACGTAGATTTCAGACGTTCCGCTACCGGACCAGTCATAGCCCATGGTATCCAGGCTTTCGGAAATACTGGCGTACTCTTGGGGCGAAAGATCGCCATACAGCTTCACCAGTTCCGGTTGCTTGGAGTAATTCCCCATGGCCATGAAGGCGATGATGACCACACCTACGACGGCGCCGACGGTGATCTTTTTTATGTTATCCAGACCATTCCAGAATTCGGTGATCTGATTTAATATTCGCTGAAGACTCTCTGGCATCTCAATTCTCCCGGTTGCGGATCGGAATGGTTGTATTATGTCGCTTCTGAAAGTACAGCACTTTTTTGCGCAGAACTAATTTTATTTTACTAAACAGGTATCGAGTACTATTTATCTGTACAGTGTGCGAGTTCGTCTAACGTTTCTTTGTGCGCTCTCTGCCCGGATCCGTGGTCCAGGTATCCTGGCTTCGTAGCGGCTCCCCGTAGGGTGGGTTCGCCTTATGTTCGATCCCGGGTCTCAGGGCGCCCCTCCCCGCCTTCAGGTGCTGGTCCGCATTAATGAGTGCTCGGGATTTATTGCGAGCTTACCTGGCTTCCTGGCGACGGTTCGCCTTAAAATCACTACACTCTCACAATCCGCCCTTCCACCCGCACCCGCACGGCGAACATCCCCGGGATTCGCCTTAAGATCACTCGGGCGTAATAAGCCGCCCATCAGCAGGGATCGAAGCCGCCCTTCCAAGCCGACAGAAACGAAACACAACTTCTCATTCCACAATGGCCGCCGCTACGCCCGAGCCGGCGCTCACCCGCCCGTCAGCCTACCGGTTAGCGGCCGGCAGTAAGTTCGCGAATGGTTCGAACCAGGCCATCCGCCACAGTCTTTGTGAGCGTCAGCGCAAATCTGGATTTCTGGGCTGCGATCATTACATCATGAACTTCTACGGAATCCGGATCGTAGATGGATTTTCGGGTCAGTTCATTGGAGCGTTGGTCCAGTTGCTCTACCTGGCCCAGAGCTTCGGTAAGAGCATTGGAAAAATTGCTCACTACTTTGTTGGGATCCGGCGGAGTGGAAGCGATTTGCATATGCCGATCGCTTCCTGTATTGAGGGCCAGCGGATTGGTGGTCTGAGCTCCCACGGGCCGGGGAATCATAGAAGATGTTTGAATACCTGATGTTGAGAAGATGTCCATTACCCAGTTGCTCGGGCGGACGCACCAATCCCATGAGCACTTTTTTTCGAATGCGAGAAAAAAGCGCCGAATTGCCGGCCGACGGTCGTAAGCGAGCTTATCGAGTCGATGGAGACGGATGGGCTACCAGGTTATCAGGCCCGGCCCAGCTCCAGGGCCTTCTGGAACATTTGTTTGGAACCGGTGATCACCTGCGCATTGGCTTCGTAGGAGCGGGATGCGGTGATCATGTCGGTCATCTCAGTGACCACGTTAACATTTGGATATTGTACATAGCCTTTCTGCGGACCAATCTTGATAGAATCCGGATGGGAGGGATCATACACCAGACGAAGCGGGCTCATATCCTTGACGATCCGGGAAACCTTGACTCCCTTTCCCATTCCGGTTTCAAGACCGTTGGGATAGATAGGAGCGCGCCAGATGTTTCGAAGATTCATCGGAGTCATTATGACTTGATCCCTGCGAAAGGCACCGTCTCCGGAGGAGTTCCTTGTTGTATTGATGTTTGCTATGTTGTTGGAAATGACATCCAGCTTCAATCGCTGGGCAGTAAGCCCGCTCGCTGCAATGTCCATTGATGTAAACATACCCATAATTTCTTTCCTTTAATCCTGGCTTGCGGTTTCTTTCCGCTTAACCCTGCCTAACGGTTTCCTTCTGCAATCTTGCCTTAAACCCTTTGAAGTCGCGATCCGTTCTTAACGTTCCCTTCTTTGCCTCAAAAAAAACGCGATCAGGCCATTCGCACGAACATGTTCCATTTTTGGAATGTGGAACCGATTCGATCGATCATTAGCTGATACTGCATCTGATTCTTCACCAGATTCATTACTTCCTGCTCGATATCCACGTTGTTTCCATCGTTGCGCATGGTGCTCAAATATTCTGTATGCACTGCTGGCCCTACTTTGCGATAGTCCAGCGGTTCCCGACGGGCCACATGACCCGGATTGTTGGTATTCAGAGATTGCTCTTCGCCTGCTGCCCTTTCGGAATCCAGAGCTCGTTTCAGGTTCATCTCAAAAGAAACCTCGGAACGCTTGAAGCCCGGAACATCGACGTTGGCGATGTTGTTGGCGATTACCTCTCGACGAACGGTGGAGGTACGTAGTCCGGCCTCCAGCATATCCATGGTACGGGTCTGAAACATATCTATTTTCTGGATCGGCAGGAAATGCGGATTAATGAGCGATTTTACGCCTGGAGCCGAATAATCCTGCATCCCCGAAGCCTCGGTCCACCCAAAGAATCCCTCGGTCCCATTTCAGGAATCTGTAGCAAACCGGCGCTGGAGGTAGATGCGGGGCCCCGCTTTAGAAATGCATTTGATCCGGCTCCAGAAAGACCTGGAATCAGGATCGCATCTTCGAAAGCCTCTCCTTGCTGAAAAAAAATTCTTCCCCCTGACCACGACTGCGTCCAAATAAGGTATGAAACGATTTCTGGTTCCCGCTATGCTATTTCTGTTTCTGGTCTCTCAATGTAGAACCCCCGGCTCAAGACCCGGCGGATCGTCCGAACCAGATAAAGTCCCCTCCCGCATTGACAACGTCACCGTTCAGGAACCTCCAGCGACGGCCGAGTGGCTCTATGGAAGCTGGAGAATCGATAAGCGTGCCACACTGGAACGGATGGCCAGGGAAAACAACATGGACTTCGATTCCCTTCCTCCGGAAACCAGGGAGGAAGCAGTGAATGGATTCAATATGGACTTTCATCTGACTCTGGGTCCTGTAAACTGGAAGGGTATACTCCAGGAAGGAGCCAAACGAACGGAGGGAGAAGGTACGCATTCCATTGTCAGTCAGGGAGACGCACTGCTGCTGACCATGAACGAGAATACCGGCTCCGGCCTTTCTACCAATCGACTGCGTATTCTACGGCTGGAAGAGAATCTACTCAAGATGATCTTTCTGGACGAAGACGAACCTGTGTTCTTTATCCTCCGCCGTCAGTAGGTTTTCCGCCAGATGGAGTCTCGCTTCGCGACCTTTTCCTATCCCCTACCGGGCTTGCGGGCCCGGCTATTTCCTTTACGTCTTCACATTGTCTCTTTGGCCTTTGCCCTGCTGACCGGCGCCTATTGCGTGGAACCTGTGGTAATCCAGAACTATCCCGAATACCTTCCGGAGAGTCGGACCGCAGTAATTCGCAAACAGGGCTATGTGATGGCCGTTTCAGAATCCCAGCGATGGGGAGATTCTCTGCAACTTCTACCGGGTCGCTACTTGCTGGAATTTCGAGAGAAGTTCACCGGAATCCAGGGGGCGGCCCTGTGCCAGGTGGAGGCCGGCGGCATCTACGAGATCGAGATTGTGCGAAAGCGCTACATGGAAATGGCCGGCCGCTACGTCTACGAAGGTAAGTGTAATCGTTTGAACAATCCCCTCCCCCCCGGAAGTACCGAGTATCCAGAAGAGGAAGATAAAAAGGCCGAACCAGTGACGCCACTGGATACCTACGATCGGCCGGAAACCAGGGAGAATTCTACTTCCGAAAGTCTACAGCCTTCTGACGATAACTCATCTACGGACGATCCGGTGCTCCAACCGGATGATGGGCGGCAGAAACAGAGCCCGGATTCCAGAACCGAGCCACAGAACAACGACGACGCGGAGCCCTCGGATCCCCGCGCCACGGTCGATCCGGACAGCGGCGCCAGCCCGGACAGGCCATCTGGCGAGGACACTTCTACCGACATTCAGGCATGAAGAAGTTTTTCCTCTATTTTCTGTTTCCGATTCTGGGATTGTTCCTCCTTACCGAAGCCTTTCTTCGCCGGCAGCCGGAAGTACAATCCAGCGTTCAGGAAAGAAGAATCCATTGCATGGACGATAGCGGTCTGATCTTCCTGTGCAAGGAGCAGAGCAAGAAACTCAGCAGAGCCCGTGCAGGACAATGGTTACTTACAACCAATCGTTACGGCGAAAGAATTACGCATCCCCTGGAGATGTTGCCGGATTCTCCGCTGTCCGAAAGCAATCCCACTGTAAAGGAGGTCTGGGTTATTGGAGATTCCATTTCCATGGGCTATCTGCTTTCCGATCCTTTCAGTCCTCCCTATCAGCTTTCCCAGCTAACCGGAATTCGCACCAGAAACCTGGGAGTGGATTCCCTGGGAACCATGGGTATCTGGATCCGGCTCAAGAATGCGCTGGATTATCGGGCCATTGTACCGGAGCATATATTCTGGATCTATAATGTGTCCGATTACCAGGATGATTTTCGCGAAGCGAAACTACTGAATCATGCTTTGTATCGAATGGCCTATCGAATCCACTTCAATCTGGCCAAAGCTTCTTATCTCTATGCACTGACTCGCATGGAACCTCAGATTACCATAGCCTCCGGCGATCAGATTCTACCGGAGGGAGATGCGACCGAAAACCAACGAAATTCGAAGACCGAGGATGCCAGCCCGGAATCCAGAGAAGTGCGCAGGATAGCGGACGATCATCCTACTCTACTGCATCTAAAAGAGTTTGCGGCTTACATTAAAGCCAATAAACTACCTCTGACCGTGCTGTTTTATCCCGGTATGTTACCCTCGGGCAAACCGGATCTGGTGGATCCTCTGCGCCAACGAAGCATGTCTTTGATGCGCGAAGAAGGCATTGATATAGTTGATCTTTCCGAGATTTTTGTGTCCAACGATCAAATGTACATTCCTGGCAACGGTCATCCCACAGAGAAAGCAGCCTCACTTTTTGCATCTGCCATGGCGGGAAAACTGGCCAGTCGCTATCCGGCCACGTTCGATAATGGTAGGATGCTAAAAACCCTCTTCCTTCGCGATCTCTAGGGAGAAGCCGGGCGGGGCTGCCCCTCGCTCCCTCCCCGGCAGGACTCTACATCTTGCTCCACCGTGCTCCGGGGCCGACCGTTCAGAATTCAGGGCGCTGAATCCTCGCTTTCCAGGGCATCCATCTCTTCCAGGATCTCCTGCTTCTTTTCCAGCCGCATCAGTGTACGCGCAAGCATTTCGCCAATGTAATGGTCCGGAGTAACAATACCGTCCGCTCCCGCTTCGCGCAGCTTCTGAGCTCTTTGAGAATCGTCGGCGGTAGCCAGGATGGCGGCGGCCGGGGCAAGACTGCGACATAGATGTACAAGCCGCAGATTGCTGGTTCCTTTCAGCAGCAAATCCGGAATGGTTATAAAAATGACCCGAGCCCGCTGCAATCCAATATGCTCCAGCGTAGATCGATCGCTCAAATCCCCAAAGACTCCTTTCACCGGCAGATGCTGCATCTGTCGCAGAATCTCTGGATTAAAGTCCACAACGGTTACCTTTTCCAGAAGCTCCGGTCGGTGATCGATGAGCGAAGAAACCATGGACTGAGCTCCACGATGATAGCCCAGAATGAATATTGTTCTTTCCGGAGCGGTGTGTACATCTTCTTCCGAATCCGGCGCTCCGCCCAGTCCACCTTCTTCCAGGAGCCCCTTGCGCAATTTTCGCCGCGCATTCCAACGATGAAATAGGCCGTAGATGTTATGGTTGTACTTGATGCTATAGGCAGACAGAACAGATGTCAGGACCATTCCGTAAAGAAGGGCGGACATCACCGATGCAT
>JAGRNE010000172.1 GCA_020440915.1 Leptospiraceae bacterium | reverse complement strand
TTTGAATTGCCATGCCATAATACCAGCATAGCCTGCCCCGAAAACAACCAAAATGTGGATGGGCCCATGAAGTTTTTGAAGCTGGAAGATACGTATCTGAATATCAAGCGCGCACGAAGGGTGCAGTTAGAAGAGAATGGCGATGTGCTTGTTGTTTTCAGGAAGAAGGAAGCCTATCGCTTCACCGGAAAGAAAGCCGAAATCCTGAAACGCTATTTGCTGCAAAATCATATGGATTGAATGGGCGGCCAACAAGCGCTGGCGGCCCTATCCAGGAGCTTTTGTGGCCCGGTTTATTTCGGTATCGTGCCCTAGCGCGCAAATTCCATTCTGGACAATCCAGTGTTTTCTTCCAGCGCTTCCATTTCGGAACGAAGCTGCATTCTTGCGTCCAGGATAGCATTTCCTCTTCGCACAAAAACAGCCTGCAATTCTCCAGCCTCCATGGTTTCAACGCTTACTGGCCTCCACTGCCCCTTTTCGATGGTGTACAGCGCATCGGCTTTGTGGCGAAGGGCATAAAAGGTGGAGACCTTCTCGTCTTTCTTTACTTCGATTTGCAATGTGTTCTGGTCCAGAGTTTTCATGCTAATGCGAGAACCATCCTCGGTTTCATAGGCTGTGAATACGGGACGACCGCTCCAGAATTCAATTACGTTAAAAATAATCACATCTACCAGGGTGGACAGGGAATACACCTGGATAATGGCAAGAAGGATCATGACTATGCTCTGAACGAATCGGTCCGCCTTGGGACCTCCTACGTTGATGGAACCGTTGAACTTGTAGACGGTTCGCACCAGGGGGAAGTGACCATAGCAGCCTGCGAAGATCATGGGAAACAGGGCTGCCATCGTTACCGAGGCCACCCATCGCTTTATCTTATTCATACAGTAAGTACCTCTTTTTTCTTTTTCTGTCTTACAGGGAAGGCCAGTGCTCTCTTATGGCATGGCTCATCCCGCAAATCAAGGAAATAGCGGTTCATGAGGGGATAAATTTCTTCCAGCCTTCCTGATCCAGACCGCAGGTAGCGTAGGTCTTGCTTCGCACTACAGGGGTCCGAAGAAGCAAAGGGAATTCTAAGAGCTTGGAAAGCGGATCGAATTTCATATACTGAAGCTGCTGCTTTTTGTATTCCTTGCTTTCTGGATCAATGAGATCATCCGCAGCGATGTACCGCATTACCGACTCCAACTCGCCGCGACTCATGGGCTTCTCCTGAATGTTTATGAAATGATAGGCGATTCGACGCTCCTTGAAAAACATCTCCGCTTTTCGAGTGGCCTGGCATTTTCGGGTGCCAAAGATCTGCAGACTCATTCTACCAGAGTGAGAGAAGCCTGTCACAGCGCAAATGCAGTCCGGTCCTGGCCATTTTCCTGGATCCGCATCGGCCGGAACGAGAAGCAAGGCTTATTGAGATCGACTCTCATTTTACGTTGACCATGCGCCCTGCAATTGATTCCTGGTCTCAAAATCACAAAAGGGAATCAGGAAATCTATGAAACAATTCAGAGCCTATACCTGGGCCACCCTGCTTCTGTGGCTGGCCGGGCCGGCCATGGTCCTCGCAGAAGAACCTCGGGGCGAGGAGCCCAATGGAAGAACAGAGACCCGTCGATCCAGAGAAAACACGGAAAGACTGAGCATTCTGGAAGAAGAGATTGAAAAAATGAAGCTCAATCGCGCCACCAAGAAGTACGAATCCTATGGAGGCCTTGGGCCGGCTGCATCCGGCGTTTACCATGTAGACGAAGGGCTGAGCTGGGGCGGTTACGGAGAAATCAAATTCCGGGACTATCGCTCGGACGTAAAAACCGACGAAGCCGATGTGCATCGTTTCATTCTGTATGCTGGATATCGATTCAATGATTGGATCGTGCTGAATTCTGAAATCGAATATGAACACGCCGGATTCGTCACCGACTCTGTACGCGAATGCGCTAACTCTACCTGTAGCAGCTCCAGCACAAAAAGCATTAATGAATCCGAAGTGTTTATTGAGTTTGCCTACCTGGACTTTAAGTTCGCCCCCTGGTTTCAGGTAGCGGCCGGACTGCAGCTTGTGCCCATGGGCATCACCAACTACATGCATGAACCCACAACGTTCTATACTGTAGAACGTCCTCAAACGGAATCCAATCTCATTCCCAGCACCTGGAGAGATATTGGAATTCTGGTTCATGGAGAGCCTCTGGAAGGGTTACTCAGGTACAAAGTGGGCGTTCTTACAGGTATGCGGGGCAGCAAGTTCTCCAGCAGTAGCTGGATTCGAGGAGGCCGTACCAAGGGTTCCGAGGTACGTAGCGAGGATCTGGCTTACGTGGCGGCTGTGGATGTCTTCCCTCTTGAAGGACTGATGGTGGGCGGCTCCTACTATTACGGAGGATCCGGTCAGGACGAAATCCAGCAGGTGAACCTGTTTAGCCGGCTGGATTTTGATAATCTGGGCATTACGGATCCCATCTTGAAAGCGGACGCTCAGCGAGAATTCAAAGCCGGCCGACAGGAGCGGGCGCGAATCCAGATGGCCGAAGCTCATCTGCGGTACCAGACCGGCCCCTTTCATTTTCAGACCTTATTCGCACGCGGATGGATGGATGAGGATGCAGCCCGCGCCATCAATGCAACTACGGGCAGCAACGTAGGCGTTGTGGCCGAAGGCGGCTATATTGAAGTCGGCTACGATCTTCTTAGCTTCTTTGATACCGACCAGAGATTAATGGCTATAGTGCGAAACGAATACTTGAACACTCAAATGGAAACGGTTCGCAGATACGCTGGAGGTACGGAAGACATTAACGACGCCATTGCGGCCAATTCTGGCGGACTTTTCGAGGTGGCCACGAATAGCGAGGCCGGAGTGATTTCTTCGTCCAGAGCGGGCGCAGAGCTCTACGGTATTCAGGGCGTCGCCGACCGTAGCCTGGATCGGCGCATCATGACATATGGACTGGCCTACTTCCCGCATCCCAATGTGGCGCTCAAGGCAGACTACGAAAGCTGGGATTCCAAAACGAATCTAAACGCGGATATCGAAGAAAAGAATAGCAGCAACAACAAGATCGATCGGTTCAACCTGGCCGTGACCTTCATCTTCTGACTACACCGCGAGAGCCTGTCCGGAGCATCCGTTTCGTATGCTTCAGGCAGGCCCCCTGGTCAGCATGGTCCGTCGCTTTTTCCCGAAGAAGCCGTTATTTTGCGTTGACCGCGATCATCCGAAGCGGGTTGCTTCTGGTATGTATCTTAACACTATTGTAGTGGAAGATGAAGCGCCATCCCGCGAACTCCTGGTTGAGTACGTAATTGGCGAAGAGTCCCTGAATCTGGGTGCTGTGGCCAGAAATGGCAAAGAAGCGCTGGACCAACTAAAAGAGAATCGCTTCGATCTGTGCTTTCTGGACATAAACCTGCCCTTCCTGAACGGATTGCAGGTACTGGAACAACTGGACTACCTGCCCTACATCGTGTTTACGACTGTGTACAAGGAATACGCTGTCGAGGCTTTTGAGCTCGGGGCGGTGGATTATCTTCTTAAACCTATCAGCAGGGATCGGTTCCACAGAGCGGTAAGTCGTGCGCTGGAACAGATCCAGGGCCGTGCCGAAGAACAAACCGGTCTGGCCATTCCTCAAAAAGGCAGTCATCAATTCATAAAATACGATGATATTGTGTACCTTACGGCGAACAATAAGAGTACCATCATTCATACAGTAGACCAGGACCTGGAGGTTAACCTGCTCATCAAGGATTTGCACAGCCGTCTTCCTCAGGCCCGATTTCTACGCCTGCATAAGAAATACGTCATCAATCTTGAATTCCTGGACCGGCTGGAAACCCAGGATAACGGCCGCTATCTGATGGTCCTGAAAAACGAAGATGAAACGGTGCTTCCGGCCGGTACAACCTTCGTCCGGGCTTTTCGCGAAGATATGGGACTATAGAAGTCAATCCGGCATTGACCATATCCACAGGTGCGAAGCGCCGCTCGGCGTTCGCGCACATCTCAGGAAACCACTTCGCGTAGCGGGCGTCCCGGATACACTCCTGTAAACAATGTGTTTCGAATTACAAATTCGCCGTTTACCAGAAGTGCTTCGACGCCGGCCGAAATCCGCACCGGATTCTCGTAACTTGCATAACTGCGCAGTCTCGACAAGTCAAAAATGGCTATGTCCGCTTTGTACCCTTCCTGTATCTGTCCTCTATCCGCCAAACCGGCAATAGAAGCCGGCAAAGCCGTACACTTTCGCACGGCTTCCTCCAGACTCAGGAATTTTTCTTTGCGTATCATTTCCAGAAAATGGGTAAAGGTGCCGTAGTTTCTGGGATGCGGTCGACCGGACATGCCTGGAGGTAAAGCCGAGCCATCCGATGCAACGGCAACGAAGGGATCCGAATAAATGCGGCGAAGGTTTTCCGGACTCATGGCAAAGACAACTGTAGATGCGCTACCGCTACCGGCAATATCCAGCATCAAGTCAAAAGGCTGTTTTCCCTTGATGCGACTCAATTCTGCGATGGATTTCCCGGAGTAATCCTCGTACTTTCGCGAATACACAACTCCAAGATGGATCCGATCGTAGCCGCCGATGCCCTGAACCTTGCTTTCCAGATCCCGCCGCAGACGCGCAGCCTGATCCCCGTTTTTTAGCGAAGGACGAATTCCTTTCCTCTGAGCCCAGATGGGGAAAAGACTGTTCAGCGAAGTATGGTAAGCCAGATACGGATAGCGATCCATGGTCACTCGCAACCCCTCCTTTCGCGCTTCTTGAATCACCTGAAAGGCCGTATGGATCTGATTCCAGTTTCGCTTCCCCTGCAATTTGAAGTGGCTTATGTTTAAAGGGACATTCGCATCCCGCGCAATACGAATCGCCTCCAGCAAGGCTTCGATGACCCGGTCGTCTTCGTTTCGCATATGGGTGGAATACACCGGACTGCCTTTGCACATTTCAATGAGTTCTGGCGCATCCGAATGGGCGTTGGGAAGATACTCCAGACCGCTACTGATTCCGCAAGCTCCGTCAGACAAACCGCTCTCTATTAACTTGCGAATGTTTTTTATTTCCTCGCGATCCAGTTTTCGTCGATTGTAGCCTGCCTGGCCCTGCCGTAGTATTCCGGCCCCTATCATGGTTTTCACATTCAGAGCAGGACGAAGCTCTTCCAGGGCATCATAATAATCCGAGACATCACGAATGTAGGGCACGGAATACTGCTTTTTTAGATAAGCGTGCATGGATTTGGCAAGAGCCGGTGTGAAGGGCCCCGGAGATCGGCCGTCCTGGCCTACAATTTCCGTTGTAACGCCCTGAAAGATTTTGGAGAAAGCGCGCCGATCTTCAAACAGGACGTAATCGCTATGACTGTGCAGATCCACAAAACCCGGAAATACATGATAACCGGTGCAATCGAAATTGTTGGCTGCCCTGGCATCGGACAGATTTCCGATGGCGGTTATCTCATCGCCGTGGATTCCAATGTCCGCCTCAAAGCCCGGCCCTCCTCTTCCATCCACAATGGTTCCTCTCCACAGGATAACGTCAAAGGAACCGGACATTCTTCGCAGAGTATTACGAAGGGTTCGAATGGGGCCGCAACTGGCCCCCAGCGCCGCCAGACCGACTGCGGCTCCCAGCTTCAGTACATCTTTACGTCCGGGCAAAGGCGATGCCCCTTCCCGGGAAGTAGCAGGATTCGGCTCAGACTCGGAATTCATTTGCAATCCAGGATTGATGTCGGTGCTGATATGCCCACCAATTCCCACAATCCTGGAAAGCTCAGGCAAGAAAAGAGCGGTGGAATTTCGGTTTCGATTCCGGTTTCAAAGTTCCAGGGAATCCGGCCTCTTTGTTGCGCTTATGGAGTCCAGCAATGCCGGACTGAATCCCTCTTCCAGGGAATTGAGTAAATCGGCCACGGTCCAGCCGGCAGATAGCAGGCCCCGAAGTGTGGTGGAACCCTTGCGCTTGGAAAGCCTCTGTCCATCCCGGCTGCGTAGAAGAGCACAATGATAGAAGGCAGGAGGTTGCCAATCCAGAGCTTCGTACACCAGAAGCTGCCTCGCGGTGGACAGCAAGAGATCTTCGCCTCTTACCACTTCGGTTATGCGCATAAGATGATCGTCCACAACCACAGAAAATTCGTAGGACGGGTATCCTTCCGGGCTCCAGACCAGAAAATCCCCGAAGTCCCTGGAAGCATGAAAACCGGTTCGGCCCAGCCGCACATCATCAAAAAGAATGGAACGATCGGGCACGCGAAAGCGAAACGCCATGTTTCCCGGCTCCTCGAATTCCAGCGCTTCGGAAGTAGGATGCCTGAGGATGGGCGGAAAGATCTGCTCACCATGAGTACCCGGACCCACACCTGTCTTCCGGGCTGCCTTTTGTATCTCGGACCGCGAATAGGGCGCTGGATAGATGAAGCCTCCGTCCCGGAGCCTCTTCCAGTATTCCAGATACAATCCACGCTCGTGGCGTTCCGATTGTCTGTAGGGTCCGCTGCGCTGCATGGCGCCATCCGAATCCGGCCCTTCATCCCAGTTCAGGAAGAGTGCCAGATCTTCCAGGCAGGCGCGATCGAACTCAGGACGGCAACGGGACCGATCCAGGTCCTCCATCCGATAGAGCAAGATCCCATCTGCCTGCCGGCATCGGCGCCAGGCGGTAAGAAAGGTAGAAAGATGTCCGGGATGCAAATATCCGGTGGGCGAAGGGGCCAGCCGGCCCCTGTAAACCGAACTCATTTTTGCTTTTTTCGGAAGTACTTCACCAGGGCAACGCGATTCCCTTTCTCATTGTATCGCACAATGTCAAAAGCGGAAAGGGTCATCATGATCCCCCGGCCATGGGCCATGAACTGCTCATTCAATTCCTTTTCATCGGTTTTCATTATCTTCCTGTGATCAAACCCTTTCCCTTCATCGGTAATGCGAAAGGCCACCCGGTCTTCATCGATGGAATACTCAATCAGGACTTTTCTGGCATTATAGACGGGATCGCCACGACGCGTTTCTATGAGCTGCAGATAGCTACCTTCTTCCAGAGCTTTTGTCTTTTCGTCGAAAGTGATTTCCAGGTTTCCATGCTCGATGGCATTTATTATTATTTCGCGCAGACTGGTTCGCACTGTCATCTGCACATCCTGGTCGGCAAATCTAGCCACTACGGAGCTGAGTCTCTGGCTCAAGATTTCTGCGTTTCGCACGTAGTTCTCAATAGAAAACTCTACTCTCTCTTTGATCATGTATCTGGCCAGTACGTCTTCGGTGATTATGCTGGCCCGACCAAGAATTTCCCGATTACCATCCTGGTATTCCAGGAATTGAAGTCTTACCTGGGAATCCCTGGGTTCCATTACGTGTTTTTGCTTGAACTCTGTCTGGAAGGAAATGGACTTTCCAGGCGCCGACAGCTCTTCCAGCTTTTCCAGAACAAAAATCTTATTCAGAGAATCCTTCCAGTCTCTGTTGTAGATCAGTTCCAGAAAATTCATATTCAGTAGCTCTTCCTGGGAAT
>JAGRNE010000171.1 GCA_020440915.1 Leptospiraceae bacterium | reverse complement strand
TTCGAAAGCCAGTTCCATGTCTTTGAGCGTTGCCAGTTCCTTCAGGAAGAATCCGATCCGCTTTTCCCCGAATCTCCAGGCGATAAAGCGCATCACGGACTGGCCGCCTTTGTAGTACATGTAGGGGTTGACATTTCCCGAATGCAATTCGTAGAGCCCGACCATTCGTTGATGCAGCATGAGGTCCCGGATACGGGCGTCGGACTCCGCATCCCAGTTTACAGAAAGGTATTCGCACATCCCTTCCATGAGCCACAGAGGATAACTTCCAGGGTTTTCCCCTATGATGTCGAACTGGTAGGCGTGCACGATTTCATGAACCAGGACATGTCGCAGGTCCTGGTAATCTCCGTTGAAAGGAAGTACCACACGATGTCGGGCAAAGTCAGTGAAGCCTCCGGTGGATTCAGAAGGTATGATCGGCAGAATGGTATTCGCCTGAAAATCCTGATCCGAAGGATAAAGGAAGACCTTGATTTTATGATGCATTCTATGCTGCAGCGTTTCTTCCAGGCGACTGGCCTCGGATTCGGCAATCCGCCCCGCTTCTATTGCTAGAAGAAAACTGCCTTTTTGATAATGAATCTGAAAGCGTCCGGTTTCCAGAATTCTCCACGCTGGAACATTGAGAGGAACCTTCCACTGGGCCTGCAAAGCGGCCGGACAGAGCAGGACGACAAAGAGAAGTAATGCGACAAAATCCTTGACCCGCAGTGGGGCGAGCACTGTTCTCGAATCTGCGCTCCCTCCTATGAAAAAGAAATGGTTCATTGCTGCCGGTATAATCCTGGTTCTGGTCCTGGCCGGATGGATTGCCATCCCCGCTGTAGAAGCGCAACTACTCTCTTCCCTGGAAAAACAGGATCTGGAAAATCGCATCCAGGAAGAGCTCAAGACCACAGGATTACGGATCACCTACCAGGGTAAGAGATATGAGTTGCTCTACGGACTGATTCTCAAAGGGGCAAAGCTCGAGAAAGAACAAAACGGTGAATATGTACCGGTAGCGGAATTCCGCAATCTGGTACTGAGCGTTTCCTACATTCGATGGCTGACCGGCGGGGAGCCTTTGAAAAGCATTCGAAGCTATAGCGGGCGGATTTTTGCTTCCACAATACTCAACCATCGCTCGGAGAGCTTTCTGGAACGCCTCCGCACTTTCCTGAGCGCCCGCGATATCGACATTGCATTCACCGGTATTTTCTGGGAAACCGGCCAGAGGGGGGCGGATTCCCGAATTCGCGTGGATATGAACCTGGCCGCCGATGATGGAGCGCTTCACCTGGACTTTCGCTTTCACGGCGATAGCGGCGAAATAAAGTTCGAAGGCATGCTGGACAAGTCAAGACGACGGGTGTTCATCACTCTTTCGGACGTTCCTCTGTCCCTGCTTCTGGACTTCCTGCGGACTTCGGATTCGGTGCCTTCGCTGCAAATCCTTCCCGAATGGTCGGAGTTCACCGGCATCATCAACGGTAAGGGAAGCATGGATTTGCAGGATCCAGGTACGGCAGCAAACCTCAAAGGTAATATCCGCAACCTCAACCTTGTGAGCGGCGATCCTTTTGGCTTGCAACTTCGAGACTTGAACGGAGACTTTCATTTCTCGCAGGTATTCTCTTACGCGGACGGAGTTCTAAAGAGCGATATTCAGATAGAATCGAATCCGACGCTGCAAAGCAGGTTGAGCTACGAAAAGAGCAGATCCGGTCTTCCCCATCGAGTACAGCTCAAAGGTCGGGCGGAGTTTACGGACAGCCGCCAGACCCAGGAAAACTCGATTTCGACCAGCTTTATGCACTGTAGCGGCGCTGCCGATTACTCCATTGAGCTTGCTTACAATGATTCTTTGAGTCGAATCGAAGTAGTACCCGACGTCAAACTGCAGGACTTTCGAATTCTACCTCCTGTGGATTGGGCCGGTTCCAGAGATGCTCTGGTGAATCTGGAGCTTCATCTGGACGGCAAAAACGAAAGCCTCACAGGCGCAGGCACGGTACTCGGGGCAAAAACTGCGATCAATTCCAGAGGCAGTCTGTCTCTGAGCAGAGATACAGAAGGCAAACTTACCCTGGTTCAGAATTTTAGTCATTCCGCTGAAATCCGGGGCCTGTCCTATGAACAACTCACCGCTCTCATCCTCGATGCTCATTCCTGGATTCTGAACCGGGCTTCCAAACCCGATGCGAAGAAGGCCGAGGATCAGGGCCCGCTCTGGGAAAATCAATTCATCGATATGCCGCTTTACAGTCAGATACTGGCAGGACTGAACTGGAAAGGAGAAATCCGGTTGCTGGATCTCCACGGAGGCAAAGGTCTTCCAGGAAAGGCCACAGTGCGCCTTAGCTCTAATCGACAGAGCTTTAACATCAGCCTGGATGAGGATCGCGGCGAACCAGGAGTACTTCGAGGACGATACATGGGAGTCTGGAACGAACAATTGCCGACCCATACGCTCAGCCTGAATATCAAGCAAAAAGACATCGAAATCAATTGGCCCAGGATCACTGCAGGCCAGGGGCCGAACGGAGTAAGCATCGATGCTAATTTCAGCTCCAATGGACTCTATCCCGCAGACCTGATCAACTACAGCAACGGAAACATGTACTTCGAAGCCTACAATATGGACCTGAAGGCTTTCGCCCCTTTCGAACTGGGCCTTAAGATGCTGGGCAAGAAAGTGCCGGATGGTCCGGTTCCCGGGGACATTGAAGTTGTTCGTTCCGGTACGGGTCAGGAAATTGAGTATTACAGAATTGTTGTAGAGACCGATGATCTGGTTGCGCGTGGCGGTGGTCGGTACACAATTTACGAAGGCGGGCGCACCTGGTTGAATGTGGCCACAGACGGGAATCAACAGAAGGTTAATTTTCAGGTCCAGAAAACCGGAAAATGGCTGCCGGATGACGGCCTGTAACCCGTTGAATCGCAGTGTGGGACCAGGAGTTTTCGCATCTCCATCCAGTGCGCCAGGGAAATAAAATGAAAAGTAGATCCGGAAGAAAGCTGTTCGCCCTGACGGCCGTCCTTGTGGCGAACTTCGTCCTTTTCCAATGCAGCGAGAGCAGGTCCCCTGGAAGCCCGGAAGAAGTGCACCGCGATCCAGGGAAGTACGCGGGCACCTACGTTCTGCTTCCTGCCGTGAATCCGGAAACCATCATTCTGAAGCCGGATGGAACGGCCATCCGCCAACCCGAAAAAGGAAAAAGGGAAATTGGTTTTGTGCGCCGGGACTCCAGGATGCTTCGCATCTATCTCCAGGATTCGCAACGGCCGGTGGGACTGTTTCTTCTAGAAGATTTTGATCCCAATGACTGGAGAGGCGTCTGGGATAACACTACTCGAATCCTGAAGCGGCAGTAAATCCCGCCTCCTATTTTTTCATACCGATCCTCTTTTTATGTTCATTGCGCATAAAGCCGGATTTTTTGCGGAGCATTCCAGGGATGCCGATCATCCGGTGTTGCAAGAGCGATTGAATCGTGTACACCGGCTCTGTGGCCGGAGCCTATGATAAACATCTGGGAGAATTGATCTCTCGCTTTGGCCAGGACGTAAAACTGTATCGCGAGAATCGCGGACTTCGCATGACCGATGCTGCGGAAGACCTGAGGAAACGATATGGGCTTAAGATCGATCAAAGCTATCTGTCTAGAATTGAGTCCGGCCAGGTAGACATCAAGCTAAAGCACTTTCTGGCCATCGCGGATTATCTTCAACTGGATGTTTCTGCTCTGGTAGCCTCCATGGTTGCGCCGTCGGGCATCGAATACCTTGCCCAGGATCCCTATGTCTTTCGCACGCTGGTAAAACTTCGGGAAGACCTGGGCGAAAGGGATGCCCTGCTCTCCTTGAGACGATTTCTGGAATGGCTCTCGGACTATGAGGACCGGAGGAAGAAATCGGATCAGGGCAAAAAACGGCCTTGAATAACTCTTGACTTGGCTCCTTTTGGAAGCACCCCTGTTTCGTTCTCATGAAATTCCGGGACGCCTTCCAGGAAAACTACTTCACTTTGAGCAATTTGCTCTCAGTGCTACGTGTACTTTTGGTACCGCCCTTCCTGTACCTTGGACACCGCTTCAGTCAGACTCCCGAGAATGTGAATCTTCTGTACGGTCTTCTGGCCATCGTCTTTACGGCCATCCTCTCAGATTTTCTAGATGGCTTTCTGGCGCGCCGCTGGAATCAGGTGACCATGGTGGGTCAGTACCTGGACCCGGTTTGTGACAAGATTGTTACTCTGGCTGCCTTAACCTTGCTACTCGTGGACTTTGATTTTCCCATCTGGATCTACGCTTTCTACTGGATCCGGGAAATTGCCGGGGTATGGGCAGGTAGCTATCTGTACTTCAAGCGCGATGTGCAGGGCAAGCCCAATATCTGGGGAAAGATGGGGGTGTTCATGGTGGGCCTGTGTACTACCTGGTATCTTCTGAATCCCTGGCTCAAGCAGCACCTGCAGGCCGAGCATTGGCTCACGCATCCTGTAGTATCCGCCTACGCGCTGGCTGTAGTCCTATGCCTGGGCATCATAGCCTACACCGTCTCCTACGGAAAACTTGTGTTCCGACCTCACGGAAAAAATCAAAAAACCCCTCATTCCTGATCACTTTCACTTGACGCCTGTATAGTGTCCAGTAAGCCTATTTTATGTCACAGCGCTGAGTTACACTGACTCTCATAAAGCGATGGGACGGCCTGCGAAATTATTTCCGTCAAAGGCCGCCCCAGGCGCAGAAAAATAGAAACGATGTGCATGAATGGCACCTGAATGGTAGCCGGCCAGAGAGTCGGTCAGAATCTTGGAGAAAGGAAAGCAACATGGCAAAGAAGAAAGTAGAGAAAATCAACCCGGCCCAGAAGCCAGAGAAGAATGAACGCGCTCAGGCTGTGGAAGGCGCCATACAACAGATTGAAAAGCAATTCGGAAAAGGTTCCATCATGAAGCTCGGGGATAACTCCGTGCGCTCGGAAATTGGATTCATCCCCACCGGAGCCATGACCCTGGACTTCGCGCTCGGACTGGGCGGCTTTCCCAGAGGCAGAATCGTAGAAATCTACGGACCGGAATCCTCCGGAAAGACTACTCTGTGCCTTTCAGCGGTGGCCAATGCACAGAGGAATGGAGGCATTGCGGCCTTTGTAGACGCAGAACATGCTCTGGATCCCTCCTTTGCGACCAGGCTGGGAGTAAACATCGACGATCTGCTGGTAGCCCAGCCAGACAACGGCGAAGAAGCGCTGGAAATCACAGAATCCCTGGTTCGCTCCAATGCTGTAGACATCATCGTGGTGGACTCTGTGGCCGCACTTGTACCGAGATCCGAATTGGAAGGCAACATGGGCGACGCGCAAATGGGCCTGCATGCAAGGCTTATGAGCCAGGCCATGCGAAAGCTCACAGGAACCATTTCCAAGTCAAATACCACCATTGTCTTTGTGAATCAGATTCGAAATAAAATCGGTGTTATGTTCGGTTCGCCAGAAACCACCACTGGCGGAAATGCGCTCAAGTTCTATGCTTCGGTCCGCCTGGATATTCGAAGAATCGAAACCCTGAAGAAAGGCGATGCTCCGTTCGGAAACCGTGTAAGAGTAAAGGTTGTCAAAAATAAAGTGGCGCCCCCCTTCCGTCAGGCGGAATTCGATATACTGTTCGACTCCGGCATCAACCGCGAAGGCTGCATTCTGGACCTTGCTCTGGAGCACAATCTCATTGAACGGTCAGGTACCTGGTATTCCTATCAGACCAATCGTATCGGCCAGGGCCGGGATAATGCCTGCACTTTTTTGAAAGAGAATCCTGACATACTGGAAGAGCTGGATCAATCTCTACGCAAAATACTCAAAGAAATGCGCGCTCCGGTGGCGAAGAAAGAAGAACAGGAGAAAGCTCCGGAGATTGATCCTGAAACCGGGGAAATTCTGGACGAGGAAGCGGCTGGATGATCCCGATTTCGATTTTTGGAGCGGGCGGTCTGACCGGCCGCGAACTACTGACCTGGCTTCGTCATCATCCGGAAGCCAGGCCGGTTTTCATTACTTCGGACCAGCATGCCGGTCTTGCAGTTCCGGATGTGTTTCCTGAGCTTCCAGAGTACAACGATCTTAAATTCTCCCGCCATGCGGAGCCCTGTCCGGAAGGATCCGTTGCCTTCCTGGCCACGCCCAATGCAACCAGCCTGGACCTGGCGCCCGTACTACTGGAAAAGGGCCATCACGTAATCGATCTTAGCGGTTCCTTTCGCATTCCGGAAAAGGAGCTCTTCGAAAAATTCTACGGGCTGCAACACAGCGCCTTTGATCTGATGGATCGAGCGGTATACGGAATGCCGGAGATATACAGAGAAAAGATCAAGAATGCAG
Source organism: Leptospiraceae bacterium (assembly GCA_020440915.1). Classification (GTDB taxonomy): domain Bacteria; phylum Spirochaetota; class Leptospiria; order Leptospirales; family Leptonemataceae; genus UBA3465. Next base: position 1,229 of record JAGRNE010000171.1, on the reverse strand, counting down.
CCTTCGTATCCAATCCTGGATGTTATCCCACTGGTTCAATACTTCCCCTCCATTTTCTGGGAGACTACAGGGATCGCGTAAGGCAGGTCATCATTGATGCCAAATCCGGAGTCTCTGGAGCCGGCGGCCGCACCGAGGATGCCGGTTTCTCATTTCAGAAGGTCTACGAGAATTTTCGTGCATACAAGGTACTGAAGCATCAGCATACGCCGGAGATTCAAATCCATGCCCGCCAGGGATTGGATCGCTTTAGAGGACCGGAGGAGAACATCGATGGACCGATTCTACTCTTTACTCCCCATTTGCTGCCCATTTACCGCGGTATTCTTTCCACCATCGTCATCGAATGGAAAGAAGAGGCCCCCGCCGATTTACAGGAGCATATGGCAAAAGCCATTTCCGAGGAGCCCTTCTTGCGACTGCTGGACAGTCCGGAAAAGGTAGAGCTGAACCGGGTGCAAAACACGAATTTCGTCGATCTTGGACTTCGCAGCATGGGAAGTATCACGATCATTGTGTCCGCAATAGACAATCTGGTAAAAGGTGCTGCAGGCCAGGCCATTCAGAATATGAATTTGATGTGCGGTCTGGACGAACGAACCGGTCTACTGGCTCGCTGAGCCCGGACCTCCCGGGCGAGGCTCAGTGACCAGCTCCGTGTCTTCGCTTCGCGGATCCCTTACATCAATTCATCTATAAAATCTTCTAGATTGGATTCTTTGCCGAAAAGGACCAGGACGTCATCTGCGCGAATTATGGTCTTTCCGTCCGGTATTCCTATGAATTCCAGGTGATCTTTCGGGCGCTCTGAATCACGGGCCCTGCGAATTGTAACAATACTGATGTTAAAGCGCTTTTTGAGACTGGCGCCGTTCAAGCTCATGCCAACCAGCGCCGGCGGGGCTTCCACTTCGAATAGACGAAAACCCTCTTCGAGAAACATGCTTCGGCGAATAGACGGATGGGCAAATTGCTCGGCCATATTTTCGGCGGCCCGCTCCTCGGGATTAAAGAGCTCCTTTACTCCAAGCATTTCCAGAATCCGTTTATGCAGCGCGGTGCGATAGCGTACAATGAGCTGTCCGTTGAAGATTCTTCGCATAATGTCCGCCGTCACAATCAAAGTTTCGAAGCTCTGAGCCGCAGAGATTATTACGGTATCCATCTGCTCAACTCCCTGGCTTCGTAACGCTCTTTCATCCGTGGAGTTCAAACAAACGGCATGGGTA
>JAGRNE010000170.1 GCA_020440915.1 Leptospiraceae bacterium | reverse complement strand
AGGACCCCGATCTTTTGCGTTCTCTTTGCGGCATTGCCGATCGGAATATTCCTTCGCTGGAGGATATTCTTTCCGTCCAATTAATACCTAGAGGCAATGAATTGCTGATTCAGTCTCAGAAAGCCCGGGATGTGGAAATGGCCCGGCAACTTTTTGAGCGCATTTCCTACGATTACCGTCACAGACCTCGACACGGAATCGAAGAATTCGACATCAAGTACATCTATTCCATGCTTCAAAAAAAGGAACAGAGCAATCAAGGCGAGCAGATGACCATGGGTACCGAAAACCAGGATGTGAGCCATACTTCGCAAAGCGTATCCGCCCCTTCCGGCGCGGATCGTCCGACCAGGCATGAGCAGACCGATCACGATGCAGTAGAAGCGGATGATGCCCTGGAAAGCACACGGCAAAAAGTATTTGTGACCGCCCGTGGAAAGCCAATATACCCGCGCACCCACAGGCAGGCCGCTTACCTGGATTCGGTGCAGAGCAATCCAGTGACTCTCTGTCTGGGGCCGGCCGGAACCGGAAAGACCTTCCTTGCAATTGTAATGGCCTGCCGCAAACTGATGAACGGAGAAGTGGATCGCATCATTCTTACCCGCCCGGCGGTTGAAGCCGGCGAAAGTCTGGGCTTTCTTCCAGGGGATTTAAACCAGAAGGTGGATCCTTATCTGCGTCCGGTGTACGACGCTCTTTACGAATGTCTGGGTATGGAAAAGGTGCACAGCCTGATTGCTGCGCGAAAAATAGAAATTGCTCCTCTGGCCTACATGCGCGGTCGAACCTTGAATCAGGCCATGGTTATTCTGGATGAAGCTCAGAACTGCACACTGGCTCAATTGAAGATGTTTCTTACCCGCCTGGGACGAAACTCTTATATGTGTCTGGGCGGCGATGAAAGCCAGGTAGACCTGAATCCTGGAAAAAGCGGGCTTCTAAAGGCGGTGCGAATTCTGGAAGGTGTGCCTGGCATTGCCGTCATTCGCTTTGGAAAAGAAGATATTGTTCGAAATGCCATAGTTGAGAGAATCGTGGCAGCATTTGAAAAAGAAGAGTCCGAGGCCTAAGAGTGTTTTCCATACGTTCCATCTTGAAAGGATGGTTGGTTAGATTTTCCGACTTCCTTACCGCCAGCCGGCCGGCCAGCTTTGTGCGAAAGCTGCAACTGGCTCTGCTGGCTTTGACTGTAATCATTCTGACTCTGGTGCTCTCTTATCCAGTGCTTATGAAGAAGCAGCTCCACCTGGGACCGGATGGGGCCTTTGCCGCAGGAAAGCCGGCGCCCGAAACGGTGGTAGCGACTACAGATATTCAGTTTACCCTTGAAGAGCAATTCGAACTGGCCAGAGAAAATGCCCGCAAGAACGCTCCTTTGCATTTTGTGCGGGACCTGGCCGTTCTGGGCAAGGAAGGCACATTTCAGAAGCAATTGTCCACGGATCTACAGGCCGTTCAACGGTGCCGCATTGAATATGCGCAATTCAACGAACGTAGAGCCTGCGTCAGGGGAGATGTGCGAATCTGGCGCATTTCCGGCCTTAATCGCCAGCAATGGGAAACCGTGCTTGCGTATCGCTCGGATTACGTGCGAAAGCAAATCGAGCAGCTGGCCAATCTTACCTATCAGGAATTTGTAGTACTGCATGAGTATCCGGAAACCGGAGACTTCAAAGGAAATCTGGTAAGTGTTCAGGATATTCAACCCGGTAGCTCGCCCACTGAAAGCAGCCTTCCCTCGGATCGAGTTATTCGGCGCAACCTCCTGGTTTCTCAGAATGTTCTGAGCGTCGTGCGGGATCTGGCCGCCAAAAAGCTGGAAAGCCCCGGCGGTAGCTTTCGGGAAACCGTTGTGCAACTTACGGTGCATTATCTCTATTACATGGATCCGGCCCGCTACGATCCGGAGGCCACTGAAGTGGCCCGGCAGGAAGCGGCGGATCAGGTCAAACCTCCAATGTACCGGCTGAAAAAAGGAGAGGTGCTGGTTCAGAAGGGGGATGTGATAACCAGGGAAAAGTACAGGGCTCTGGAATTCTACAACCAGGCCATGAATCGGGATCGAATCGGTCGTGTTGCAGCGCTCTTTATCCAGCAGGTACTTCTGGTTGGATTGCTGCTGTATCTTTCCATGCGTTTTGCCCGTCATCAACTGGATGACGTTTCCGGCAATCTGATGCTTTATCTGGTGCTCTGGACGTTTGGTCTGTGGCTATTTTTTATTCTCAACCATTGGAATGAGCAGCCATCCAGACTGGAACTAACCTATTTCTTTGGCTCCTACATTCCGGTGGGATTCTTTGTAGTATTGATTGCATTGATCTTTGGCGAGATCCTGGCCTTGATTGTGGGCTGTTATCTGGGATTCCTGGTATTCATTGCCAGCAACTATGATGGCAATTCCCTGCTGATAGCCTTTTCCAGCGCCATTCTGGCCGGCATCATGGGTGCGCGAATTAAGAATCGACTGCACTTCATTACTACCGGTCTTACTATTGCTCTTGTGGGCAGCATCATTGTAATTGCTGGTTATATGTACAGTCAGAAACCCATACTTGCGGGCGCTGACGATAGCACCGTCTTTTCCCTGGGTTTTCTAAAGGCGCTTCGCATGCAGATGGCCTCCGGTTTCGGCACCATCCTGGCCATGGCGGTGCTTCCACTCTTTGAAACCTTGTTTAATGTACCCACTCGCTTCAAGTTGATTGAACTGGCGGATTCATCCAATCATTTGCTGCAGGAATTGTTTCGTAGAGCGCCTTCGACCTGGACCCATACGTTGATGGTGGCTGCACTTGCTGAAAAAGCTTGCGAAAGACTGGGTCTCAACACCCTTCTTGTGCGCACCGGAGTCTATTATCATGACATAGGGAAGATGAAGCGCGCCGGATTCTTTGTCGAAAACCAGCATCTGATTCCAAGAGAAGAAAACATCGATAAGAACAATCCTCAGAAAGCGGCCAAAGTCATCATAGATCATGTGCTGGACGGAATCGAGATGGCCCGGCAGGCAAGGCTTCCCCGAGAAGTAGTGGCCTTCATTCCGGAACATCATGGCACTTCTACCATGTCCTTTTTCTATCACAAAGCCCTGGAGAAAATGAAGCGCAAAGTGAACCGGGACGATTTTCGTTATCCCGGTCCCAGACCCAGGTCCCGGGAAACCGGCATTGTTATGATTGCTGATTCCCTGGAGGCGGCCAGCCGATCGCTGGACGATTACAGCGAAGCGGCGTTGGACAATCTAATTCAGAAAATAATAAACATCAAGATGGGCGAGAATCAACTGGATGAATCCGGCCTTACCCTTGGCGATTTGAACGTGGTAAAACAGGCCTTTAAAGAGGTGCTCCAGAGTTCCTATCACTTCCGGCCAAAATATCCTAACGCTCAAGACACCCATAAGCTGGAATCCCAGAGAAATGCGAAGGGTCGAGGCCGCACCGCAAAAGCCAGCGCTTCCAGAGGCGGTTCAGCCAGAAAGAGTTCGTCCCGTAGATCTGGAAATTCAGCATCCAGCAAAAAGGGCAGGTAGGTTTCGCGTCTGCCATTTAGTCCTCAAGCATGAAGGCCGGAAAAGCACAGCGTCGCGCAGATGCGAAAATCAGCGAAGGGCAACCGCTGGATGAAGACGAAATCCTGTTTCGCAATCTACCCGGAAAACCGCCGGCCGGTTTTCCGGGCGGTCCGGAAATCTTGCAAACTCTGGGCCGTCTTATTGCTCTCTTGAAGGAATCCCGCAAAATTCGACGGCCGGTGACTCTGTCTTATAGTGTTGTTTCGGATCGGCAAATGCAGATTCTGAATCGGGATTTTCGAGGTAAGGATAGGACAACGGATGTCTTGAGCTTCTCGCAGTTGGAAGGGATGGAGTTTCCGGATGCGGGGCCGTTGATGTTGGGAGATATCGTCATCTCCAGGCCCCGGTGCATGAGTCAGGCCCGGGAAAAAGGCCATAGTGCGCGCAGGGAGCTTCTGATTCTGAGTATTCATGGATTGTTTCATTTGCTGGGATACGATCATGAAACCTCCGAAGAAGACGCCAACCATATGGAAGGGCTGGAAAGAAGACTTCTGAGCCGCTATCTTAAAGAAGCTCCGCCGGGTACTTTATGACGGCCATGCAGGCCCCGACCCAGGGCTTCGAAAACCTCTTCTGACGTGCAGAAAGGGCGAGCTTGCCTGCGAAGAGCGCTGCGACTGTTTAGAAAAGCAAACCGGCAGGATAGCCCAGGAAGGCAAAGTACCGGGGGCCGGAATGTTTGGAGCCCTATCAAGATTGCTCCCTTCAAAGTTCGATATTCAATGAGCAGAGTGCTGTTGTGATTCGAGGTGGCCTGAAAAGGCGCGAAAAGCAACGGCACAGGCCATGAGGCCGCGAGGATACCATGAATAGCGCAAGAGTCAGACAAAACAGAAATCCAGGAAACAGGGCCCTTCAGATCGGTGGTATTCTGATTGTACTGATCCAGGTCATGTTGCTTCTCTGGCTGCTTGTGGGCCCGGCTCAGGCCATCGGCCCGGACCAGCTCAATCTCGTGGAAAAGGAGATCCGTCAGAAAAACCGGGATTCTGGTTTTGCAGACATTGAAATCGATAACCTTCATGGAAGGATTACCCGAAATCTGGCTACAGTAGCCGCTCTGGGTAAGACCGCTCCCTATCCGAAATCCGCAGAGGTACTCACTTCCCAGGATGCTCGAACGGAGTTCATTTCCGCTCTGGATTCCAGCGGAAAGCGCTTCTTTCGCATTCGCTTGCGTCATGGCTTGAGCTTCAGCACGGACATCTTCCCCAACGTTTATCTCTATGAGGCCCACGCTTTTCTGTATCCCAAAAACCCGGACAAAATCGAGGAAGGTCTGGATCGGCTGATTGTACAGTTCTATAGAATCAACTACAGTGGCATCGAGCATACGCGAGAAATACGCCGCATAGAGCATCCCAACCCCATCGATCTTGCCCAGGCATTGAACAAGCCGCCCGGAGCCGACGTCGATCTGCTAAATAACAGCGAAATTGTACTCAGCTACTATTCCTATCCTGCTTCGCAGAAGCCGGATTATGTGGGCTGGGATGGTATACCGCTTCCCGATCTAAAGGTGGAGCCCGCAGAGCAGATCCAGTTGAATGCGCAGGCAGATCCCCAGCAAAAGCCAATTCCGTACGAGAAGCAGTTTCGCATCATCCAGGCCTACAAGAAAGTACTGCGGGCCGTTGATCGCAGGATGGCCGAAGCGGCTGCAGAGGCTGAGCTGGATCGAAATATCCGAATCAACGATATGATCGATTTTTCCACAAGCGGCATGTAGCTTTCTGGCGCCAAAGCCAGCACTTTCTGAAACCGGCAGGACGGCTCTGGCTGGTGGCCGACGGCCCCGGGGCCCTGGTAACCGGAGTGTCGAATAGAATTGTCTATGGCATCCGAAAGGCGAGTCTGGTCGGAACCTGGCTATTTAATCGGCGCTCTTCAAGGTCCCTAACCTGTAGCGCTCCAGCTGAATGGAGGCCTTGCGGCTATGGGACTTCCCGGTATTGTTTTTGTTGTTCCATCCCGAGGTGGCATTGGTGCCGCAAAACGGATCCAGGCTGAATTGATGTTGGTGCGCATGCTCGGCCAGATAATCCGTAATGTCATACACCACTCCATCGATGGCAATCCAACAACTGGAAGCCGTGGAATGTTTTTTCAGTTCTTCCATACCAATTGTTCTGGAATCTGCGAGTAAAGGGCTAATCGCCGCCAGGAGGGCGGCCAGAGCTAGCGTGACCACCAGACGTTTCGTAAACCTCGAATCCCTGGAGCCGTCGCGAATGCAAAAATGGTTATTCTCTACCATGGTGTGAATTCCTCTGTATATATGTTGGACGCCCTTTGCCCGTTCTTGATCAAACGTTTCCGAATCAATTTCATAAAAGCGGAGGATCCGCAGACCAGTATATGACGCTCCGGATCGGTACTTAGCTTATCGCTGGATGGCACTTCCGGGCTGCCCACAGCAGAATCGATGATGGCCAGGTCGGCGGATTTTCCGTAGCTGGCTTTCCAGCGAAACGCTGGATGCAGGGAAGCCAGGCGATCCAGTTCCGCTTCCAGAGCTGGCTGCGGCTCGGGCTCAAAGAAGATCAATTCCACATTGCCCACCTTCTGGTAATCGAAGCATCGTGCCATACCCAGGAATGGAGCGATGCCCGCTCCGGCAGCAATCCAGAGCTGCGCTCTAGGGCTGATTTCAAATTCGGAGAAGGGTCCCTGCAGCTTCACATGCTGGCCGCTGGCCAGATCCATTAGATGCGAAGTATCCAGCCCGGCATTCTTCACCAGCAGATGGATCTCTGGACTCATGGCACAGGAGGCCACCGAAAAGGGATGCCAGTTATGGCTGAAATGAGCTCCCAGTCGCGCATAGATCAGGGAACCTGCCGGAAAGGTAATTGGATTGCTCCGGGTTGGTTTGAGAAGGATTTCATAGAGGCCGCTGCCCACCGCTTCCACCCGGTCCACAACCCAGGTCTGGCTTTTCCAGCGATAATAGAGTATCAATCCTACAGACAGAAGAGCCAGAGCCAATCCGGCGGCAAAAAATAGCATATGCCATCGACCCTGGTGCAGGAATAGCCAGCTGTGTAGAAGGGCCGCCAGGAATGCCAGTGCAGAAATCCAGTGCAGCAGTATCCAGTTACGATGGTGGATCTTCTTCAGAAAAGACAGACCTAGCATCAAAAGCAGAAGGATCAGCGCCACCCAGCCCAGCAGCAGGAAAGGATCCTCAAAATAGAAAGCCACCTCCGGATCCTGGTAGATCTCATACACCGTATGAAGCAATGCCAGAGCGCCGGTGAGCAGACCTGCCCAGTGATGGATTCGATGCTGCCGGGAAAGCCCACCGAACCAGCGGGCGAGGCTGGGCCAGCGTGCGGCCAGTAAGAAGGAAAAGGCGAACAGAATCCAGGCAGCCAGAGCCAGAGAGCGCATTCTTCTAGTAGAAATGTGCCGGACCGGATGGGTCAAATAGAATCGTTTCCTTCTACTTGACAGGCCAGGCCCCTTGTTCCGTATGGTATCCTTTACCAGAAAAGGGCCAAGATGAAGACGTACGAACTAATCACTATTTTGAAAGAGTCCGAAGCGGTGGACGAAACCATTAAAACCGTTCAGGAAATCATCAAGAGATACAACGGTCAGATTTCCAGCGAGGAAAGCTGGGGGCGAAAAAACCTCCACTATGCCCGGCAGGATCTGGGAACCGGCAATTTCCACATGTTTCAGTGCAAGATGCCTGCTGAATCCGTAAAGGAAGTCGCCCGGGAGCTGAAAATCCAGGGCGGCCTTCTGCAATTCATGATCAAAGCAGCGGCCTGATATGGCATCCGATTTAAATCGGGTATTTCTCATCGGCCGGCTGGTGCGGGATCCGGAAATGAAGCAAACGCAGAACGGCAAAAGCTTTTGCAAGTTCAGCATTGCCAATAACCGGACCTATGTAGTAGATGGAAACAAGCGGGAAGAGACCAGCTTTCTTAACTGTGTAGCTTTTGGTCGGCTTTCCGAGATTATTCAGCAGTACTGCCAGAAGGGCAAACAAATCGCCGTTGAAGGGCGACTGACCCAGAGAAGCTG
>JAGRNE010000016.1 GCA_020440915.1 Leptospiraceae bacterium | reverse complement strand
TCCACGGAACCAGGGTTGGCGACGTTTCTTTCTTTGGCCAGTTCCAGAAAGCGCTTATCGAACTCTATAGCATACGATGTTTTGCGACTTCGAGTGTATTCCTCTGATAGGGCTTCCAGAAACTTCAGCCTTTCCGGATCAATGCGATGAGCAAGTTCCAGCAATATACCGTATCCAACGAAGTTCGAAAGCTCCGTTCGTTCTGGAACAGTGGCCGAGTCGCCGTAAAAGTCGGACTTCTGCGTAAGCCTCTGCAATTGTTTGTTTTTTCGCTCGATTTCTCTGGTGAGCTCGGCCATGCGAAAGACAAGGTCGCCGTTATCCCTTTCCTTCTTCGCTTTGTAGCCAGCAAAAGTGCCCGTGCGAATGGCCTCCATTTGACCTATGAGAGTTTCCATCCGTCTCTCCATTTCCTGGAGCCGGGCTTCTTCTGCTGCGGGATCCGCCTGGCCGCCACGGAGAATTACGGAGCGGGCCACCGCGGGTTGTTTTCTTTGCTGCTCCAGATCCTTGCGTAGCTGGGTGTACTGTTCCATGAGTTCACGAAAGCGTCTGGCATCCTGCGCCCATGTTTGATTGCTCTCCTGAGCAATTCGATCCGGATTGGCAAAGCCGTCCAGCATGGCCAGGTAGATCTTCTCTCTCTCGGTGGCGTTTCGTGTGTCCGGACTGGCGGTTCGCACGGGTAAAGAATCCACGGGGATTTCCAGAGGGTTGTAGCGAAATGCCATATTGTATTCGGCCAGCGCTCGTTTGATGTCTCCCTGCTCCTCGTAGCAACGGCCCAGCAGAACATGTAAACGATACAGGAAAGGAGAATGCCCCAGAAAAAACCGCTTACCTGGCTCGCGTTGCCTGGCTAACTGGATCAGGCGAACCAGGTTTACATCCCAATGCTGGTTTCCCTCCGGGATTTGTTGACGCTCCGCCGCAATACGCTTCTCCGCAGAAAACTGAGATGTGTAGCGAGCTATCTGGCGCTCCACCTCGGCGGCCAACACGTCCGGAGGCTGGCCCTGTTCCAGCTGGTTTTCCAGGTTCTGGATGGCGGCCAGATCGTAGATATCCTGGGGCTTCTGATAAAGACTGGACTGCTCCGGCGGAGTCTCTGCCCTCAGCTCCGCCACGCCGGTGAAGCCCGAAAAATGCACCGGGGCTGCCACGGCCAGAGCCAGAGCTACCAATGGCACCGAGAAGCCCTGCAGCCAGGAATAGATTCTTCCTGCTGCGAGGAAAAACCTGGCAATGACGGGGCTGACAGAAGCTCTAGCCGGCCCCCCGGATGCCCCTGCTCCATTCAGAGAATAATGCAGGACGCTATAATAGTAGAAAGCCCGGAAAAGTCGGACAGATGTTTCTTCTCTGGTACAGTGCATGGGGCCCTACTTTCGGTTCGGAGGAATCCGCCGTAGCTTTAGTCTAAAAGAAAGCTCTCTGGGCAATTCCGGCCAGATGAGTTGAAAGCCAGGAAATGAATTGTCAGTGCCGGTCCTGTGATGACTCAATCCTACATCCTGCCGACGGAGTATCAGGGGAATTTATGCTGCAGATCAAATACGAAAACTTTAAGGCGGTGCAAGCCAATCCAGAGGATACCATCCTGGAAACATCTTTGAAGAATGGTCTGGAACATATGCATGCCTGTGGCGGTCAGGCCCGATGCTCCACCTGCCGCGTTCTTGTTCTGGAAGGGGCAGAAAACCTGGAACCCAGAAATGAATCGGAGCGCTCCCTTGCACGAAGAAGAGGTCTGGAAAACAATGTTCGACTGGCCTGTCAGACCCGCCCCCGGGGCGACGTCCATGTGCGGCGACTGGTGCTGGACGATCAAGATTATGAGGCTGTCCGTGAACGGTCGGTACGCACCACCGGCCGGGAGGAAACCGTAGCCATTCTTTTTAGCGATATCCGCAGTTTCACATCATTCTCCGAGAGTAATCTCCCTTACGATGTTATCCACCTTCTGAATCGCTATTTCGAAACCATGGGCGAAGTGGTGCTGGCCAATGGAGGTATTATCGATAAGTACATTGGGGACGGTCTTATGGCCAGCTTTGGCCTCAAGGAAAGCGATGCGGAATCCATCTGCGTTCGCGCCGTCAATGCAGGCCTGCAGATGCTGCAGAAGCTGGAAGAGGTAAACCAGTATGCGCGAAAACATCTGGACTATGAGATTCATATAGGTGTGGGCATCCATTACGGCCCTGTGGTGGTAGGCGAACTGGGACATCATAGCAATGCAGCGTTTACCCTGATCGGAGACTCCGTCAATATGGCGGCCAGGCTGGAATCCAAGACAAAAAAAGCCGGCGCTCCTCTGCTCGTAAGCGATTCCGTGTACCAGAATGTAAAACGATGCGCCATTAAAGGTAGGACCTTTCGCGCTCCTTTAAAAGGTAAGACCGGCGACTTTCTTGTCTACGAGATCAAGGAACTGGATCGTCAAAAGGCCTGCGACATTATAGATCAGGTTTTCATGCTAACCCTGGATGTCACCGAAGTGAAAGCCCGGGGAACGTTTCTGTTTCGCTTTGACCGACCGGAGAATTTCCACTTCAAAGCCGGGCAGTCCATCGAGATTCGCTTTCCCCGGGATTCGCGTACCGAAAGTCGAACGTTTTCCATTGCTTCTTCGGAGCAGGATCCTTTTGTAGAAATCGTGACCCGGGATACGGGATCAGACTTCAAGAAGAGAATGCTGGAAATGAAACCAGGCGACCAGGTCATAGCGACGGCGGCTGGCGGATTACTGAACATTCCTGAACAAACCGCGGATTCCCTGGTTTTTCTTGGTGCTGGTATTGGGATTACACCACTTTACAGTATGATTCGCACTCTTCTTGCCCGTCGGGCACGCGGCGAAGCGGTGCCAGACATTCTGCTAATTTCCAGCAATCGCAACTACGATTCCTTTTTATTTCATCGGGAGTTGCTACACCTGTCTCAGGAGCCTGGTTTCTTCTACGTTCCCACCGTTACCGGCGATCTTCCGGGGGACTGGAACGAAGAGGTGGGCCGCATTACTCCAGAGATGCTGCGAAGGCATATGCTGGAACCGGAAAAAGCCGAGTACTTTCTGGCCGGTCCTCCGGTGGCTGTGCGTGATCTAAGAGATACTCTTCTGTCCATGGGAATTGTGTCTGGACGGGTGCATACCGAAGAGTTCTACGGTTATACATAAAGCGGGCGCTTCCTCCGCTGATCGCTGCAACGGCGAAAGGTTGGAAGGCAGACGGCCCGAATAAGCGCTCCGGAGTCGGTTGCATCCGCTTCTCCTTGACTGGAACTGACGTCGCCATACTATATGCTTCGTCCATGAAGCAACTGCACTCTGTCACAAACTCTGCCTCTCCTATTCAAAGCCGCCATTTGGGATCCCGGGCTCTTATCCCTGCTGTATCGCGGGCCCGGACCCTTGCGTATAGCGCATACCGGGGCCGCCACCTTTTAGTTTTACTCTGCCTGGCCTTCGCATGCTCCATTTCGTCCATTTCGGCCGTTCCCATCTACACCTATCATGAGGCGGCTCCAGGTCCGGCTACGCTGAAGTCCCTGGAAACCGCCCATAGAACAATTCAGCAGGAAACGGGCCAGAACATCTGCTTTGTTTTCGGAATCTACAATTATGAAATCCAGGAGGAGTACCTGCAGCTGGATAACGGACAATGCGATGGATTCCTGTTCTTCGTAGAGAATCGGATGGATTACCATGGTAGAGATTTTGATTACGAAGGCATCGGTCTGGGCTACGACTCCTTTGACGATGCCTGGCCCACTCATTATAGCCTTGCATCGCTGCAATTTGAACGAGGGCCACCTCCCGATAATCTACGGGGACGTATGGCCCTTGCCTTTGCGGATCGTTTCATTCAAAAAGAAAACCACGCTGCCATCTACTGGATAAGGGATCTCTGGGAAGAGGCCACCGAAGATTACATCCTGCAAGTAGCCATCGCTTATGCCATGGCCATGGTTCTGGGGTTGATTCCAGTTCTGGTTTATCTGTTCTATCGTTTTCTGACCCGAGGACTGAGCATTAGCTGGAGAATTCATTTTCTGTTGGCGGTGGTCATACCTTTAATGCTACTTTTTGCAGTGATAGGAATCATGAGCTGGATGGATGCGAAGTCCAACTATCCGATCTTCTTTCCTTTGCTTCTGGGCATGGCTTACGCTTTCTGCGGTTTCGTAGCCACTTTCCTGCTGGGCCAGCGAATCATGGGAGTAAGCGATTGGCCGCCTTACTGGGGTATTTTGCTGATCTACATTCTGGCCCCACTGGCGGTGCTGGCAGCCGGAGCGGCCAAAGGAGCGGCCGGATCGCTGGCTTCGGGTAATTCCGGTTCCGGCGGAGGGAGCCGAGGTTCCGGTGGAGGAATCAAACCAGGCGGAGGGACCTTTGGCGGAGGCGGGGCCAGCGGTGGCTGGTAGAATTCGTTTTTGGCTGGCAATCCCGGGCGGCCGGAAGACTTTACTTTATGATCAGGTCTTTCTACCAATCTACGACTTCGCCCGGATCCGGTGCCTGCCTCTCCGCCACCAGAGCACGGACTCCTGCAGCGAAAGTGACGTCCAGGGGGCAGCAACCGGCCGATGTAAAGATTGCACAGCGCGCGCTGGTCTTCGCAAAAGCAGTGGGAATACTGTTACTTTTTCTACAGCTCGGCCAGTGCGCCTCTTTGCAGAACTATGGCAAGAATCGCGGCAAGGATTTTGTAGATATCTTCACCGCTGGCGCGGAGCGAAGGGTTTATGGAGGCACGGCCATGGTGGGTCCAGTATTTCTCGGCCTGGCCCATCAATCCAGGGGATTTGGATACGGACTGCGAGCCGGCAGTAGCGGTCTTTATGCTACAGGAGAACCCTACTCCGAGATCTCCCGACTTTCCGGCGACAGCTTCCTTTTTCTGAACAGCACCTTTCATCATTCTCTGGATGGAAAACAGGAGTCAAAGACTTTCGCTCCAGAAATACGATGATCGTCACAGTGTACACAATTCAGGGCTACAACAGTCTATTCCAGGTGGAGTTTTCTCTCGGACTATACGGCGGAATTCGCGCGGGTATCAATCTGGCAGAGATTGCGGATTTCTTGATAGGTTTTACCACACTGGATATCCTGGACGACGATAAACCCGCGCAGCGGCCGCTGGAGGAAAGGAAGGAAAACTGATGCCCCGGCATGAATCTAGAGAAACGGATTTTTGCTCTTCGGTCCTGTGGTGCTGACATCGCATCCTTCGCTTACAGCCAGCCAGATTGGAGAATCCAGTGTAAGACAGGTAACGTCAGAAAGGATAAAGGAATTCCCACACCGAGCATAAGCGCGGCCAACTCTGCATCCTTCTCATGCTCCATGGCCAGGATTCCAGCCGTTATCATGGGCGGCATGGCGGCTTCGAATACCGTTACCTGTATGTTCGCAGGCAGATTTCCGCCTACATCGCGAAATAGCAGAAGCGCAACCAGGAGTACTGCAGCAGGCGCCAGAAATAATCGAAAGACCAGACCCGCACCCAGGGGATAAGCCCGATCTTTGAGACCGGACAGGCGAAGCTGAAAACCCACGGCAACCATGGCCACGGGAGTGAGACTGCTTCCGATGCTTCGCAGTACATCTTTGAGGTCTGCCGAAAAATCCAGCGGTCGAAGCAGCAATGCCAGAACCAGAGCCTGGAAGGGCGGGAACCTGGCAATGCCAACCATGGCATGTTTCCGGGCGGAACGTCCGGTATTTTCCGACCATGTCCTCTGCACAGATTCCGTGGCGGAGCCGGCAGAACCAAGCAGCGCAAATCCCCAGGTGGAAAGAGCCAGAAAACTACCTGCCTGATCGATGATCACTCCGACGCCCAGCAGTTCTGGCCCAAAGAAAGCCTGAATCATGGGCAGCCCCACAAAAGAGGTATTTCCCAGACCCGCTGTGAGGGTAAGACATAGTATGGTTTCCCGGGTCCATCCCTTTCGCTTCCCCAGCGCATAAAAGAAAAGAAATGCCATGGCGAAAATACCGTGCGGCATGACTGCGCTAAAGATTAATTCGGCGCGAAATTCTAGATCGTGCACATAAAGAAGGACCAGGGCAGGTAAGGCTACATAGATTACGTAACCGGACAATGATCTGGCCGCATTGTCCGGAAGAATTGACAGCCTGCGAAGGGCAAGACCTGCCAGAAAACAAATGGCGATGATCCATATTGGGCCCATCAGCTGCCAAAGGAACGATTTATTTCTGCTCTGGACGATGCAGGAGGCCCGTCGTCAGATCTTGTATGAGCGTCTTCCAGGTTCTCAGTCTCAAAGTCTGGATCTGGCTGATAGAGTCTCTGTTGCGGTCGTCCTTGAATGGAGGTATCTCCTTTGATTCGTCTCCATAGCAAATCAAGGGTAGATGCACGACCTTCTACCACAGGACGGAACTGGCGAAAGCCGCGCAGTCGTCCCGGATTCTCCGGATCCTCCAACAATTCGAAACGAAAGATGAAATTGCCCCGGTCTGAAAGATAGCCGTCGCTTCTGCCAAATCGCAAATCGTGGAAAAAGAGCCTTCCCTGGCTGTCCCGTTCTACGCGAAAGTAGCCGCGGCTGAACCATAGCAGCCTTTCTATGTAAGGATCCTTTTGATCCACCGCTGCCTGGATCAAATCCGGATTCCTGGGCATCTTCATCCAGTGAATGCTGGGACTATCGTCCAGAAGTCCGCGAAGAGCCACGTAAGCATGGGATTCGTCCACCGCCAGCCCCATCCACAGGACCGAATTGAGCGCCGTAGGATTGCTCATGAATTTCTGATAGGGAATGTCCTGTTCCTGCAGCGATTGCTCCAATTCATCGTCGATAATGCTTTTGGCCGCCTGTGTCCAGCCCAGATAGGCGGTGGAAAAGATCAATCCGGCCAGCACGAACCTTTGACCGACCCTGGACTGCCTGGACAGTATAAGCGATATTATGAGCCCCGAAAGAAGCGGAATGGTGTACAGAGGATCGATGATAAATACAGAATTCCACGCCACCGGATAATCGCTAAACGGATTGAGCAATTGCGTCCCATACACTGTGAAGGCATCCAGAAGGGAATGGGTTATGAGGGCTAGAAAGGAAAAGAGAAACCACTTTCGAAATGGCACGGGATATCTGGAATGCAACTTCTTGAGCCCGTAGGCAATGCCCGCACCACCGAGCACCGCAAATAATACTGAATGCGAAAAGCCGCGATGCAATGAAAGCTGAGTATAATCGTCCACAAAAGGTGAACTCAGTACATCCAGATCCGGTAACGTTCCCAGAACGGCGCCCCAGACAGCGGCTTTCCGTCCCACCGAACGACCAAGCGTGGCTTCGCCCACCGCCGCTCCGAGGGTGATCTGCGTAATGGAGTCCATGGTCCAGCCTTCTATTGGGCCCCGGACCGGCAACCCAATCCGAAAAACAACTTTGCCCTTCCGGAAGACTTTCCATACAGTCCAGGGTTTTTTAAGTCGCTCATAAGTGCCAGAAGACAATAATGGATGCCTTTCTGCGCAAAAAATGCAGTGTGTTCCCATGGAACCCTGGGTTGTGTATCCGGCCACGAACTGGTCTGCGCTGTTTGCTTTAGTTTTTGTCCTATGTCTTGCGGGCCTTGCGGGGGCCGGGTGGTTCGCATTCAGGCAGGGAAATAGATGTGTATTCTTCGCCGCTTTGCTGGCGCTGGCGCCGCTGACGCTCCTTGGTATGCTGGACTGGCACGAAGCAAACAATTATGAGAATACGTTTGAGGATTCGCTTCTGCAGAAAACCGGGGAATCCATTGTGTTTCGCACCCGGGGTCTGGATATTACCTGGAAAGCCCATCCTGCCTACTATTCCGTAAGAAGAGAGCAGAGCAGCGACCAGCGAACGGGAAAGGTAACCATCCTTCTTCAGGATCTCTATG
Source organism: Leptospiraceae bacterium (assembly GCA_020440915.1). GTDB lineage: Bacteria > Spirochaetota > Leptospiria > Leptospirales > Leptonemataceae > UBA3465. Next base: position 19,707 of record JAGRNE010000016.1, on the reverse strand, counting down.
GTCCTACCTTCGAAATCCAGAGTCTTGCCGTAGGCGAGGAGATCTTTCCTCAAGTGCTACAAAAGGCTTTGCTTCGACTTCCTGGAGTTGAAGCAAAAAGAATTCGCGCTGAAGATTTATCCTCGTCTGGGCCACAGTCCGGCGAAAAGGAAAAGAACGATGCGCCGCTGCCCTTGCAAGGCCAGGAGAAAATGCGAAAGGCTGAAGCCAATACAGAAACGTCTCCTTCTCTGCCAGTCATCGATGAGGCTGGGCTGGTTCTCGATGCAAAGAAGAGAACAATGATGCGCACCGTTGACAATGCTTTTACGGTGTCCCGTCAGAAGGCAAGCGCAAGGGAGCGGTCTTTAGCAGGAGCAAGATCGCTGCACGGCATTGTGCGCCTGGTGACTCAGTTCTCGCGCCAGGGTTATGCAGATCCCTTTCCTTCGGCAGAAACGTTTCGTATGGATGATCAAATGCTACTTGAGTACTCTTCAGAAAGTCCATCTTTCAGTCGGTATGGTTTCTCCTGGCTTCTATTCTGTTTGCTGGGCCTCTTTTTTTATATACTGCTTCTGGATGCGAAAGCAGGCCTGCTCGGCGCGGTAAACTCGGCCGGCCTGTGGCTTTGCATAGGGACTCTGGCTCTTCTGGTATATACCCTGCCCGATCCCGGCAGCAAGTCCTTCCAGCTTGTAGCGGATCAAAAGGAAATCAGCCTGCAAACGAGCGAAGAGAATAAACGATGGAGCTTTGAAGACGTTGCCTATGTTCGATGCGAAAGCCCGGGATCCGGAATTATTCTATACCGGGAGAATCCAGAAGAGATTCTCTGGGAGGAAACTTCCAGGCATTTAGTAGCCGGGGACAAGCCCATGGCCAGAGGCCAGGACTATTTGCAATTGATGGAAAGCGCATTCAATTCCAGCGCGGCCGCTCTGCGAATGATGCAAAACTCCTTTACCATACCCGGAGGACGGCTCAGCCCGGTGGAACAGGTTCAACTGTGCTCCATTCTGGGGCGCCTGGCAGCCCGGGCAAAGCCGCAATGGTAGGAGCCGCATCGACAGACTGCGGCCGCCGGAATTGGAAACCTCAGTTTCTGCGAATAAACATATGCACGATGGATGAAATCAGAGATCCTACCATGCCAAAAATCATGGCAAACATGGTCTGCTTTCTCATGTCTTTCATCATTTGATCCTGCATGGCCTGGGGATTGCTTCCATAGGCCTGGTTCTGCTGCGCCGCCTGCCCGCCGCCCTGTTGCCCGGCCATATAGGTCTGCTTTTGCTCGGGAGTGAGCTTATTCCACATTTCCGGGTCAAATCCCGGAGGTGGCTGGTCCGGTGAATTTTGCTGCATCATATACCTCCTGATTCGTAAGTAATGTGATATCTTTCCAGACGCTGGCAAGCGATTTACTACTCGGCCACTCTATATCTATGAATCTTCCGCAATTCGGCAAACTGTGCTGGCTGGTCCGCCTGCGCAACCCGGGAGAACTCCGAAGTTGCTGAATTCATTGCGAGTAGCCGAAAGCTGAGCAAAGCTGACCAGAGCTCAAAAAAATAGCCTGGATACCATGAATTCTCATCGCATCGCTTTCTTCGTATACGCTCACAATCTTGCAGAGACTACTCGCGCCATTGAAGTAGCCCGAGCCTGCAAGTGCGCATCCAAGTTTTTTGTTCATGGCGGCATCCATGCTAAACGAATCACGGATGCAGGCTTCGAGATGAAGGTATTAAGGCCGGAAATTACAATAGAGAAGCATCGATATCTGATGGATCTGGATCAAGGCCGTCGTATAGGGCATCCATTCCGTCTTTCCGAGTTGCGTGCGCTGGTAGAATCGGAACTGCAGGAAATGCTGGAGTATCAACCGGATGCATTGTATCTGGGCATGAATCTTCCCACTGTATTGGTCGCAAGGATCATGCGCAAACCGCTGATTAGCGTTCTACCTTTTGCCGGCAGCGCTCCTTTCTTTGCCCTGGGTATGGCACACTTTCCCGAGCAATTCGAAAACTGGTTCACATCTATCTGGCCTTCCAGGTGGAAAGATCAATTGTTTAATTGGATGGGCCGCGAACTGAGTGCAGGGCTGGGACGCTTTAATCGAATCCTGAAGGAAAAAGGAGCAAATCCGCTTCAAAACATGCAGGATTTGATCTCCGGGAACCTGAATTTGATCACAGACTGGCCAGAGTGGACCGGGGTAGAAGCATCGGATCTTCCCTCTGGTTATTCTTTCGTAGGCCCGATTTTCGCAGATCTGGACATTGCCCTGTCTCCGGACATTCTAGATCTCTTGAGCTCGGCAAAACAGTCCATCTATTGCAGCATGGGCAGTTCCGCTCCCCCCGAATACCTGAAACTTGCTGTAGAAGCGCTCAAAGAATTGCAACTGCCCGCCGTGGTAGCCACAACTTCCGTGCTCAGCCCCGGGGACCTGGGAGTGTTACCCGAACACATTATTGCCAGAGATTATGTTCCTGCCCCGGCCGTGAATTCCCTGGCCTCCGTAGCTCTCATACATGGAGGTCAGGGTACGGTTCAAACCGCGCTCTGGTCGGGTACTCCAATGGTAGGCGTGGCTTTTCAGTTTGAGCAGCAAGCGAATCTGCAAATGATGGAGAATGCTGGAGTGGCCATACGCATCCCAGCCAGGCAATACTCCTCGGAGACGATCAAGAGAGCCGTGCGTAGCATCCTTGATGATCCTTCTTACTCTGAGAATTCGGCAAGATTGCGAAGGAGCCTACAGGCCGCGGGCAAGCGTGGCGGGGCCCTTCGCAGCGCCGCACTCATCCAGGGATTCCTGGAATCCAATGATAGTCCAGCAGAGAACTCGCGCTGAGATTTGCAGGCTGCGGCCGGCCAAAGTCAGGAATCTCGTTGCGCTACGGGTTTATGAGAGTCTCCATGACCCATGATACTGTCCCTAACTGCATCGACTTTCAATTTTGCCCATCGAATCCATCACTCTGGACGTTGGCTCTCTTTTCTGGTTCTGACAGGAACGTTGCTGATCGCTGCCTGTATCCCGGAACCGGACCTCAAGAATACAAAACTGTACACCAACGCAGGCATCCAGTTCAAGTATCCAGGAAACTGGTCAATCTCTGAAGAAGACACAAACAATCACTCCCATTACCTGATTGTACACACCAATCGCGATGGAATCCTGACAATGCATCAATTCAAAGGCGGATTCTCTCCTACGCTAAATCAATTCGCCGACACAATGACCGGCTATTACATAGAGGAGATGGGCGAAGAATTCGTAAAAGAGCTCAAAGCGGAGCCCACCGAGCTGAGCATTTCAAACAAAACTATGCCTGCCATTGCGGAAACCCATACCATCGAGGATCAAGGACAACGTCTGCCCATGATGCGATACTATAGCCGGCTGGATGATCCTGCTGGCTGGATCTACATCTCCTTTCAAAGTCCGGCGGACGCCTTTCAAAAAGAGAAGCCGGGTTTTCAATTAATTCTGGATACCGTCCAGAATGTGAACGAAGGAAAAACTCAAGAAGCGAAATGAGGCCTGGCAAAATAGGGCCTTTCAGGAAGCTGTCCTGCGCAGGCCCCGGAGTCTACGGCCCTGTACCGGGACTTACGCAGGTCCCGGGCAGGACCTGCGCAAGTTCTGCTCAGACGATGTGGTATAGAATCTCGCCGTAAGAAGGCAATGGCCAGAATTCCCGGGCCACCTGCGATTCCAGAGTATCAGCGGTTTCGCGCAGCGCATTCATGGCAGCGAAGACTTCATCGCGAAATGCCCTGGCCAATGCTCTGCTACCGTTTTCTTCTTTCTTCTCCGCCGCATGAATGCTTTCCTGTAGCCTCTTCAAGCGAACGTCAAACTCCAGTAGATGCCCCGAGAGTTCAGCCAGATTGGCCACCTCCACAGTAGCGTCGGCTCCTGCTTCTCGCAAAGAGCGAATTGTATCGGCCAGAAAGGCTCTGTATTCGATCACCGACGGCACAATGAACCGAGTGGCAATGTCAAGCATGGACCTGGCTTCGATGCGAATCGTATTGATATACCCATCCAGGACAATTTCGTAGCGGGATTCAAGTTCCGTACGCGAAAAGACCTTGTGTTTCTCGTACATGGAAACTGTCTTTTCGCTTACAATCGCTTCTGCAGCGTCCACGGTGTTGCTGATATTGGGCAATCCCCGACGCTGCGCTTCCTGCACCCATTCGGAGGAGTAGTTGTTACCGTTAAAGACCACCCGACTGTGCTGCTTGTAGATCTGTCCTGCCAGTTTCATGGATTCCTTCAACGGATCATCGGACTGCTCCAATTCATCGCAAAGCCGGGCCAGGCTATCGGCAACGATAGTGTTGAGGGTAAAGTTGGCCGCAGCTATGGATGCAGTGGAGGGCACCATGCGAAATTCAAACTTGTTGCCCGTAAAAGCAAAGGGCGATGTCCTGTTCCGGTCCGAACTATCCAGCGGAAGCGGAGAAAGGGAAGATGTGCCTATGCGAAGAAGGTCTTCTCGATGCAGCCCTTTTTCGCCCTGCTCGCCAGCCAGCTCAGCCATTATGGATGTGAGTTGATCGCCCAGGTAGATGGAAATGATAGCCGGCGGCGCTTCGTTAGCTCCCAGGCGATGGTCGTTTCCCGGTGTGGCCGCGGCGATGCGCATAAGGTCTGCATGCTCGTCCACAGCACGAATCACGGCTGCCAGAAATATCAGAAAGGTAATGTTTTTTTCCGGAGTGTGTCCTGGTTCCAGAAGGTTCTCTCCGGTATCGGTTTGCAGCGACCAGTTATTGTGCTTTCCGGATCCATTTACATAGGCAAAAGGCTTTTCATGAAGCAGACAAACCAGTCCATGCCTGGCTGCAATCTTCTTCATGGTCTCCATCACGATTTGATTATGGTCGCAGGCAATATTTGCGCTGTTGAACATTGGAGCCAGCTCATGCTGGGAGGGCGCCACTTCATTGTGTCTGGTACGGGCGCTAACCCCTACTTTCCAGAGCTCTTCGTCCAATTCGCGCATAAAGGCCGCAATAGGCTCCTTGATGCTGGCGAAGTAATGATCTTCCATTTCCTGGCCTTTGGGCGGCCTGCAGCCAAAGAGAGTTCGTCCGGTGAACACCAGGTCCTGTCTTTGCTGGTAATGTTCTTCGCGAATTAGAAAGTACTCCTGCTCCGGACCGACGGTGGCAATAACCTTGCTCACTTCTTTCTTGCCCAGGATGTGCAATAGACGCACTGCTTCTCGGCTAATGGCATCCATGGAACGAAGCAGAGGGGTCTTTTTATCCAGAGCTTCGCCTGTATAAGAGCAAAATGCAGTGGGAATACAGAGCGTCACGCCGCCTTCATCTTCCTTGAGAAAAGCTGGGGAGCTCATATCCCAGGCCGTATATCCGCGAGCTTCGAAGGTGGCGCGAAGACCTCCGGAAGGAAAAGAGGATGCATCCGGCTCCCCTTTAATCAGTTCCTTGTAGGAAAATCGAGTGATGGCCCGACCGTCGCCAACAGGTACCACAAAGGAATCGTGCTTCTCTGCAGTAAAACCGGTCATGGGCTGAAACCAGTGCGTGAAATGGGTAGCTCCATGCTCCAGGGCCCAATCTTTCATGGCATCCGCCACCACCTGCGCCACTGCAGGCTCCAGAGCATCGCCCGTTTCTCGGGCCTTTTGAACCTGCTTGAAAACGCGATCTGGCAGACGCTTCTTCATTTCCGATTCGTGGAATACGTGGCTGGCAAAAAGCTGGCTGAAGTCGCCCTCTTTCCTCTTGCCCTTTTTCTTGATCTTTATTTCTTTGTTTTTCTTCCGATCCATTCGGTCAAAATCACAAATGCCTTTGGACAGAAAATCACTATCCTGGCCCGGAAAGTCGGAGAGCGACAGCCTCATTGACCATTGCGAATTGGCCGAAATTCCTTTTTTTCCTTGTTGCCGTCCGGGCACCGGGAGTATCCTCGGTGAAGTATGATTCATTTTTCCCCATCTGGCTACATCCGTGGCGCTCTGGCGATTTCCTTCTGCCTTCCAATTCTACTCTCCCTGCATTGCGGTTATTTGAACGGCAATGCGCTGAGCGGCACCGAATGGATATGCGGAGACGCTTTTGATCCGCAGGAAGGCTCGGCCATGCCATTTCCGGATGCCAGTCAGAAACCAACGGAAGGAATGGTTCGAGAGGTTTATCACAGGGATGGAGAACTGGAAACCTTCGATGCAGTTACCGGAGATTCATTGCTGGAAGAAGAAGCGGAAGGTATGCGCTGGAGATTAATCTCCCGGGACGGAAAACAGATTCTTCAGGTGGATGTTAAATTCGAAGGCGAGTGGAGCAAAGAAGAGGAAGCGCCGCCCTATGTCGTAGTAGAGCTCAACGAAAACCGATTCCATACTGTACTTGATCATACCTGGAGCGACGGATACAAGCAGTATCATGAAGCCAAATGCTCAAGAATGGACTGAGCTAGAACTCTGAGAAATCATACGAAGCAGGAAAAGACGAATAAGTTAAATGACACGACCATCCCGTCCTGAATGGTTTACTTGATAGTGAGCCCGCAAAAAGGCGCCGGGAGGAAAAGAATTACAATATGATACAAAGCGTTACCCCATTCGATATTCAAACGATTCATGGACTGAGACTACTACACATTGAGAATACAAGCTTTTTGACCAACATTCAAATTCTCACAAGAGTGGGATCCTGCGCGGAGCAGCCCGCCGAATGGGGCCTGGCGCATATCCTGGAGCATATGTTCTTCAAGGGATCCAGCAAGCGACCCGGGGGTACCTCCATTTCCAGAGCTGCAAACGACATTGGCGGCAAAATGAACGCCTACACAACCTACGATCATACGGCCTATTACATTACCGTGCTCAACGACCGATTCGAAGAAGGCTTCGACATACTTGCGGATATGTACAGCAATCCGCTTTTTCCGGCCGAAGAGTTTAAAAAGGAACTTAATCCCATCCTTAGCGAATACAGGGAAAGAGAGGATGACCCGGACAGCTTCCTGGTGGAAAGAGCTCTGCAGATGTATCTGGGGGAGAATTATCATCCTATCATCGGCACAGAGGATACAATACGCGGCGCCACCGTCGAAGGTATGCATGGCTTCAAGAATCGCTTTTATGGCGGAAACAATACACTTATTTCGGTGGCCGGAGGAGTGGACCGCCATCGCATCGAAGCCATGGTAAAGGACCTGTTCCCGGAAAGCGACGAAAAAGAGGAACCGGCCATCCGCGAAAGCTCCTATACAGCTGGCGAGCTGACTCTGACAAAACCAGGCATTTCTGAAGCCTACTTCACTCTCTTTTATCCTGCTCTTCCTCCGGATCATCCGGAAAGGTTCAAGCAGGATTTCATGAACTATGTTCTGGGCGGCAATGATTCCGGTCTGCTGTTCGAAAGGATTCGAGAAGAACTGGGAATGTCCTGCTATGGTATCTATTCCTTTGCCATGAGAAACGAACCACATTCCATTTTGGGTATTTCCTGCGGCATCGCTCCCGATGAACTGGAGCAACTGGAAAAGGAAGTGAATTCCATCGTAGAGAAGATTTGTTCGGAATTTGTAGAAGAGGATAGAATGAACCGCGCGAAAGCCAGCATTCGCACATCTATTGCGGCACGCTCGGAAACCAGCACGGGCTTGAATACAATGATGTCTGTCCCCATTCTAAGAGGAGAAACTGAAGATCCTGTGCAGAAAGCGCTTTCTGAAATGGATCAGGTAAGTCTTGAGGATATTCGAGAGATGGCGGCTCGCACATTTTCCGGTCCTCGATTCAAGGCCATCCTGTTGCCGGAAAAGAAAGCCTCCTGAGGTAGTCTATGGGCCGATATCTGGAAGTAGAAGAAGCGGCAAAGTTAATCGCAGAAGGTCATTGTGTGGCCCTGCCCACCGAAACCGTGTACGGGCTGGCCTGCAACGCATTGAACGGGTCCGCTCTGGCCCACCTGTTTTCCATCAAAGGTCGCCCTGCTAACAATCCGGTGATCTGCCATGTATCCTCGCCGGAAATGGCCTTTCGCTACGGTAAGACCAATGCCCTGGCCCAGAGACTGATGGATCAATACTGGCCCGGACCACTCACTATTCTCCTGGAACATGAGGGTCGCATCCCTTCGGCGGTAACTGCAGGCTCGGAGCTCTGTGGTTTTCGCATGCCGGATCATGAGCTTGCTCTAAAAGTCATCGATTTGTGCGACGTTCCTCTGGCCATTCCCTCTGCAAATAAATCCGGCAAGACAAGTCCGGTAACTCCGGCCATGGTACTTTCGCAACTGGAAGGCGAAATCCCGGGTGTAGTAGACGGGGGACAGTGCAGCGTGGGGCTTGAGTCTACGGTAGTTCGTCTGGAAGACGAAGAGGTGATAATACTCCGGCCGGGCATTATTGATCAAAAGACTCTGGAAACCGACGGCTTTCGAGTTCGCAGCGCGCAAATAGAAGAGTCCGCAGCCAGCGCCGGCAATAGCCGGGGCGAAAAGGTAGCAGAAAAGACGCTTCAGAAAGGAGGATCGGAACAGAGCTCTGTGGCCATCGCAACAGCGCAAACCGCCCCTCTGGCCGCCCCCGGGCTACTGCCCGTACATTATCAACCGGATGTAGATCTGTATCTGGTAGAGTCCTTCATGACCGATGCGCTGAACCCGGGTTTTCCCCATGCATCCTACGAAACGATTTCCGTTCTGAATCTGGATTCCCGTCCCATTACTTTGAGCCATCTGCTACCTCGACGACTCTGCGAAAATGCGGTTTTGCGAAATAGAAAGGAGTCCGCGGAGGCGGCAAGACAGCTGTATCTGGACCTTTACGAACTATCGCGAAACTCCGATGCAATGGTAGTGATCGCTGGCAATAGCGTAACCGAGGCTATGATGGATCGTCTACGAAGAGCAGCTACCGGAGTCTATAGAGATGGGAAGTGGCAATTTCGCAGAACCCGGCAACACTGACGCTCACCCACCCTGCCTGCAACGACTCTCCGGCGGACTCGGATGGATTCTTTCTGTATTTCCATTGACAATACGACATAATCCAGGGTACTTCCTAACATGCCCGACAAGCCAGACTTCGCCTTTCTGGACGAAGCCTCCGCATTCTTCCATACCCTGCAGGATGAAATAACCGGTGGCCTGGAAGCCATCGAAGTAGATTTCGCAGGCAATGCGGAAAGTGTGCCCGCGCACTTCCAGGAGGATCTCTGGGATCATTCCCATTCCAGCGGAATCATAACCGGTGGTGGAGGCCGGACCCGGGTCATTCAGAACGGCAGTCTGCTGGAGAAAGGCGGAGTAAACGTTTCCGATGTAATGGGCACCTTCCCCGAGGACTTTGCAGCCAGTATGCCAGGCTCATCTCCTCATTTTCGTGCCAGCGGCATTTCCCTGGTAATCCATCCCTATCATCCTCTGGTGCCCACCGTTCATGCCAACTTCCGATACATTGCCCGGCTTTCTGCCCCGGAAAAGGGAGCACATATAGAAAGCATGTGGTTCGGAGGCGGCGCCGACCTCACTCCCTATTATCTCTACGACGAGGATGCCATTCATTTTCACAGCATTTTTTCCGACGTCTGCGGCCGCCATTCCGACGTCGTAAGCTATGCAGAACTCAAGGAGCAGTGCGATCGCTACTTTTTTCTGAAGCACCGACAGGAAAGCCGGGGAATAGGCGGCATCTTCTATGATTACATGCAGGACAGTCCCGAGAAAATGCTGGCCTTTACAAAAGATGCAGGATCCAGCTTTTTGAAGAGCTATGAACCCATTGTGCGCCGTCGAATGAAAGAGGAGTACACCGAAGAACAGAAGGAGTTCCAGCTCTGGCGTCGTGGACGATACGTCGAATTTAACTTAATTTATGATAGAGGGACCTTGTTCGGACTGAAGACCGGAGGGCGCATTGAATCGATTCTGATGAGCCTGCCGCTGCATGTAATGTGGAAGTACGATTTTCAGCCCGCCAGAGGTACTGCGGAAGAACGGATCATGCAGGTGCTGAGGCAACCGGTGGACTGGATCAAAAAAGCCAGGCAATCCGAACAGAAATAAAAAAGCTTCGAGCAGCGGAATAGAAAAGAGTGTTAGAATGAGAAACGAAAGCGAACCCAGAACCATCTTCGTAGGCGACGTCCACGGTTGCCGCGAAGAACTAGAGCTGATGATCAAGAGACTGAAGGTGCGTTCGTCGGATCGCATTATCATGCTGGGAGATCTTATCAACCGGGGACCGGATCCTGTGGGGGTGGTTCGTTTTGTTTACGAACAGGGCTTCGAATCACTGATGGGAAACCATGAGGATGAATATCTGCGACATTTCCACGGGATGGAGCCATACATAACCTTACATCGTCAACTGGGCCCAGAACTCCATGACTGGCTAAGCCGACGTCCTCTGTATATTGAAACCGATGACTTCATTGCAGTGCATGCAGGTCTGGAGCCCCACAAACATCCTTCGCAGTCCGCCAGAAGAATGCTACTTACCATTCGTACCTGGGATGGTCAGGGAGTTAATCTAAAGGACCCGGAAAATCCTCCATGGTACGATTATTACCCGGGCACCAAACCCGTCTTCTACGGACATTGGGCACGCAAAGGCCTGAACATTCGATCCAATACCTACGGGCTGGATTCCGGATGTGTGTATGGACGTGCTCTTTCTGCCTACATACTGGAAAGCCATACTCTGGTCCAGATACCGGCATTGAAAACCCACTACATTCCGCCTTCCCTTCGCGCAAAAGTACACTCCCACCGATACGGCTGATGCCGGCAAGTAGACAGGTTGGGCTTCCCATGCATATGGGTTCTATCTGCACACCAGACCTATAAATAGAAGCGAAGAAGAAATGCCACCTTCTCCATCAACCGTTCGAGAAGGCTTCGTCGCTTCCATCGCTCCAGCAGGATTCTCTGGCTCTGGATCTCGTCCAGGTGCCACTGATTTAGCGCTGCCTCTGCGATTTCTTCGCGATTAATCCAGGCATCCACTTCCAGGTTGTGCAGAAAGCTACGGTAGTCCATGTTCGTAGATCCGATCATCACTCGCTCATCGATGATATTGATCTTTGCATGGTACATCCGATCTTGATATTCAAAGATCCGAATCCCGTGCTTGAGCAAACCTCTGTAGGTGGACCGTCCAGCCTGCCTCGCCAGCCAGACGTCGCTTCTGCCTGCAGTGAGGATTCGCACATCCACTCCGCTGGCAGCCTTCCTCCTTAAGAGCCAGAGAATTCTGCGACCTGGCACAAAATAGGCCGAACCGATGTAGATTCGATGCCTGGCATTCTTTATTTGCTGGACCAGCAGTCTTCGCTGGGTACGGCGCAATGCACGACCATGATTACTCATAAAAAGCACGTCCGGACAGTCGGGATCCAATAGATTCAGTCTTTTTAGACGCTTTGCGTTCATCCGGGAGCGCGGCAAAAGACCAAAACTCTTTTTTCCAGAGAATGTCCAGATCTCTTCAAAGCTCTGGCGTAGCATGGAGAAGTCCCCCTGCTCCACCCGAACCATGTTATCTCTCCACCGCCGGCTACCCCGGTATTCCAGGGATAGCTCATCTCCAATGTTCATTCCTCCTGCATACGCAATGCGATCGTCTATGAGGATTAGCTTACGGTGATTCCTGCGATGAAAACCGGATTTGAACACTGTGAAGAAACCCACGGGTTTGAAGATTCGAAAGGCCGCTGTGCTGCCCCGAAACCCACGGGCCAGGTTCCACGCAGGAAAGGAGCCCACGCCATCTACCAGTACGCGAACCCGGACTCCCCGGCGCGCAGCATCCAGAAGAGCCTGGACAATCCGGTCCCCGGCCTGATCTGCATGAAAGATGTAGGACTCAAGACAGATAGAAATACCTGCACTATTAATGTCATGGAGCAGCGCCGCGAAGAATTCATCGCCCTCCCAGAAGGGCGATACGCCGCGAGCAACCAGAAAGGTAGATCTGGATTTTCGTTCTCTAGGGAGAAGCATTCTCCCTGCTTTTGGCAAGATGAGACGTCGTATCCTGAAAGAATTGATTCATTCTGGCCCAGCCAGCCTTGCTTAGATCCCGGGGCAGCTTCTCTTTTCGACGAATCTTTCCGTCTTTGTAGTAGAGGTAATCATTGACCGGCAGAACTCTGTACAGCACTCCCTTTTCGGTATTATCCAGATATACAAGCACCGGATCGTAGTCCACATCCCTGATGGCGATTCCCTGATCCGTCATCTCGACAGAAAATCGAAATATCATTCCTCCATCCGTATAGCGGCGGATTTGATGGGAGACGAAATTGCCCAGGGAGTAAGCGATGAGCACCGGGCGCAACCTTCCATCGGCTCCCTTAACATGGCGCTTCTCGTAGGGCTGCAGAACATGGGGATGCCCGCCGATGACTATGTCGGCGCCGGCCTGCACGGCCACATCAACCATCTGCTTCTGGTAGTTGTTGGGCTGCCGGGTGTATTCCTGACCAAAGTGAAAGAAAACCATCTTCAGGTCCACATCCAGCGTGGCCGCTTTCTTCAGATCCTGACGAATTCGCTCCGGATAAATATGATTGATGCGCACCCCAGGAGGTACAGGTAATCCATTGGTTCCATAGGTGTAGTTCAACATGGCTATGCGAAAACCATTTTTCTCTATAACCGGCACTGGATTCTTCTCATAGGCCTTCTGCGAAGGGTAGACTCCCAGACCTATCATACCCAGTTTATGCACTACGTTCCAGGTACGGATAACGCCGGCCTTACCGGTATCCACGGTATGGTTGTTTGCCAGAGTTAGAATATCGAAGCCCGCCTTCTTCATCGCTTCCGCATAAGCATCCGGACTGCCAAACAACGGATATCCTTTGTAGCGATCAGCTTTTCCAGGCAGCGTCACTTCCAGGTTTCCGATGGCAAGGTCCGCTTTCCGGAAGATTGGCGCCGTATCCTCGAAGACGCTGGAATAATCGTAACATTTGCACTTTGTATCGTAGGCGCTCTTGATTTGCTCATCGTGCCCCATGAGATCGCCCACCACGGCGAAGGAGATGCGAGAACCTACTGGCGCCCGCGCCACCAGCGACGCCAGGGGAGCTAGAATTAGAAGAACAGCCAGGACGCCGGCGAAAGGCAGTCCAACTCCTGGCTTTCCGCTCATTTGTCCGAGATGTGTAGCGCGGCCCACAAAGTCGAATGGCGCCCGATCACTACGCTCCGCGGCGGCGCGGCCTGCAGAAGAGCCCATTGGAGGCCTACCACGCAAGGCAGGGAGCAAAACCTTGCGAAGGCATGGCTTTTTGTCATTTACACTCTTCATAGTGAGGAACCTCTGGCACAATGGACCAATACCGGAGCTGGAAGAACAAAGCAATTCTTTATTGCAAGGGAATGGCCATGGGCTCCGCCGATATCATACCGGGCGTCTCGGGCGGCACCATTGCGCTCATAAGCGGCATTTATGAACATCTTATTGGAGCCATCAGCTATGTAAAGCCATCTCATGCGCTGGACGTCTTTCGGCTACTGATTCCCTCCAGAAGAACGGAAGCCTGGGAAAGCCTGTGCCGGATCCAGTGGCGCTTCATAATACCCCTGTTACTGGGGATCTTCACGGGCCTGGCCATCATGATCCAGATCATTCCTTTCGTTCTGGAACATTATACCTTCGAAACCTACAGCGTCTTTTTCGGATTGATCCTTTTTTCCATCACCGTTCCTTACAAGAAGATGGACAAAGGCATGCGAGAGTTTGTCACAGCTCTGCTTTTTGGAATTTTCACCTTTTTCCTTGTTGGCCTGAGTACTGTAGAGAACCTGAAGACTGAAATTGTCAAAGTTGAAGGAGAAAAGGTTAGTACCGTCCTGGAACGAAGAACGGATGCCAAAGGCTCCCTGGAATTCCAGGTTACCGAAGGCGATTTTGAGATCTACGTTTTCGACGAAAACGGCAATCGTCGCTCTTTCCCATTCTCTGTCCGAACCGTAAATTCCTCGATGACAACGGAAAAAACCGGTCCCGTGGCTTCCAGCCAGCAGTGGCAGGTCTTCAGCGACGTAAAGTCCGTGGGAGAATTGGAAGTGCTATTTCGGCTCAAAGGAGACGAACTCAAAGCGACCTTTTCGGAGGAAGCGTCCACGTCCCTACTCTACATTTTTCTTTGCGGCGCTCTTGCTATATCTGCCATGATTCTTCCGGGTATCTCCGGCGCCTATATCCTGGTTTTGATGGGCGAATATAAATTCATTTTAGAGTCCATCGAAAGCCGGGATCTTCTGGTGCTGGGCGCCTTTTCTGCCGGAATCCTCATAGGAATCCTTTCGGTGGTAAGGCTGCTTCGGTACCTTCTGGAAAAACATCATTCGCTGACCATGGCAGCCCTGACCGGCATTATGATCGGAAGTCTGCGCAAAATCTGGCCCGGACACTATGTAACCGGAGTGCCGGATGGAATGACGATTCTGCTTGGTCTGGGGCTGGCCGTTGCCGGAGCTCTTCTGCTCTTTATGCTTGAGGCAGTATCCGCAAGATTGCAGGATCCGGAACCTCCTACAGATGAATGAAAACGAATCTTCGCGCCGCTCTGGATGAACTGGATTCCATCCAGGGATTACATATAATCCGGGAGCTTTCCGAGCTCCAACACCTGGCTACAGATCGCACGGGAGCGGGCGCTGGCTTTCCGTTGGCCCTTGTCGAACCCGAGTCAACAGAAGAAGTGCAGCAAATTGTGCGAATTTGTCGCAAGCATTCCGTAGCGCTGGTTCCCCAGGGGGGGCGCACAGGATACGCGGGAGGAGCCTGCTCCATGGGCGAGGACCTTCTTCTTTCGCTTGGGCGAATGAACCGCATCCTTTCGCTGGATCCGTATCTGCCCGCACTGCAGGTAGAGGCGGGCTGCATTACCCGAGCGGTGCAAAGTTATGCTCTGGAGCATGGTTATTATTTTCCGGTAGACTTTGCTTCCGCCGGCTCTTCTCAGATAGGCGGCAATGCAGCCACGAATGCCGGTGGCATTCGATTGATTCGCTACGGTGGAATGCGACAACATGTGCTAGGGCTCAAAGCAGTAACCGGGACGGGCGAGATTCTGGAAACCAATGGTCATATTCTCAAGGACAATACTGGCTACGATCTCAGGGATCTAATTGTGGGTTCAGAAGGAACGCTGGCCATCATCACCGAATTAACTCTGAGCCTAACGTCCCCTCCGCCGGAATCGTTGGTACTACTTTGCGCGCTGCCCGATCTTTCGCGCATTCTGGACCTGCTGGGCCACTGCAGAAAACTGGGTCTGGATCTGCACGCCTTTGAATTCTTCGACGGGAATTGCCTGCAATCGGTGATGCAGTACAACGATCTGGAGAACCCCTTTCCGGAACTGAAGTTCGACCAGAATTCCGGTTGGTTCTGCCTTCTGGAATGCACCGCTAGCGATACTGCTACGGAACAGCTTCTGGAATCGGAGCAACTGCACCAGATCTGCCTGGATGTGCTCCCCGCCCAGAGCGATTCCGGAAAAAAGAAATTCTGGAGCTATAGAGAGAACATTAGCGAAAGCCTGTCCCATGGACCGGTGCATAAGAACGATATTTCCATTCCTCTGGCATCGATTCCTGTATACGTTCAGACTCTGGAAGCGATGCTCAGACAGGACTACGGGGATATGAAATCCTTTCTCTTCGGACACATTGGGGACGGCAACATACACATAAACCTGAAACCGCTGAAGGGCGAAGGCGAAGGCCCGCAGAAAGAATTCTCCCTTCGATGCAAGAAATTCGATGAAGACAACACGCATCACATACTTCGCTTCCAGGGTTCCATAAGCGCAGAACATGGCATTGGTCTTCTCAAGAAGGATTCTCTTCAGAAAGTCCGCGATGATCGCTACATTCGGTGGATGAAGGAAATCAAAAGCGCTTTCGATCCGGACGGTATTCTTAATCCGGGGAAGATCTTTTCCTGAAACAAAGGTATCTCTGCCTCGAACGCGGATTCATTTTTCAGAGCCCGGTATCATCGGCCTGAAGTCTGCATACGTCAGACCATTCTGCCTTATCATTTTCTTCCGCAGGCATGAACTTCAAACTGCAAGGCGCGGTGCAGCTCTTACGTACATCGCCGCTTTTCTGATTTTTTTCACATCCAGGAGGCCAGGGCTTTTTTTTTCCTTTTCGCCTAACTTCAATGGTGGACTCTTCTTTTGTGAACCGTATCCAGGATTATGCATTAATCGGAGATTGTCATTCCAGCGCTCTTGTGGGCCGAGATGGCTCCATAGACTGGTGTGCCTTTCCTCGCTTTGACTCACCCTCAGTGTTCTGCAAAATCCTGGACGAAAAGAAAGGAGGATTCTTTCGCATTCATGCTCTGGACTACATCAAGGTCAGTCGATCCTACAGGCAGGATACGAACATTCTGGAGACTGACTTTCACACCGAGGATGGTATCCTTCAGCTACAGGATTGCATGCCGGTAAAAACCATGGATTCCAGTCGACCGTCCAGAGTGCAGGCCTACGGAGCCATCCTGCGCAAAGCCACTGCAATTGAAGGAAGCGTTCGTCTGCAAATGACAATTCAAGCGGCCTTCGAATACGGCAGCTTTGTTCCTCGCTTTCGCAATACATCAAGCAGTACTGCCGAAATTACCGGAGGCGCCGATGCACTGTGGGTTACCTGTAGCCATCCGGTGGACTCCAACCATGAAAATATTTCGGCCACCGTTACCCTGGAAGAAGGACAGAGCTTCTACGTAGAACTACAGTGGAGGCCATCCATAGACGAAGTCCAACCGGACGATCATCCTTCTATGAGCGATCTGGAGAAGCGGCTTGCAGATACTACGAGCTTCTGGAGAACCTGGATTTCTAAATGCAAATACTCCGGGCCGTATGAAGAGCCTATCAAGAGAAGCGCCCTGGCTTTAAAGGCAATGATCTATTCGCCTACTGGCGCTGTGGTTGCGGCGCCCACAACATCGCTTCCGGAGCAGGTAGGAGGAGAAAGAAACTGGGACTATCGCTACACCTGGATTCGCGACAGCACACTTACTCTAATCTCCCTGATGATTCTGGGATTCAAGTCCGAGGCAGATGCATTCCGCCACTGGCTACGAAGAACGTCGGCCGGCCGCCCCCAGGATTTACAGATCATGTATGGCATCGATGGAAGACGCTCACTTCCAGAACAGGAGTTGAACCATCTGGCAGGACACAGATCATCGCGGCCCGTGCGAATTGGAAACGGCGCAGTGAAGCAATTGCAGCTGGATGCGTACGGCTCGCTACTTCAGGCTGTTCATCTGTATGCCCGACTTGGAGGCGAAGTGAGCCCCAGCAACTGGGAGTACCTTTCCGGACTGGTGCAAATCGTAACCAAACGCTGGGAATTGCCGGATCAAGGGATCTGGGAAATCCGCGATCAGCCACGGCATTTTATCCACTCCAAGCTGCTTTGCTGGGTCGCCATGGACCGGGGAATCAAGATTGCCGAGCAGCATAATTTCCAGGGCCCCCTGGAGGATTGGAAAAGGCATCGAGATAACATTCGCAATTACTTGATGGAGAATGCCACGAAAAAGGGGTGGTTTGCCCAACACACAGAAGGAGACGAGTCCGATGCATCTGCCCTACTGGTGCCGGCCCTGGGCTTTCTTCCTCCCACGCATCCGCTGGTGCTGGCCACCATACATAAAGTGCGCTCGAGTCTGGAAAACAAAGGGCTGGTTTACAGGTACAAATCTCCGGATGGTCTCAAAGGCGAAGAAGGCGGATTTCTGCTTTGTTCCTTCTGGCTTCTGGACGCTCTTATTCATGCAAGAAAACTCAAAGAATCCAGAACGCTTCTGGAAAGACTGATCCAGCTGGAAAACGACTGCGGCCTGTACGCCGAAGAGGCGATTCCGGATACCGGTGAAGCCCTGGGTAATTTTCCCCAGGCCTTTACACACATGGCTCTGGTTACATCCTGCACGCACTGGACGGCAGCGCTGGAGGATCATCTACCTGCAGCCGATCAGGCTTATGATTTCGCGGAGTTTGCCATGAAATTGATGCAGGATCGAAAGTAGTCAGGTCGCTTGCGGTCCAAAACATAGAGCTCATCGCATTTCGGCTCCTCGCCGAAAAGAGGTTTTGGCTTGCCAGGGACAGGCCATCGTCACCTATGATAGGTTCGCCTGCCCGATAGCGCGCAACATCGCTGGAAGGGCAGAATTTCACCTCAAAGAGGCTTTCATGAATCGAGCAAGATTGGCTTTAACTGTAATCATTTCTCTGCTGGTAGTCACAGCGACCACAGATTGCGCAATGCAGAGGATGCGCGAAAACCTGAAGAATTGCGAATTCGATCTGGATTCGGTGAGCGTTAAGAATATAAGCTTCACCAGCGTTGAACTTGCCCTGGACGTGGGGATCAAGAATCCCAATTCCGAGCAGGTAATTCTGGACGAACTGGTTTTTGATCTCTACGGAAACGATCGCAAGCTGGGCTCTGGCAAACACGGAGAAACGGCCATCATTCCTCCCTCCGAGCGAAAGATAGTAACCATCGATTTCCAGGCGTCCCTTTCAGAGATTGGACTTGGCCTACTGAGCACACTTAAAAGCGGTCAGGCAACTTACCGAATGGAAGGTACAGCCTATCTGGACACCTTTCTGGGTAAAGTACCCATCCCATTCTCCATCGAAAAGGATCTAAGCGCCCAGAACTAGGTCGCCTTCCCCCGAGGTCCTGTCATTGCGACAGGGCCCGCAAAACGGAGGGAGAGTAGATGCCCTGTATCATCGCCCCGTCTGCATCCAGCTGTATGCGAACAACGCCGGATTTCTTGATCTGAAACTGCAAGGAACCCTCCACAACTGTGAATTCGCCCTCATCCGAAGGTAGCCAGTGCTGCAACTCTGCAAGTATCTCTGAATTTCTTTCGCCGGTCTTCCATAGCGGCGCATAGAAACCCTGGAATCTGTGAACATTGGACACCAGTGCGCATGTCTCGGAGATTTCCGGTTCATGACCAAAGATCAGCAGAACCCGATCTTCCTTCAAAGGGAAATAGATCATTGCATCCAGATAGTCCAGGGCTGTGGCCCCGGGCTTAATGGAGTCTCGAATCTGAACCTCTGCCTCCTTGCCCCAGACCTTTCGAAAGATCTCAGCTGTTTGCTGCGCCCGGCGGGCCGGGGAACTTATTATCCGGGGTTGCTGCTTTTCGGTCCGAAGTAACCTTGCCAGACCTTCCATAGCCTGACGGGCTTTCTTTTCGCCGGTTTCGGTGAGTGGGCGTTCCAGGTCATCGCCTCGGAATTCTTCTCGTTCCATGGCAACTCCGTGTCGGATCAAATACACGGTTCGCATGCCTGGAATTTGAATTTGTGCCCTGTAGCGTCTATTTTTTTCTTGGAGTATGTGGAGCAAAATCCGCCAGATCCTGGATGAAAAACTGATCCGCCCTTTCAGGGAATCCCATGCGCCGGTTCAGGAACTGGCTCTGGGTTCTTCCATCGGAATGTTCTGGGCCATGACCCCTCTTGTAGGGATTCAGATGTATCTGGTGACCATGACCTGGTTGCTCATGAAGCTACTTGGGCGGAAGATCAACCTGGCTGTTGCCCTGGCCATGGTCTGGATCAGCAATCCAATTACCATGGGACCGCTTTACTATGCATTCTATAAGACTGGCTACATCGCATTCGATTTGATGGGATTGAATCC
>JAGRNE010000169.1 GCA_020440915.1 Leptospiraceae bacterium | reverse complement strand
CAATTCGTCTTCCGGAACGTCCGGAAGAATACCGCCGAGATAGATGATCTTCTTGATGCGCGCTTTGTGACCGGCTCTGGCAAAATTGTCTGCCAGAATCAGGTCTGTGTCTGCAAAGGATCCCTGAGTTAGTCTGGCGGAAGGGAGCATGGAATGCACAAGATAGAGCGCCACATCGCATCCCTTCAACGCCTGCTCGGCTTCCAGAAGCGAATAGAGATCTGTGGACCGCCACTGAGCTTTCGCCGGAAGCCAGGCGGGCGGACTGGAGGAGCGGCCCAGAGCTCGAATGCCGTATCCTTTTGCGGATTGAATAAAGGATCTGCCAACGAAACCTGTGGCTCCGGCAACGGCAATTCTCATGAATCCTCCTTAGTTTTCTCTTCTCTATTCAAGCGAAAACCGGGAGTCATGTAATCGGCGGGAATGCTTTTCTCCGGTAAGGTTATCTGGTTTCCGTCTCGCAATGCATAGTAATGCGGAGACATGATTTCCACTCCCGCTTCATTGAATCGATCCAGAATGTTCTGATGCAGCGCGGAGTAAATTCTGGCCATGCGATCTGGATGGTCGGTGTAACAATTGATTTGATAGCTGATGTAATAATCATCCAGCGAAGTCTGAAGCACAAAAGGGGCGGGTGATGGTTTGATATGCTCCACCTCCGAAGCCGCCTTTATGAGTAGATCCTGCACCTGCTTGTAAGGAACATCGTAACCAATGGTTACAGTGCTGTGCAGAATCAGGCCGTCCGTTTCCTTGCGCGCAATGGCAGTGCTGTAGTTCACAATATGACTGGAAAGGACTGTGCCGTTCGGAATGGTGATCTCCACATTTTTTACCGTGCGAATCCGCGTTACAAGCAAGGTTTTCTCGATAATATCTCCTTCCGTATCGCCAATCTTGACGCGATCACCAACGCGAAATGGCCGCATGTAGGTAATAACGACACCGGCCATGATATTGGCGATGATTGCGCTGGAACCCAGAGAAAGCATGAATCCCAGGAAGATAGAAATTCCTTTGAAGGCATCGGAGTTGGCGCCCGGAAGATAGGGAAAAGCAATTATGGAAGCAAAAGCGATGAGAATGACGGCCAGGATCTTATGGGTGGGTGCGGCCCAGTCCGAGTAGAATCCGTTGATTTCGATGGTGCCTTTTTCAATTTCTCGAAACAGGAAACCGGCAAACTTCACAAGATAGCGGGTTGCAACTATGACCACAAGGATGAAGAACAGGTTGGGCAAATAGGCGACGAAAGCCACAACGGCCCCATGAAGAGGCTTCCGGACATAGCCGAGCAAAAGCGAGGCCCAGTTTTCGGTGGCTTCGAATAAGCCGAAGATTCCGGCCAGATAGAAGTAAGAGACCAGAAGCAGCGAAACAATCTTCAATCCGTTGGTTAATGCCTGAAGCGCTCCCAGCAGGCGATCCCTGGAAAGAAGCACCGTATTCTGGAATTCTAGATTCGGTATGAAGCGGCTCTGCAAAATGGGAATGGAGCGATTGAGTAGATCAAAACCTCGCCGCAGTCCGCGAAACAGAGTGAGAAATACCATGGTGGCTACCAGAGCGCGCACTACGGAGCGCACCACCTTTGCTGAAGGCGATTCTTCCGCCCCCGGAAAGAGCGATATTACCCAGTCCGCAACAAGAAGAATGAGCAGGATATTCAGAACCAGATGAATGAGCCTCAAAAGTGCACGAAGTACGGATTGCATGGTCTGGGCCTGCATGATCTCGGCCCCGCGAAAGCGAATGCCGGTGGCCAGTCTGGAGGCCAGCCCTTCCAGCTTACTGTAGATACTCTGGAATAGATAAGTGATAAACCAGATGGAAAGAAGAAGTGTAACTATTAGAAGCGTGGACCAGCCCACAGCCTCCATTAGATTTCGGAATTGCTCACCCTGCAGATAATGGACAAAAGTGCCCGGGCCTTCCAGGGCTTCCGGAATGCTCACCGGTTCAGGATCTTCGCTCTCCGCATTTTCGTCGGCGGGTAATTCTTTTTCATCCCCGGGGGCGGCTTCAGGGCCTGCCGGGCCATTGTCCGGTTTCGATTCCACGGGCTTCTGGTTCGGCTCCTTCTCTGCGCCGGGCGCCGGACTCCCGGGGGCGTCGTTTTCGATTTGCTCCGGCGAGCCGACGGTGGGTTCGGCACTGCCGGGACCGGGCTCCTCGGCCCGAAGCGAACTAGAAGCGAAGGCCGCAATGATTACGCTGAAAATCAGTGCCAACGCTAAATCTGAGAATGTTATGGGTTGGGGCCGGTTTATTTGAAAGCCCTGACAGAAGTGCCATCGCATGGCGATAGCCTTGCTTTTCAGGAATGCAAAGTCAATCCTTTCAGGAGGATCAGGAGCGGGCTCGATAATGATGGTGAGCCTGTTCCAGGCCCTGCGAGACCTGCCGGGCTGCCCGCTTCCAGGACCAGTCTTTCATATTCAGTTTTCTGGGAGCTTCCCTTTTTCGCACTGCCGGATCGGCGATCTCTATAATCTGCCTGGCCCACTCGGCCGCATCTCCCAGAGGAGCAAAGCGACAGCCTTTACCGATCTCTCGAAAGACTTCGATATCCGAAAGAAGACAGTTCTTTCCGTAGGCGAATGCCTCCAGGATGGGCAGTCCAAAGCCCTCATGTTTACTGGGAAAAACAAGGTAACATGCGCTCTGATAACACCAGGCCAGTTCTGCTTCGGAGGCCCCTTCAAGGAAGAAGATATCTTCTTTCTCCAGGTCTCCAGATTGAAGAAGTGCGTAGAAGTCTTCGTTTCGCCATCCTTTGCGTCCTACAATGAGCAGTGGCGGTAAAGGTCGGTATTTGCCTTTTGCCGCCGCTCGGTGTTTGGCCCGCGCCAGCCGATAGGCATCTACTACGAGTTTCTGATTCTTGCGGGGCTCAATGGTGCCCACCATTAGCAGGAAATCCTTCCAGGTTTTTTGAAAGCTTCGGGGTTTCGCAGGCTTGATATCCGGCATCTCGAAGCCTGGGTACACTACCTCAAGGACCGATGGATCGACGTTGCTTACGTACTTTCGAATATGCTGATCGGTGGTCCGGGATAGGCACAGTATGCGGTCCGCCTGGCGAACCAGCCTGGGGATGAGCAGTCGTTGCTGTAGTCCTGGCCAGGCCTTCATCGTATCCCGGGCTACAAAGGGATTCAGGTCATGAAAGTTTACCATCTGTGCTGTGGTTTTGCGCAGCGGGAGCATGGTAATGGTTCCCCAGTAAAGGTCGCATTTGTATTCTTCAATAAGAGCAGGTAGCTGGAATTGTACCCATAATAGGCCTGGCAACCGGGAACGATGCGTATCTTGCACGGTGTTATCAAAGTCCAGCAGATGGCTATACTCCTCATGGATCTCGCGATGGCTGAAGAAAATGAACGTATCCTTCTTGCGTAGAGGAATCAGATACCTTAAAACCTGGTGCAGGTACCGTGCATTGCCGGTACCTGGAAAAGCAAGCGCTCTTGCATCGATTCCAATGATCATGATCCAGCTTTGTCAGCGGGCTGTGCCGGGCAACTACAACGCCGGCTTTCTCTGTATAAGATTCGCATCGGAAAGGAATCGTCCTGACTTTCTTTGTGGGTCTCCGTTCCTGTAGGAGCCCTCGGACAGAAGTGACCTGGCTCCGTGCATTAAACGGCCGGGCCCTGAGGCCGGGCCAGTATCCGCTGGGAGGGGAATTCCAGAATGTTACTATCCGAACAAACCTGCCATGAGGCTTCAAGAGTCCGGCACTAGCGGAAGTCCGGCCGCCGTCTGGGTTTCAATTCTATGAGTTTGGTATTTGCGGATTCCGATTCATCCACCAGATAGCGAACGGTATGCGCCACATCTTCTGGTTCCAGTACAAAGTCTCGCACCGAAGCCGGACTGCCTCCGAATTCTGTGCGGACGCCGCCCGGGCATACGGCTGTAACCGCAATACCGAATTCCTTCACATCCTCTCGCAGGGATTCTGTAAAACCGTTGAGAGCAAATTTGGAAGCAGCGTATGCGCCGCCTCCTTTGAACCCGTTGAGGCCTGCCACAGAACTGATGTTGATAATCTGTCCTGCTTTTCGGGCAATCATATCCGGCAAGACTGCCTTTGTAAGCAAAAAGGGGGCCATTAGATTCAGTTCCAGAACCTGCCTGAAATCCTTTTCCTGAATTTCGTCTACGCGGCCAAATATTCCCATTCCCGCATTGTTGATCAGACAATCGATGCGACCCATGGAGCGAACCGAAGCCTCCACCAGAGTTTTTATCTCTTCCGGGGAAGAAAGGTCTGCCGGGATTGCTTCTACCCGGCCGCCCATATCGGTTAATTTCTTTTTCAGAGCATTGAGATGATCTCCGGAGCGGCCCGTAATGATCAGTGGATAGGTATCTGCGAGCTTTTCTGCAATGGCATGGCCAATGCCTCTTGTAGCTCCTGTAACAAGAACGACTTTTTCTTTGCTTTGCACGGTCATAAGGACAGTCTACCTTATTGAATCCGGAAAGGCTACTTCCATATGTCTTTTTCAATGACCCGAAACTGCCAGGGCAGCACCTTCCGGAATACCCCTGGAATCCCATTTGAGGTTTAATTTATTCTGGAAAGGAATGGCGGCAGCCGCAACTTTGAGCAATGTTGATCCGGGAAGAGGATGTACGATCTGCCAGGCTGATCCTTTTTGTGGATCGCATTCTGGAAAACCGGGGATCAGCTTCTCTGGACAGATCCGCGGCAAGTCTGAGTCCGGAACTACAGCGGACCTTCCATGAAAGACATGATAGACTATGGCTGAGGTCCGAAGAGGAACGCGCCATCGTTGTACATCTGGCAAATGCCCTGGACGCCTGGGACCTGCTCTGGGAGGCGGGTCGGGATTGCGTATCTATCTATCTTTATTCTCTTTCTTCTTCAAGGCTGCGCTTTGCCAGTATTGAAGACGGAGTCTATCAGCTACCATCGCTTATTGCCCATTTTCTGACTTCCCTTTCTACCTATCTGGGACGGCAGGAAGAACCAGGTCATTACCATTTTTGTCTGGAATATAGAAAGACTCATTCTGCTCATCCAGTGGATAATCTCTTCATCGAGGGGCTGGTGGAAGGGATGATCCGATTTCTGAGGCTGAAGGAATACTCACTGACTCTGTTGCAGAGCAGTCTGCCGGAGGTGGATTCGCATTTGAAAGCGTCCTCCGATGTTCGATGGAACGAAAGCACCACCGTGTACGATCTAACCGTTGGCCAAACGCAGCATCCTTTTCCCGAGGAAGAAGGCCCTACAGAAGAAAACACAGAAAAATTTGTCTCCCGGGTATTGAAGCGATCCCAGGATATCCTTCAAGAAAGCCGCGAGCTAATGACGGCCATTGAGTATCTAAACATTGCTAACGATGAACTGGAGAAGAAGATCGAAGCCAATCATCGACAGCTGGAGATGGCCCGCAACATTCAAAAGGGTTTTGTGCCCGCACGAATTCCGGATTGGAAAGGCATTCGCTTCTGGGTCAAGTTCTTCCCATTGCAGGAAGTGTCCGGGGATTTTTACGATTACTTTCCCATTGGCGAGTCCAAGTTCGGGCTCTTGATGTGCGACGTATCCGGACATGGAGTGCCCGCCGCTTTGATGAGCGCCATCGCCAAGATCTCCTTTGCCAACCATCGATATGATTCGCCTGCCGAAACATTTCGTCAGGTGAACCTGGATGTGCTGAATCTGGTGAAAGGCGAGGGGTACCTGACTGCCTTTCTGATGGTTCTGGACGATAACAATCGCATGACTTATAGCGTGGCGGCTGTGCCTCCGCCCATGCTGTACCGGGCCCGCACCAACACTGTGCAGCGTCTGGAAGGACATGGAACTTTGCTGGGAATGTTTAGCGATGCAGGCAAGCATTACCAGGATTATACCATCGATCTAGAGCCCGGAGATAAGTTATTCATCTATAGCGATGGGCTGACCGAGGCGGTGGATCCCCGCGAAGAAATGTACGGAGAAGAGCGCTTGATTCGTGCCATTCGGGAAACCAGGAATCGCAACGTTCAGCAGAGCGCTGAATACTTGATGGAGGCCTATCGTCAGTTTACTCTGGGCACCGAGCCAAGGGACGATCTTACTTTCATTACTCTGATGGTCAGCGAATACCAGGATCAGTTTGATCGCTACGTTCGGGAAGGGCATCGCGCTTTTCACGAAGGCAAATTGGAGAAGGCAGTATCGCTACTAAAACAGGCGCATGCCATCTTTCCCAAGCATACCCATACCCTGTTTCTACTCGGCAGGGCACTGGGAAAGAAAGGGGAGTTCGAGGAGGCCCTGGAGTATCTGGTAGAATATCTACAGCTGAAACCATACAATGCAGACGCCTACATCATTGCCGGATACTGCTACTACATGCAGGGAAACGATGCCCTGGCCATAGAGTATTTTAATCGATCTTTGAATATTCGAAAAGGAAATCCGCAGGCGCTGTACAACCTTATTCGAATCTTTTTGAAACAGGAAAACAAGGTGGAAGCAAAGTCCCTTTTCGAAGAGCTCGTAGTGCAGCGACCTGAGCATCCGCGGGTTCAAGAACTGCGTAAGATATTCCCCGAAGAGAAGCCATCCGTAATCGAACAGTAAAGTAGTCTCTGTCCTCAGCTTCTTGTATAAGGTCCTTTTGCTTTCGAGGTGTGCGACTTATGCCCGGTTGTAGCTGAAAAGGCGCACTGTGGAGATTTTCTGGACAGATGGTAGTGGGGAGTCAGGCTCTCTGCCTTTGCAGGCCATCGGGCGTTCGAGTTATCGCCCATTCTGGGCCAAAAGGCGAACGTTAGAGAATCGCTGGACAAATCGTCGGATGAAGCAATAATCCCAAATGGGGTTTGCGGGGACGCAGCCCCAATGAGACATAAGGCGCAACAACGTCGCATTCCCTGCTTCTATGCCAGCCGTTACAAAAAAGTGATAGATTCTCAGTCCTGACATGTTACACTCTGTCAGGGGGAGAAAATGAGTCTGGAAATCAAAATCAAAGGAGGGACCATCGTCGATGGTTCCGGAAAAGAGTCTTACAGGGGAGATATAGGCATTAAAGACGGCACGATTGTAGCCCTGGGCAAAGTGGATGAGTCCGCGGATCAAACCATCGATGCCGAAGGGGCCATTGTTACACCCGGTTTCGTTGATCTACATACACACTACGATGGGCAAATAAGCTGGGATCAGGAATTGATGCCTTCCGTAAATCATGGCACAACCACCGTTGTGATGGGTTCCTGCGGCGTTGGCTTTGCGCCGGCAAAGAAGGAAGATAGAAGCAGGCTCATCGATCTGATGGAAGGCGTGGAAGACATTCCGGGCGCCGCGCTGGCAGAAGGCATTAACTGGCAATGGGAAACCTTTCCCGAATACATGGACGCATTGGATCGGATGCCCCATACCATCGACTTCGCGGCGCAAATTCCACACGATGCTCTGCGAGTCTATACTATGGGCGAACGAGCCCTGGAGCAGAAACCGGCCACCGAAGAAGACATCCAGAAGATGCAGGCTTTCGTACGCGAAGCCATGGAGGCGGGCGCAGCCGGTCTTACCACCGGTCGATCCGATGTCCATCGAAGCGCATCTGGCAACTGGACACCTGCATCAGAAGCCACCATGGAAGAACTGGTCGGACTGGCTTCCGCATTCAAAGGAATGAATTACGGCGTGCTGCAGGCCGTTTCCGACTTTGACATGGAGCGCACTCATGATGACTTCGATAAG
>JAGRNE010000168.1 GCA_020440915.1 Leptospiraceae bacterium | reverse complement strand
TTACAGCTATTGCCATCCTGCAGCTGGCCGAACAGGGTCGACTGGATCTGGACGCTCCGGTCAACAATTATGTTCCAGGCTCCATCTACTATCATCCGACCTGGAATCAGGTTACCATTCGCCACCTTCTTACGCATACGTCTGGAGTCACCGAAGGCGGAGCGCGCATTGCCCCACCCGGCAGCAGATTCGCCTACTCCAACAATGGGTATCGACTGCTCGGCCGTGTGGTGTACTCGGTGACCGGCCTTCCGGTGCATAAATATTTTCAGGAATTCATTATTCGGCCAATGAATATGAATCATACCGATAGCGGCTACAGGACCGATGGGGCGGCCGGAATGTGGACCTCCACCACGGACTTGCGCAAATTCCTGATCATGCATCTTTCTCATGGAAAGTTCATGGACCAGGAATTAATCAAGGAAAGCAGCTACGCGCAAATGTTTGGCACTCCGGCGGCCCCGCCTCAATGTGAATTCATTGAATACCGGGGCATAGCATGGAGGATCTGGTCAGCCAGAGGAAGGCCCTTGCTGGTAAATCATGCGGCGCTCTGGTACGGCATGGGCGGCACCATGCAATGGTATCCTGAGTATCATCTGGGATGGATATTTATGAGTAATCCGGTTTCGCATAACCATCCTGCTTTTCGCGCCTTCTATTTGCGTATTCGTGCAAGACTGAATACTCTTGCGGTAGCCATTGCAGACATGAAGGATAATCCTAACTACATTCGACCCTGCTATTACCAGACCGTTACCTGGTAGTCCTTGCCTTCAGGGTTTCCAGCGATTGCTCGGCACACTTTCAACGAATCTTCGGAAAATCCACCGCCACTTGCCCGGCGCCATGAATACCCTCCGGGCTTTGGATAAACGCTACCAGTCTGTATTCTCCCTCCGTAGCGGGCAAAATGCTGGAGTCCACTTCGAAGATGCGCTGACTTCCTTCCAGGTCGCGACGCAACAGAACAACTCCATCATGATGCAGTTGCCGCCCGGCATTTTCGCCAACCGGAACGGGGTTTTGGACATTGTCCTGCGCCAGGAAGATATGGATCTTTTCATTTTTTCGGAGGGTGCGACTCAGAGAAATGCGAATCCCCGGGTTTCTTTTCCCCTGTACAATTTCTAGCTGAATTGAAGCATACGATGGATAGTCCTTCTCTATGAGTCTTCGAATCTCTGCCTCTCTATGGCCTACAGTTTCATAACGCCCATCCACTACAATCTGAGGTGTATAGGAACCCCTGGCTTCCAGAGACCGAACGTAGTACTGCTGGCGTTCGCTTGCCTGCGGGCTCGAATAGGGATCCTTCCAGCCCAGGCGGTTCCAGTAATCAACATGGTGAGAAAGCGCTATTACTTCTCGCCCGGCAATGATTCTTTCCTGATGCAGCTCCGAAAGCAGACCATCGGCAGGCGGGCAACTGGAGCAGCCCTGGGATGTGAAGAGCTCCAGCACCACCGGCGGCTTTGCTTCAGAGCTCTGAATGGATTCCGCGGAACTCTCTCCTGGCTGCCCTTCCATGTCTTCGGACAAGAGAGGGCTGTCGCAGCTGGCTAAAAGGGCAAAAAGCATTAGCGACAACGTCATGAAGTTAGCCGTGCGAAGAGAAGGCCGTTGCCCGCTTGCATGCCCGAACCGGGCGGCGCTGCGCCGGTAAAAGGGGGCTTCCTGAAAGCGGATTCCCATGCCAGTTGCCCTTTCAATCTGCATGATGGGGATTCAGCGAATCCTGCTCGGCGGTTACATCAATTCCAGGGCCGAGAGTCGGCCAGAACAGCTTTACATAAACCCGGCGGGAATCAAATTCTACCAATGAGTCTTAATGATTTGCAGCGGCAGATAAAGTCCGGGGCCCGCAGAAGAAGGTGCCCAAAGCCAGAGCCAACCATTTCGCTTATGGCCGCATTGTGCATCGGATGCGCCGCTCTACTTTCCCTGGCGTGCAGCAGTGTGCCCCGAAGCGTTCTAAAGGTCAACGAATTGGATCGCAGCTTCTATGTGCGACTTCCAGAAGATTATGCTACCCCCTCGTTATCCGCTCATCGCTACCCGCTGATTATTCAGCTTCATGGAGGAGGCGGAAATGCGCAGAGCGCCGAAACCATGAGTCAAATGAGCGATCTGGCTCAAAAGAGGGGATTCATTGTAGCCTATCCCGATGGATTTGCAAATCCTTTGCTATCAGGCTTAAGGACCTGGAATGCAAAGCATTGCTGCGGCCGGGCCATGCGCGAAAACAGCGATGATCTAGCTTTTCTTTCCCATCTGCTGGATCATTTGCTGAAGAGCTACAGAATCGACCCGCAACGAGTGTATCTTTGTGGAATGTCCAATGGTGGCATGATGACCTACAGGGCAGCCCTGGAACTGGGACCGCGACTGGCCGGCATTGGCATAGTTGCCGGGGCCATGTTCGGCGACGAATCGACGCCTTCATTTAGTATGCCGGCCATCATAATTCATGGGAAGCGGGACGAGGCAGTTCCTTTCCATGGAGGAACAAGCCGCAGAGACCTGGTTAGCGAAAATATGCACGGACGATTCGCCTCCGTAGAATATGCAGCTCAATTCTGGGCTCGCAGTAATGGCTGCAGCCCTTCGCCCAGCATCCAGCGCCACGGACCGGATAAGAAAATCGAAGTATGGCAGTTTGCATGTCCGGACCGCGCTCCTGTGAAGGTTTATGCTCTGGAAGAAGGACTCCATGCATGGCCAGGAGGAGTTAAAGGACGTCGAGCCGGCGATGATCCGGTGCAGTACTTCAATGCTTCGAGCGAAATCATGGATTTCTTCGATACGGTGCGACGCTAGAACGTTTTGCTGCACAATGAAAACGGTGACCGGTGCATTCTGCGAAAATCAAAGGTAAGGATCGACGGCGAGCCTTTTTTTGGTTTTACCAGATCATTTTAATACTCGGGCCCGTCAGTCCAGGCATCGAAGTACAGGATTTTTTCTTCTCTTTCTGTGCGGGTCCAGGAAACCTGGTGAACAGAAGTTACTCGTTTGACCAGGTTACCCGGGGCCTCCGCCCCCTTTGCTTCTACAATGATCAATGACTGACTCGAGATCGTAAGCAATCCCGGGAGAGACCTGGCGAAAATGAGCAAAGGCAGCCCGGCGCCCCAATCTCGATAACCCCGGGACTGTAACAAAGGAATCTCAAGGAATACCTATGATCCGAATTATCCACTTTTTTGTTCGGCAACGACTGTTCATCAATCTGCTGGTTGTGATGATACTCCTGGCAGGAACGCGCACTATCCTGAACATGAACCGGGAGGCATTTCCCAACGTAAACTTTGACCGGGTCTCTATTACAACTCTGTATCCGGGCGCCTCTCCCGATGAAATCGAACAGCTGGTAAGTATTCCAATAGAGAAGGAGCTTAGATCCATCAGCGGCCTGGACAAAGTCAACTCCTACAACCTGGAAAACATTTCTGTCTTTGTAATCGAAATCGATCCCGACGCTTCAGACAAAAAGAAGATCGTAGATGACATTAAGGATGCAGTGGATGCGACGGTGGACGATCTGCCCGCGAATTCGGAACTACCGATCGTGGAAGAGATTACTTTCGATACGCAGCCTGTCATGGATGTAGCTCTATTTGGCGGAGATGGAGACCTGGAGGATTATCGCAAACTGAGACAAACCGCCCAGCATCTGGAGGATTATCTCTACGACATTGATGGCGTCGCTGAAGTAGAACTCTATGGCTATCGTGATAGAGAGTATCTAGTGGAAGTTCAACCAGAAGCGCTCCGACGCGATCGAATAGGCTTTAACAAGGTCATCCAGGCCATTGCCAACCGTAACCTGAATCTTCCAGGAGGTGTTATCCGAAAAGGGCCCAATGAATTCTTGCTCAGGACCAAAGAGCAGTACCGAAATGCTTCCGAAATAGAACAGACCGTTGTACAGGCAAACATTGGCGGAGGCGCGCTGAGGATTCGTGATCTGGCCACAGTCATCGATACGTACGAGGAACCGGATCTACTGGAGCGCTTTGACGCCGAGCCAGCCATCATCATGAAGGTCTGGAAAAAGAAGGAAGCGGATATGCTTGTTCTGGCGGATAAGCTGAAAGGAGATCTTGAAAACTATCGCAACGTCCATCTTCCGGAAGGAGTTCAGATCGAGTTTTTTAACGATCAGAGTCGCTTCGTGCGCACGCGTCTTTCCAGTCTGCTGGTCAACGGCGGCATAGGCTTTGCGCTTCTTGCTATTACACTTATTCTTATTCTGGGTTTTCGCATGAGCTTCATTGTGGGAATGTCCATCCCCGTGGCCTTTATGGTGGCCTTCATGGGCATGTCAGTGGTGGGAATTACGCTGAACGTAGTTTCCATGTTTGCTCTGGTTATGGTCCTGGGTATGATCGTGGATTTTTCCATTGTAGTGGCCGAAAACGGCTTTCGCTACATGGAAGAAGGTATGGATCGCATTGAGGCGGTGGAAACCGGTACGGCCGAGGTCTTCTGGCCGGTTACCACCACTCTACTTTGCATTACTGCCGCCTTCTTCCCGCTCCTCTACATGACCGGTATTGTAGGGAAGTTTGTGTGGTCTATTCCCATGGTGATCATTCTTTGCCTTTGCGCCAGCTGGCTGGCGGCAATGTTCATTCTGCCAAGCCATCTAGAAACTTTCGCACGGGTCAAGGATGCCGATCGCCTGGAGACTGCATCGAACCCGGGCGATTCGGATTCCGATGTTTATGACCGTTCCGGCTCCGGCGGATTCTTCGGGGCCATCACCGAGGCCTATGCGAGATTCCTGGATCTGTGCCTGAGGCGAAGATACGTAGCCGTGGCAAGCCTGGTGGGCGTCTTCATCTTCTCTCTATTTCTGGCCGGAGCCTTTCTGGGCTTTGTCTTCTTTCCAGGCGGCGGCGGCGAAGGCATCCTGGTGCGAACGAGGATGCCGCAGGGAACAAATCTGGAAACCAACTTGCAGGCCCTCAAACCGCTGGAGCAGCTGGCCAAGCTCACCCTGCCGCCCGAAGAGCTGGAATCCATGCAAACAAGGGTGGGCGTGGAATTGGCCAATCCCACCGATCCCGCTCCCTCCGAAGCAACGCATCGTGGCACTTTGATTCTCAACCTTACACCGGTGGGTGAACGCGAAACCGATGCCGGTCAAATGCTGGCTGCCCTGCGAAAGGCCTCCGAAAAGGCCCGAAAGGAAGGACAGATCCCACAGGAGTTAAAACTGGACTTTCGCGTGCAGGAAGGTGGCCCTCCGGTGGGTATGCCGGTTAACGTGGAAATTCGAGGCAACGACATCGAAAAACTGCGCGAAATTGCAGATGAGTATATGGCTTTTCTGCGTACCATCAATGGCGTATTCGATGTCTCCACGGATCTGGAGCCTGGCAAGATGGAGTACCGTTTCGATGTAAACGAAGTGCAGGCTGCCCGATCTGACTTGAACGTGGCGAGCATTGCTACCACCATTCGTGCAGCCTTTGACGGCGCCATTGCCACCACAGTCAATGAAGGCGAAGACGAAATCGAAGTGCGAGTGCGATTTCCGGACCGGGCCCGGCGGGGCGAGGAGAACCTCCGGGATGTTTTCGTTTCGAATAACAACGGAGGGCTGGTTCCACTTTCCAGAGTTACGGATTGGGGAGAGCCCACTCCGGGTTACAGCATGATCAACCGCCTGAACTTCCGTCGAGTGGGAAAGGTCCAGGCAAATGTGGACAAAGACATCATCACATCAGCCCAGGTGAACCAGAAGCTGATCGAGAAGTTTCAGGACATCGAAAGCCGCTATCCCGGCTACACCATAAACTACGGAGGGGAAGAAGAAGACCGCAACGAGTCATTGGGAAACCTGGCCGTACTTTTTGGCTTTGCGATGTTTGCAATCTACATGATCCTGGCCAGCTTCTTTCGGTCCCTGATCTTACCCGTCGTGGTCATGTCCGCCATTCCATTTGGTCTGGTGGGGGTAATCCTTGCCCTTCTGGCGCACGGCGAACCTCTTTCTTTTATGTCTTTGCTGGGTGTGGTCTCCCTGGCTGGCGTTGTGGTTTCCAATACGCTGGTTCTGGTGCAGTTTATCATTAATCGGAGAAAAGAAGAATCGGATCTGCATACGGCCATTGTTCGTGCCGGCGCCATGCGCTTTCGACCGGTGCTACTAACTTCGCTGACCACAGTGCTGGGTTTGATTCCGACGGTTTACGGAATAGGTGGCGAGGACGCTTTCGTCGCTCCGCTTGCACTTTCTTTTGGCTACGGTCTGATCTTCGCCACATTCATTACTCTGGTTCTGGTGCCTTGTCTTTATCTCATTGCCGAGGATTTCAAGAACTGGTTGAGCATTGTCATGGAGCGACTGGGATTCGATATGCCTTCGCCGGTGGAATAGACTGGTTGCCACTGCCCTCCCCGGCTGCATGGGGTCAATACTGGACCCGTCCGGGGCCCCATTTCCGGCGGGATTATGGTCCGACGTTCTCATCAACCAGCGGGAAGTAAAAGAGGTCATCGCACCGAAACGCGATCCGGCTTTCAATCGATCCTACCGTCCGGCCATCCGGCTTTCAAGCGATCCTACCTTCCGGCCATCCGGCTTTCAAGCGATCCTACCTCGAGAATATGCCAGGGGGAGTCGATTGTCATTCTTTCGCCTTCCACCGACCAGGGCGATTGATCGCTCCTGCAATCTAGAGTTACCCAGCCCTGGCTCCGGACTATGGGCCGAACCCTTCCGGATGCTGAAACCTCGGCGATCCTCTGTGCGATGGGCCTGCCCTGCGGGAGTCTAACATTTTTTTGGTGGAATGTCAAGAAGTCATAGGTAATGAGCGGTTCGCATTAAGACGGGGCTCGGGGAAAAAGGCGAAACCGGCGCGCAGAATTTCCCAGAGCACGGTTAACCGGCAATCCAGAGCCGCTGTCGAGTTCATCGATCTCATGGAGAGTGTTCGGATCAAACGCGAAACCGTGCCTTAAGGCGGCCTGTGCCTGGTGACCGGGCCGAACAGGCCCAGTGCCAGACCGTCAAACCACGTCAAGCTATCCGCAAATCGGTTCCGAGTTCGCTTAACAGCTACTGGGGGATCTTAAGGCGAACCTGTGGGAATCTTCAGTCGCTGAAAAAGCTGGATCAGAGGCATTATCGGACCTCTACGGACCAAATCCTGCAGCGGCCAACCGCCTACACCTTCCGAATCGCCGCGCATTTGAGGCCGGAATTCCATTTTCGGCGCGATTGTGAACCCAATCGGCGTCCACTAGATCCTCCTGGCTCCTCATAGCGCTACAGTCGGAACCAGTCATAGGTCCCTCCTTCAATTTCTGCCAGAATGATGGGAGGTTGCGAACCAAATGGAGCTGGTGCACCTCAGCATGTCGGTATTATGTCGCATCATGGGAGCGGTCGTCCAGCTTCGGTCGATCTCCGTCCGATCCGAAAACATTTCCGCCCGTTTGGACCGCTACTATAGATTGTTTAGAAAAACGGAATTGCAAAGATCGCACTATTCCAGCAATGTGCTGTGACTCACCGGGCGGAGCTGTGCCCGGACCCGCCTTTCTTGACAAAAAATGTGAACGAATTGCCACCACTGCACATCCAGGGCTATGGATAATGATTCCCCTATGGTGCGCGTGGATTGTCAGGAGGCCGGCAAACTCAGGCTTCACTTTACCAGAAACGAAAAGATCACCGCGATCATTGACTCGCTCAAAGGTGCCCATTATCTGCCGGATGCAAAGGTCTGGATTGTTCCCGTATCCTCTGAACCTATTCGAGTACTGCGGAACTACTCGGGAATTCGGATTCGATTCGAGGGAAAACTAGCTCTGAAAGATCTGGATGATG
>JAGRNE010000167.1 GCA_020440915.1 Leptospiraceae bacterium | reverse complement strand
AGTTAATATCCTTTACCGCATGGATGTACTCTTTCTTGGCCGAAAACAGGCCTGCAATAGAACCCAGGATTCCTGACTTTCGCTTCCTGGAAACGAATGATTTGTTGAGATGGTCTACCTGTATAAGCATATGATTTCGATGGACTGGACAGCGGAGCATCCTTCACTGGTGTCGTGCCCGCTCGCATCCAGAAAGCGATCCGACGATTGACGGACCATCAAAAAAAAATCCAGGGGCGCTTCCGATTGATTTCCATCTTTCGAACGGCCACCTTTTTTCTATCAGCCATTAGCATTTTTGTCTTTGTGCCCGGAGAAGTGCACCTCCTGCCCTCGTTGCCGGGATGGGTTTTGTTTCTGTTGCTGGTTCGTATCCATGGTAGGCTTCGCCGAAAGTCCAATGGATGCCAAAACAGAATCCAGTTCTACCTGGCCTGGGAGAATCGACTGGTACGCTGGACTGGCTCCGAAAAGGGCGACCTTTCGCATTCGGAGGGCCGAAGCGCAGGTAGCAACACTTCCACTGTGACCGAATCAGAGGCATCTCAGTCAGACATGGCAGATAGCCGCGCGGAGGAGTCGAATCAGACTCTGCAATCCGCCACCGAGAGCGAAGCGGAGGAGCTTGCTCAGGTGAACCGGGATCTGCTACTCACCGGCTCCTATTCGCTTCTTGGCTTTTTGAACCTGGGGCGACTTGGTGGCGGCAGTCGCACTCTTCACCGATGGATTCAGGAAGCCGTGGATGGACCGCCAGGCCCAATCCTGCGGGAGCGCCAGGCCCGAATGGCAGGACTGAGCTCTTTGCAGGTTCTGCAGGGACGCTGGTTTTCCCATGCTCCTTCGCCAGAAGAGCCAGCATCGGCAATCAGAGAGGAACGACAACGAGGCGCCATGGAATCAATGGCCCCGGCAAGCTTTCTCTACCGCCAATCCAGAAGCCGGACCAACGAAGACCGGTTGCCCGGCGTTCCGGATTGGCTGGCCCTGGTAGCGGCCACCCTGGCGATATTCTCTCTTGTAGCATTCTTTTCTCATGAAATCCTGGGAACCAGGGCCTATCATTTCCTGACCTTTCCGGCGCAGTGGATCTTCTTTGGCATCTATTTGCTATTCTTCAGAAATCCGCGGGCGCGAAAAAGATTCGACGAGTTGCTGGCTGGCCTGGATGAAACGCTACCACTGCTGAAGGAGCTCAAAGGCTTTCGCTTTCACAATCCTGCTCTGGCCGAGGAGAATACCCTCAATCAACAATTAAAACATCAATTGCGAGAAGCCATTTTCCAGGATAGCGTCTACTCGCTGTTTCGCAATCCCCTGGCCTTCGCCATGGGAGGCCTGATATTTTCCGGTCCGGTTCTGGCGGATTGGTCCATGGGCCGATTTCTCAATCGCAGCCAGCAGCAAATTGAGCACTGGCTGGATCAGTTTGCCCAGCTGGACGCTCTTTTCTGTATGGCGGCGCATTTCCGTTTCAGTTCCCCCCGTTGCCTTCCGGAAATCGTCGGTGAAGAATTTCCTCTGATTTCGGCCCGCGATCTACATCATCCGTTGCTGGCTGGCTCGGAGTCTGTAGGCAACGATGTAGACTTTCGTAAAGAAGATCGTCTGTGGATTATTACTGGCTCCAACATGGGAGGCAAATCTACTTTCCTGCGCACTCTGGGCATGAATCTGATCCTGGCCCAGATGGGCGGAGGTGTGCGAGCCCGGGAATTTCGATTCC
This sequence comes from Leptospiraceae bacterium, assembly GCA_020440915.1. Taxonomy (GTDB): domain Bacteria; phylum Spirochaetota; class Leptospiria; order Leptospirales; family Leptonemataceae; genus UBA3465. The sequence goes on along the minus strand of JAGRNE010000167.1, from coordinate 6,229 downwards.
GCTCCACTCCTCTGGCTACTTCCATGCAGATACAGGATAATCTGGCGCGATCCGAGTCTCTGTTCTATGCAGAAGTCCGCTCGCTTAAGCGTTTACTGGATCGCCCGGTGCCTCTGGTCTTTTTTCTGGATGAGATGCTCAAAGGGACAAATCAAAAGGATCGCAGCTTTGCCTGCAAAAGGATTCTGTCCTACTTGATTGAAAATGGGGCTTCTGGCTTCCTAACCACGCATGATATGGAGCTGACTTCACTGAAGGAAGACTACGGCGAAAAAGTGCAGCTCTATCACTTTCGAGAGAGTCCAGGTGAAGGGCTGAAATTCGATTTCAAACTGCATCCTGGATCCGTAGAAGGAACCACGGCTCTGGCCATACTTAGAAAAGAGGGACTACCTGTATGAACACAACCCTGGCCGCCATAGATATGGGCACCAATTCCTTTCACATGGTCGTGGTGGAACCGGGAGAAGGAGGCGGCTTTCGAATTCTTACCCGGGAAAAGGAGACGGTTCGACTGGGAAGCGGCGCCGGCGACCTGGAAAGCATTACGCCGGAAGCGACGCAGCGAGCCATAGACTGCCTCAATCGATTTCATAAGATTGCGCGCACCAGAAACGCATCGGTGCGCGCGGTGGCTACATCAGCCGTTCGGGAAGCCAGAAACCGGGAGGATTTTCTCAAACAGGTAAAGAAGCAGACTGGCCTTCGAGTGGACGTGATCGGCGGTCACGAAGAGGCACGACTGATCTATCTGGGTGTGCTTCAGGCGCTGCCAGTCTTCGATGAGCGAATCCTGCTGCTCGACATCGGGGGCGGTTCCACCGAATATCTGATCGGCACAGGCGGAGTTCCGGAATTTGCCACAAGCCTGAAGCTGGGAGCCATTCGACTCACCGACCGCTTTTTTCCGGGCGGAGAAGTGAAGGAATCGGCCGTGGAAGATGCCAGGTACTTTTTGCGACTCAATCTGCTGGGCTTGAGAGCAGAGATGCCCTCCCTGTTGCCGGATCGTGTCATAGGGTCTTCGGGCACGGCCAGAACCCTCATAGAACTGGTGCAGAGCCATCTGCGAAGCAACTCCGAGGGTCGGGATATGACAGCCCGGGAACTGGACGAGATCGTAAAGATGCTTCTGGATTGTAGGAATCGAAAGCAGAGAGAGTCCAGGCTTGGATTGGATGAAAAGCGATCGGATATTATAGTCGGAGGCGCTCTACTACTTCAGGAAAGCTTCCGAATTCTGGGCATTTCGCGAATGGAATACAGTCCCTTTGCTCTGCGCGAAGGCGTTGTCTTCGATTCTTTTCACCGCACGGTTCGCACCAAAGAGCTTTCCAGCATTCGCAGATCCTCGGTTTTGCAGCTGGCCCATCGAATGATTCCCCAGGAAGGGCCGGCAGAAATCTGCGCCTTTTTGAGCGCATCCATCCTTGAAGCGCTTGGCCAGGCCGGCGTATTCTTCTATGAGGAAGTGGAGAAAGAGATCCTGGAGTATGCTGCACTTTTGCATAACTGCGGTATAGCTATTGCCCATTCCGCCCACCATAAACACAGCCATTACATCATTAGCAATACGGAGATGCTGCTCGGCTTTACAGGCCGGGAGATTCAGGTCATGGCCGCCCTTGCCCGATACCATCGAAAGGCCTTTCCCTCCAGGAAACACGATGAGTACGACGAACTGAACCGCTATGATCGTCGGCTGGTCAAGGTTCTGGCAGGAATACTGAGGATTGCCATCGGATTAAGCCGCGGCGAATCCGGGCGCGTAGATGGTCTGGAAATCCGCAAACAGGGAAAGGAGCTTGTATTCTTTATTCGGCCTTCCCCGCGGCTAAAGGCCGGCGAAGATCTGTCACTGGAAATGCATGGAGCCATACTTCGCAAGGAACTTCTGGAAGATGCCCTGGAGCGATCCATCGACATTCGAATTCCGGACAGTTTAGAAGGCCCTGCGAACTGATGGCTTATTGTGCTTGCATTGCCAGATTACGACCATCTTTCGGATTCTAATTTTCCAGGATTACCACAGCCATACTCATTCCATCTGTATGGGTAAGAGAAATATGGAATTGTTGCACACCCATGGCATCTGCCAGCTCCCGGGCCTTGCGCGAAAGCACCAGCTTCTTCTTCCCAAAGACCTTGCCCGCTACCTGCACATCCTGATAACTCAGACCTACCTGCTCGGTGAGATTCAATGCCTTGATGGCCGCTTCTTTGACCGCAAATCGGGCAGCCAGGTAAGGTACCGGATCCTGATGCGAAAGTGAATACTGTATTTCTTCCTCGGAGAAAACTCGCTTCAAGAAGCGATCTCCGAACTTATCCAGAGCTTCCCGAATCCTGTGATTCTCTACGAGGTCCGTGCCCAGGCCCAGAATCATGGCATCAAGTGCTCCTGCAATCCTTGCTGAATCTCATTTTCCGGTCGCTGGCGCTGCACCACTCGTTCAAATTGTAGCGTAACCCGGGCGGGCAAAATGTCCAGGATCTCCACCTCCGGACGATTCAGTCTATCGGTGACGGTAAGAGGAACGTCATGGATGATGAATGTAGGCTTAATGGAGCGATTGTAGGGATCAAAGAAGGCAGGACAGTACACCCGCACATCGAACTGATTCTTGTTCACCGGTTCCTCGGAACGAATGCGAAGATCCACCGTTCCCTTTCCCAGTACCTTCATGGTGAGATCGTTCAGTTTATTCATACAATTCACCGGAACATCTTCCAGCCTGGTCTCTTTTTCCATTTCTCTGGATGTAAGAGAAAGCAGCCGTGCACGCACCTGTACTTCAAGCTCCTGATTGGGAGCTACAGAAACGAATTCCGGCAAATCGGCGATGAGCACCTTCTGCTGTACTATTTCCCGGGCCTGGAGTATTTCCACCTGCCTGGTTGGGATTCGATCCATTTCGGCCACTATGGAATGAGGACCCTGCACTTTAATCGTAGCCGGAGTAGTCGATACATACCCCAGCCCTACATCCGCAGAAGTGGCCAGATCCAGGTTAGGATCCACCGGCAATTCGCGCACCAGATTGCGGTCCAGGGTCACTTCCAGATCCTTCTGGTATTTCGCTTCGATTTGTCCGGGAGGATCCGGGATCAAAATAGCTTTGTACTGGTTCTTTCCGGGTATAGGCTTGGATGGCGAAAACACATTAATGGTAAAAGCAGATGCATTGAACTCCATTTCTTCGGCCGGACCGTGAAACTGCACATCCATAAAGGAGGGGATACTCGAGCTAAGAATCAAATCGTCAGGAATCTTTGGTCGTTCCACCCGAACATGAAATACTCTGGTAACATTCCTGGTCCATTGCACATAAAAAAAGAGCATGGAAGCGATGAGTATGCTTCCCAGCTTCACTTTCCAGTTCCTGGTGAAGAAAAGAACTACTCTGCGCGCAAGATCAAGTGTCATGGCTGACCCGCCTTCTCCGGTTTTTCCGCCCTCTTCTCCGCGCTTTTCCTGCGGCGTGACCGCACCCATAGCTCCTGAATGCGGAGCTGCAATTCATCGGGCTTGATGGGAGTATACATCTGACCGTTGGACATGAGAGTAATCTTACCGGTTTCTTCCGACGTTACAATAATCACGGCATCGGTTTCTTCGCTAATTCCCATGGCCGCTCGGTGCCGCGCTCCATGAGTCTTTTTGAGCAATCTAGAGTTAGAAAGAGGAAGATAGCAGGAAGCGGCGATGATCCGATTATTTTCGATCATCATGGCCCCGTCGTGTAGAGGAGTGTCTTTGTGGAAGATGGTTTCGATCAATTCCCGGGTGATCAAGGCATCCACGCGAACAGCATTGTCGATTATTGTCTGCGGGCGAATTTCGCGTAAGAGGATCATTATAGAGCCCACCTTCTGCCGCGCCATGCTGATGGCGGCTTCGGTAAGCTCGTCCAGTGGCAATACAGCAGGAGCATTCACCCATTGAAAAATAGGCATTCGTCCGATTTCCGAAACCAGCCGGCGTAGTTCTGGCTGTAAAAGAACGATGAGGCCAAAAACCAGATAGGAAGAAACGTTAGTGATGATCCAGGAAAGAGTTTCCAGATGCAGCCGCCGCGCCAGCAGATCGAGAATCAGGATGAAGCCGAATCCAATCAAAAGCTGCATGGCCCGGGTGCGACTGAGCAGCATATAGATGCGATACAGCAGGTAGGCGACTACGAAGATATCTACGAAGCGAAGGAACGGCCGAAGTTGCTGTAATAGACCGTCCAGTTCCATTAGCCAAGCCCCAGTACATCGTCCATGGTATACAAACCGGGCTTTTGCCCGTCCAGCCAGGCCGCAGCGCGCAATGCACCCATGGCAAAGGTGTTGCGCGAACTGGCCCGATGGGTGATCTCTATACGTTCTCCTTCGCCCAGAAAGAAAACCGTATGATCGCCCACGACGTCCCCGCCGCGAAGCGCATGGGAGCCGATTTCATCGGAGGGTCTTGCGCCGGTAAGGCCCGAACGACCATGGGCCACATGCTCCGAAGTGAGACCGAATTCCTGCTCGATGATTTCCAGAAGCTTCACTGCAGTGCCGGAGGGAGCATCCTTCTTATGACGATGATGGATTTCTGTAACCTCGGCGGCATAGTCCTTTCCCAGAACCTTCGCCGCCATGCGCGTCAGATGGAACAGTACATTGACCCCGGTGGACATATTGGGCGAGATCAATAGAGGTATTTTCGCGGCAAAGCTTTCCAGATCCTTTCGTTGCTGTGCCGAAAAGCCGGTAGTGCCCACTACCAATCCCACGCCCTGCTCCGCGCAGGCCTGGGCCAGATTAAGAGTGTTTTCCGGGGAGGAAAAATCAATGACGGAAGCCGCCCCTTTCAGCGCCTTATTGGGTTCGGCAACCACAGAAATACCCAGGGCGCCTATGCCCGCCAGACTGCCTGCATCCTGACCCAGAAATTCGCTACCTTCTCTTTCCAGGGCGCCGGCCAGGCTCAAACCGGCCTGCTGCTGGCAGGAAATGATGGTCCGGCCCATTCTGCCGGCAGCGCCTGACATGCAATAAGCCGTCAATTGTCCTCTCCCAGTTGATCCAGCACAGACTTCAGCGCCGCTTTTTTATCTTCGGAAAGGGGTACCAGCGGAAGCCGGAGTTCTCCGTTGCACAATCCCAGGAGCTCGGCGCCGGCCTTTACTGGCACAGGATTGGTCTCCCAGAACATGGCATTCATCATATCCAGAAGCTCATAGAAGATCTGATTTCCTGCAGCAAAGTTGCCCTGCAGGAAGTGTCCTACCATTCGATTAAGCTTCCTGGGATACAGATTGGAGGCAACAGAGATAACTCCTTTGCCGCCCAGACCCATTACAGCAGGTGTGATGTTGTCGTCGCCAGACAGCATGGACAGTCGATCTCCGCAAAGTCGCATGATTCGAGCCATCTGACCGGGATCCCCGGAGGCTTCTTTCACCGCCTGGATATTGTCGATTTCGGCCAGTCGACGAATGGTCTCTGGCTCCACGTTGATAGCGGTCCTGCCCTTGATGTTGTAGAGAACAACTGGCTTGCTGGACTTTTCTGCAATGGCCTTAAAATGCTGGTATAACCCTTCCTGGGAAGGCTTGTTGTAATAAGGGTTCACCAGCATCACTCCATCCACGCCCATGCTGCATGCATCGGCGGTGAGCTCCATGGCTTCCTTAGTAGAGTTGCTGCCGGTACCTGGAATGACAGCCATGCGGCCGTTCACGAATTCCACGGTCTTCTGAATCAGTTCCCGGTGCTCCTGATGACTGAGTGTGGGCGATTCTCCGGTAGTGCCGCAGGGCACAACTCCGGCCAGACCCGCTGCTACCTGCTTTTCCACCAGTTCCCGGTAGGCACCAAAATCGATGCTTGCTCCCCCTTTCTGGAAGGGGGTCATGATAGCTGTGTAGAGACCCTGAAACTGCATAATTACGACGTGGTCCCGCTCGGGCGGCCGGACAAGTGATTTTTCATTTCGTGGGCGGAGAAGGTATATCCGGCACCGAAAATTGACCTGGAAACCAGCTTTCTACGGTGGCGCGATCCACCGGAGGATAGAACTCGAACAGAAAGTAGAAGACCCAGAAGAAAAGCGTCAGAAGGACCATCCAGCGAATCACCGTTCGCGAAAGCTCATCGGATGTGGCGTAATAGGAAACCCAGAGCATCACCGGCCAGAGCAGAAATAGCACCGATCCGAAACTCTTGAATAGATGGATGACCATGCCCACTACGG
>JAGRNE010000166.1 GCA_020440915.1 Leptospiraceae bacterium | reverse complement strand
AGTAGGCCGTCCGAGAGATAGAATCACGTACCCGATGCCCGGCTTCCCCTAGCCCGTTGCGGCTTATCTTTCCGGACGAGGCATCCGGCCCTGGATAAGTCTCGAGATGTCATTGCCGGTATGCAGAGTATGTTTTTAACCTTGCGCGGCTGCCGGATCAAGGTCTGGATTTCTACAGCAGGTCCTGGTCAGGCGGCAGGCCATTACGTTCGGGAGACGAGGAATTCATGCCGCCAAATGTGGTTGCGCTCCGATGGGCAGAATAACCGGCTGGAAGCGGCCGCATTTCTGCAACGTCTCCATGGATAAACGATATAGGACCAGCAATTTGGAGCTGAAATCCGAGGATCCGGTGCAGCAGATCGCACTGACCTGGGCGGCCGGCAATGCACTTCTGGCATTCAGCGTAGCGATGATAGGGCAGCAATGGCTGTTCGTTTCGCCCTGGCCCAGGATTTCGGGAGGATACAGCGCCCTTTGCTGGTTTCTGCTCTATCTCTGGCTGGTTGGACTGGCATGGAGGGCGCGCTCCTTACCAATGGCCCTTTCTCTATTATTCTTCATTTTCGCGGGAGTATTTGCTCTCTTGAAATTCATAACGGTCGGGGGGCCGATCCTGATATCCGGCCTACCGGGCGCATTGGCCTTTCTCAGTGTTGGGCTGGCCATTTTCTTTTTCTGGCGAAAATCAGAGGTCGGTCAAATTCGAATCAAAACAGCGCTTCTGGGGCTTATCTTTCTTTTTGGAGGTGGCGCACTATTGCTGAAGGATGTTCTGATCGGATTGCTGGGACTACTTCTGGATTCGCTCACTATTCCGATGCTCACTCCGGATACAGTAATGTGGACTGCCGTAGCCCTGTACTATTGTATGCTTGCCCTGCTGCTTTCTGCCTATCCTTTTCGAACGTTCTTCATAGAGCGATTCCGCTAAAAAGGGCGTTCTTTTTGCTTGTATTATTGCTCCGCACCTGTTCAGTGACAAAAACTTACAGCGTAAGTTCGCAGAATTTTAAGCGGAGGGCCCAGTGATAGATAGCGCAAATATAGAAGGAATACCCGGGCTGCAAAGGCTTGCTCGATTGGCAGGAGTACTGTATCTTATCATCATCGTCTGCGGAATGTTTGCCCAGGGCGCGGTGCGCGAAACCATGCTGATTGTGGGACAGCCCGAAGCTACGGTTCGCAACGTCCTGGAGGGGGCCTTTTTATTTCGTCTGGGTATTCTGGCGGATCTGGTGATGATCATAGCGGATGTCTTGATAGGCATTGCCTTTTTCGTTATACTTCGATCCGTCAACGAGAGTCTCTCATTGCTTTCTGCCTTCTTTAGACTTGCCCAGGCTACTGTCCTGGGACTAAATCTGATCCTGCCCTGGATTGCGCTGCAATTGATTTCCGCGAGCGGGGAGTCCGGAGTACCTGGAGTTTCTGTTACCCAGAACGAAGGCAACCTGGCGTATCAACTGCTGATGGCTCATGGGATGGGATACAAGATCGCGCTGGTCTTCTTTGCCTGCAGCTTGCTGGTTCAGGCTTACCTCTTCTTCAAGACCGATCTCTTTCCGAACTGGCTGGCTTACCTTCTGGTCGTTGCTGCTGCCGGCTATCTTGTGGATACCGTGGCGACTGTGGCCATGGCGGATTATGAAACGTATGCGAATATCTTTGAAAGCCTGGTGGTGATCTCGGCTCTGGGAGGCGAACTCACCCTCTGTTTGTATCTTCTGATTCGTGGAGTAAGCAGTCTTTCCGGGAATTTACAGTCCTGAAGAAATACCTGGTTTGAGGTATTTTTTCAGGGTAGAGGCTTGTTTTCGCCTCCGTCCTAACTAACCCTTGACAGAAGTCAGCCCGCATGCAGGTTTCCGGCGGCGATCTTCCGCGCGAATGAGATAATTCAGTCTGATTCGCAAAGCGAAATCGAAGCGCGTCCCGGTTTTTCGTTTGATTTCACAAGAACTGAAACGAAATATTCGTCATTATCCTTAATTTCGCTTAACCGTCGATTCCTATGAACAGTCCGAATTCCTTAACAGGGTCTCTGCGATCCGAGTCCCGAAAGCTACGAACCCTCCGAGCCCTCCGAGCCTTTCTATTCAGATGTTGTACTTTACATGGAGCAACGATTCTTTTGATGCTCCTTTCTTGCAGCTTATCCTGCTCCAGAGAAGAGCAGACGGTCGAGGACGGAGTTCTGGATGGAGCCAGAATTGATGGCCAGAGCATACTACGATTGAACGGTCCGTGGAAATTTGTTCCCGGACGGTTCCTGTCTCCTGAAGAAGCGGAAGCCCTTGGAGAAGAGGACTACGTTCGTACCCTCATACCCGGCGACTGGACAACGAATCTGGAGAAACGCCCCATATCTTCCCGGGGGTTTGGGACCTACCTTCTGAAGGTTAGAGACCTCCCCTTGTTCTATGAGAATAGAACCTTCGCCATCGATGTTCGAGCAGTTTCAACAGCTTACAGACTGATCATTGATGGAACGACCATAGCCAGAAACGGATCTCTGGCCATCGAGGGTCGGCATTCTCGCCCGGACGGTTCAAGAAGAATTTCGCTGTTTCAGATTGATGCGGGCCAGAGGGAGAGTCTAATACTATTTCATGTGAGCAACTATGAGGATCTAGCCGGAGGCTTCTGGAGCGCTCCAATGATGGGCCCGGAAGAAGAGATTATCGCGCAGAGTCAGCGAAGGACAGGTCTGGATTTCCTGCTCTTCGGATCTCTGATGATTATGGGACTATATCATCTGGTTCTGTATTTGCACCGTCGTGGTAGTCTGGAGCTTATTCTCTTTGCGGGCCTTTGTATGACTCTTGCTGTGAGAAGCCTGCTCACCGGGGAAAGGGTGCTTTATCAATTTGATTGGTTTATTGTCCATCGCCTGGAGTATCTCACATTCTTTCTGAGCGTGGCGCTTGTGCCGGCGTATTTCGAACGGATCTATCCCGACGAGTATTCTCGACGCATTGGCCATGGAATTGCCGCCATTTGCGGATTGTTTGCGCTTTCGCTATTTGCACCGGCGGTTTATTACACCAGACTTCTGGTCCCCTTTCAAATATTTCTGATTCTTGTTATTGCCTACTGCCTTTCTGGAGTGGTACTTAGCGCATGGCGCAGACGGGATCAAGCATTCCTTTTCGTTTCTGGTTCCCTGGTATTCTGTTTCGCCGCACTGAACGATGTCCTCTACAACATTGGTATTGTAATGACAGGCGAGAGCAACCTGGCCCCCGTAGGCCTTATCGCCTTTGTTCTCTTTCAGTCCAGTCTTCTGGCGGCGATGTTTGCCCGTGCGTTCAAAGCGGTGGAGGAGTTGACCATGAATCTGAAGCGTCAATCTGATTCATTCGCTCGTTTTGTGCCGGGGGAGTTTATCCAGGTGCTTTCCCGAACGGATGTTTCAGACGTGGAACTGGGAGATGCGCGCAATATTCCGATGTCGGTCTTTTTTTCTGACATTCGGCAATTTACGGAGATGTCTGAGCACCTGGGGGCGCAGGAGATTATTCAATTTCTAAACGATTATCTACAGCGTGTGGAGCCCCATATTACTGGAAATGGCGGTTTCGTAGATAAGTTCGTGGGCGATGCCATCATGGCGCTATTTCAAGATCGCATTAGATCCAGACAGGATTCCGTGAAGGCCGGTCTGGATATTCTAACGGAGCTTGCCGACATCAATCGCATGCGGGCCCTTACAGGGTCCAGGCCTATTGCCATCGGGATCGGTATTCATTATGGAAATGTAATGTTAGGCACCATAGGCTCGCAGACACGGCTGGACACAACGGCTGTAGGAGATACTGTGAATACAGCAGCCCGGATCGAAACACTTACAAAGTTGTACAGAACAGAAATGCTGATTAGCCAGGATGTTCTGGGTACACAAACAGATTTAATGGGACCAGGGACTGAAGCATCGGAGACCGGCGACAGAGATTTTACTTCGGTTGTTGGTGCCGATGGGATTCGCCCTCTAGATGTCGTTCGCCTGCGAGGAAAGACTCGCCCCATTCAGATCTACGAGGTATTTCAGCATCGTTCGGAAAAGGACAAAGATCAGATTCTGAAGCAAAGACCGCGGTTTGAGGAAGGAAGGCTGCTCTATGTGAACAAAGATTTCTCAGGGGCTGCCGCTCTGTTCCGAGATCTCGCCCGAACCAGTCCTTCCGAGCATGTTTACCGGCTCTATTATAGCAGAGCCAGGCGTTATGAAGAAAGCCCGCCCGGGGATGACTGGGACGGTGTGCACAGCGTCCGCTAGAATTCCAATGGCAATCTTAATCTCGGGTTCCGTTCAGTCCCAGCTGGCGAAAAAAAGACATTCTATTTGAACACCGGTCTTCTTCGCTCCACAATGGAACGCATACCTTCCTGACCGTTTTCGGAAACAATGGCTCGCGCCAGTTCCTCGGTGTCTGTCTGCCGCAATTCTTCCAGAGGGGCTCGCAGGTAGTCTACCAGGGATTTCTTTATGCCGATGACCGATTCCATGGCCATGTCTTTGAACTGATTGCAATACTTTTCCAGACGCTTTGGAGCATCTTCTGCGCTCACTGCCTCGTCGATGACGCCTACCTGCAAGGCTTCCGGCGCTTTCATCGGGCGCCCAGAGAACAAAATGCTCCTGGCATTTCGAATTCCCACCAGCTCTTTCAGAACGAAACCCGGCACCGAAGGAAAGTTAATGCCAATCTGCGACTCCGGAAAACCGAAGCGAGCCTTGCCATCGATCATGATTCTGTAATCTGTGAAGATTGCCAGAACGGATCCCACTCCCATACAATGGCCATTGATGAAGCTAACCACCGGTTTGGGAAAAGTGAGAAGCGCTGAAGTGGCATCCATGGCTGGTCCCAGAAGTTCGCAGACCTCCTGGAAGCTCTTTTCGAGAAACATGGTTGGCTCAAAGCCATTGGAGAAAAACTTATCTCCCTGGCCTGTGATTACCACCACCTTTACGGAAGGATCCTCCCGCACCTTACCAAGGCTTTTTGCAATCGCTGCGAAGGCATGGTTGTCCAGGCTATTGGTCTGGTTGGTGTCGATGGTAATCCGAAAGATGTGATCTTTCTTTTCTTCTTTTAGCATATTCCTGTTTCCGTTTATTCGTTCGGGAAGCATCGTCTTTGATTGGCCTTTCCCTGTCGGACCCGAAGTACCGATCCATGCGGTAAGAGAGACCGAACCTGGCCTGCAGACGAATGCCCGAGCTATTCTGATTTCCTCGGAAAGGCTCTAAAGCGGCCGATTTTGCATTTCTCCGGCAGGCTTGCTCCAGATCAAATAAATACCAATCCATAGAAACCAGATAATCTGGCCCAGTCCGAAAACTATGCCTCCAATGGCACCTGCCGGTGGAACAATGGTTACGATACCCGCAAGCCCCACAAGCAATCCCAGATAGTGCATGGCCGCCATGGACTTGCTACGCAATCCGGCAATGCTTACAAGGGTAACCCATACGCCACCCAGTATCTCCACTCCGCCGCCCAATCCATCGGCCACGGCTTCGACGGCAAGCCAGACAGTCAGAGCTCCTTCTGGATCCTCGGCATGGATTAAAGCTACCTTTTGCGCTCCCACGTTAAAGATCATCCCGGAGGCGATTACAACCCCCGCCCAGATAATGCCAGATGCTGTGGCGACTTTCAGAAGCGAAGGCCCATGATCTTTCCACCGCTCATTCAGAGCAAAGACGAGAACAAGAAGCATGAATCCAAAGATAACGTAGATAAAAACGTTCATCGCAGACATGGCAGCCAGGTTATCGATTACAAGCCTCAGCCGGCTTTCCGGATTTGCCGTTCCCATGTAATCTACGGCACCCATAAAGAATGCCATGCCGGCAATGTAAGCCATCGCCTCGTATATAGCCGCCAGACCTCCCCACAGTCGCAGGCTTTTCATTTCGCTCCTTTCCAGGTCAGCAGGGCCGGCCAGCCAATGCCGGGTAGATGGTAGGCCAGCACGTCCGGATTCCTGATGAGCGCGGCCACATAGGCACCGTTAGAATGATCCATTTGCACCGATTTCTTGTTCTTCGCTTCCAGGAACAATCGCTCATGTTCATGAAACAGCAGCGGCCAGCCGGTTGGCAGAATGTAGGAAAGCTTGTCTTTGTTTTCCCACCAGAGCTCTGTGATTTCTTCCAGCGCGTAGGGATCCTTTCCATGAAGCTCCACGGCCTCCCGGAGCTCATTTTGAAAGTGTTCCTGCACAACTCCGCGAAGTCGGTTCATCTCTTTCTGGGTAATCGTATCATAAGTTTGATCCGTGAGGTCGGCGATACGTACCGTTCGGCCGCGAACGTAGGTGAGCCTGGCTGGGAGGCCAAAATAGAAAGACCATGGAAAGAATGAGATTAGAGTGGAAAGGGGGCCCACTGGAACAAAAGGTATGCCGATCTTCTGAGCAATCTGATTGATGATGTCCACCTTGTAACCGTACGGATTGATGTATTCGCCATTAACAGTAAGTACCGGAACAATGTCGGTGCGATACTTCAGCGCCATTCGAAGCATGCTGTTGGAGAATCTTTGAAGCTGGTACCTCCGATCGAACCCTTTGCCAATTCCTGCAATTCCTTCCGGATAGACCACTACTGCCTGGTGTTTGCGATTGGATAGTTCATCGAAGTTGTCCAGTGTGGCGTCCACTCCTCCAATCCTGTGCCAGAAGTTATCAATGAAAAAAGGGTGCAGCGCTCGCATGCGAGACAAGGCCGGGGCGACCAGGGCGCGCACAGGATGCTTTTCATCGTAGTCCTGTCTGCGAAAAAGAGTGGAAGCGAATACCAGGGCATCCCAGGGAAAAGCCATTCCGGAGTGGTTGCCCGCATAGATGAGTGGAGTATCCGGGTTTTCTGTATGAGGCAAAGTATCAAAGCCCACCATCTTTGCCCGGAAATAGTACCGGTCCAGAAAATCCAGAACGTTGACGCATACGCTACGAGCATACTCTGGATCGTAGTACTGATCCACCGTATCCAGACGCGATTGCCTTACCCTGGAGCTAATATCCTGATCGCTACGTACCATAGAATGATTGCTCTGCGGATTTCCGTAGAATCAACCCAAATTCTGGAAAAAAATGACTGGCTTCCTCATGCAGCACGCTTACCAAAACCCCCTTTTGAATCCCTGGCTGCAAAGAAGATTTTTTCTGCCGGCCCCCCAATTCGCTTGCCTGACTTTTCGCCGCATGTCAGGCCCGTTGCATGGTTTCGCTATGGCATTGGATCAGAAATCTGGGCGTGGACAGCGGTCTGGATCCCTCAGAGAAGAAGAATGTCACCGTGCTAAATACCCTGGTGGCCATTGTTATTCCGACGCAACTGAGTCTTCTTCCCACCGCCCTCTATTACAGAGACTTTGGCGGAATCCATTTGCTATGGGTGAGCGCAATCATGCTTTCATTGCAGATTCTGGTACTGATTTGCAGTGCGTTCAAAAAGCATACCCCGGCCCGAACTTTGTTCGCATTTTCAGGTCTGAATAACATTACTTTAACGGCGATTGTGGCCGGGACTGAAACATACGGCCAATTTCTAATGCCCGCTGTGGTGATTGGTGCTTTCTATTATTTTCCGTACAGAGAGCGGAAGTTTGTCTACGCATTTGTCATTTTGAGCATCTTCGCCTTGCTGGCCCTGGAGGTTATTCCATTTGAACCTCTGGTATCTCTGCCCGCCGAAGCTCTGCCCACTGTGCGCTCGCTGGTGATTTTCTGGTTTTCGATCATAACTTTCGGATTTCTGTACTACGGCTCTGTGATTTATCGAGAAGCAGAAATGAACCTGGCCGAAGAAAGAGAGAAGGCCGATTCCCTTCTGAGAAATACCTTGCCGGATGAAATCGTTGAACGGCTAAAGATCTCCGATTCAGCCATTGCCGAACGATTCGAAGAAGTTAGTGTCCTCTTCTCCGATATCGAGAATTTTACTTCATTGTCTGAGAATCTTTCTCCGGACGAACTGGTAAGTCTACTGGACAGGATTTTCTCCCTTTTCGACTCGCTTGTGGAAGGCCA
>JAGRNE010000165.1 GCA_020440915.1 Leptospiraceae bacterium | reverse complement strand
GCAAATGTCCGTAAGCACACCATCTCAAATCAGCAGCCTGCAGAAGGTGGGCCAGATTGTCGCCAGTACCATTCGTACCATGCGATCCAGGGCCCGGGCCGGCATGACTACAGCGGAACTCGATGCCATCGGTCATGCGCATTTTTCTGCACTGGGGGCCCGGTCAGCTCCCGATCTGGTGTACGGATTTCCAGGACAAACTTGCATTAGTGTAAATCAGGAAGTGGCTCATGGAATTCCAGGGGGTAAAAAAATCCAGGATGGGGATCTTATCAACGTCGATGTTTCTCTGGAACTGGATGGCTTTTTTGCCGACTCTGGCGCTTCATTCTGTCTGGGTAACGCTACCGAAGAGAAAGAGAGGCTCTGCCAGGTCTCGCAGCATATCCTGGAAAGCACCGTGGCCTCGGTGCGCAGCGGTACACTTATTCGATCCATAGGAAGAAAGATCCATTCCATGGCAAGGGATGCAGGTTACGAAGTCATTCTTAACCTGGCCGGACACGGAACCGGAAGTGCCTTACATGAAGAGCCCTACGACATTCTGAACTATGAAGATCCCCGGGACAATCGCGTCTTGCAAGCAGGGCAGGTTATTGCCATTGAGACATTTATTTCTACCGGGGCGCGATTCGCCCTGGAAACAGACGATGGATGGACGCTGACGACACATGATGGCAGCTACGTTGCCCAGTTCGAACATACCCTGATTGTGCGAAATCAAGAACCTTTGATCCTGACCCTTTAGTTTTCCTCCTGGAGTCCGGCACAGAGTCAGGAAGGAGGATTGTTTACCGGCCGTAGCAAGCCCAGCAGCCGCAACAGTCCAAAGGTAAATCCAGGAAACTTTGTGTAGAACTTGACCGAGAACCATAGCCGGAATGGAAAGATAAGCTCTTTGCGATTCTTCTTGATGGCCTGGATGGTTTTTCTTCC
Organism: Leptospiraceae bacterium; assembly: GCA_020440915.1. Lineage (GTDB taxonomy): Bacteria > Spirochaetota > Leptospiria > Leptospirales > Leptonemataceae > UBA3465. The sequence goes on along the minus strand of JAGRNE010000165.1, from coordinate 7,123 downwards.
TACCAGCTCCGGCGAAAGGACCGGAAATGCGCGGGCCAATCGAGGGTACCATCCCATGTCAGCATCGTTGCTCTTAAAGTAGCCTGTATCTACCTGGGCCGGACAGAGCAGCGTTACTCCTATGCCACGCTTCCTGTACTCCTCATGCAGGCTGTAGCTCAGCCCTGTGATTGCAAATCGAGCTGCCGTATAGGGTACCATAAAGGGAAAAGGAAAATAGCCCGCCGGACTGGTAAGATTCACGATATGACCTTCGCCCCTGGAAAGCATACTTCTTATGAGATGATGGCTTGCTACCACTGCAGCCGCAAAAGGCAGAGCCACCGGCGCCTCGGATTCGGATTCATTCATTTGTTCCAGAGGTTTGAAAGTGCCCACCCCTGCATTGTTGATCAGGATGTCCACACCTCCCAGATCGGTTACTACCTGATCCAGAGTGCGCCGCAAGGAACGTGAATCTGTGGCATCCACTGGATAAACCAGGGCCCGACCACCCTGGCCCTCGATTTCCATTCTTACGGTTTCCAGAGTTTCTTTGCTTCGGGCCAGTAGAGCGACAGTGGCGCCTTCCCGGGCCAGAGCCAGCGCGATGGCCCGACCTATGCCGCGGGAAGCCCCGGTTACAAGCGCTCTTCGACCTTTTATGACTTTCATTCCATCACGCTCCTGGACCCGGTTGCTCCCGGGCCGGAACAGATTGGATATTCTGAATCAATTGGCAATCACATTAAGGCGTTAGCCCTGTTGAGCGCCGCTCCAATCAGACCGGCGCCAGACCGCCCATCCGGCGTTCGCGACCGGCGAATTGCTGCAGCACTTTCTGTACATGTTCCGGGCGAAGATCCGGCCATGCAACGGGCAAAAAGAAAAGCTCTGCATAGGCCAGTTGATAAAGCAGAAAATTCGAAATCCTGCTGTCGCCGCCAGTGCGAATCAGAAGATCCACATCCGGCAGCCCGGAATAGAGGAGATCTCTCATTTCTTCTTCATCGGGAACGGAAAAGTCGCCGGTTTGCTGGCATTGAGCGGCCCAGAGAGCGCAGGCCCTTCGAAGTTCCATCTGACCTCCGTAATTGATACAGAGATTGACGGTGGTGCCGGTGCAATGTGCGGTCCTTCGCATTGTATCCGCGGCTACATTGCGACTGGCTTCGGGCAGAGCCATCCAGTCGCCGGAAACCAGGATTCGCACATTTTTTTCGATGAGGGTGTGGATCCTTCGGCGAAAGAATGTGTCCATAAGTCGAAAGATGGAACGAATTTCCCGGGCAGGACGTTTCCAGTTTTCAGTGGAGAAAGCATAGAAAGAAAGATAGGGCACAGATTGATCCACGCTCCATTGAACAATAGCTTCCAGACTGCGTACACCTGCAGCATGACCTCTGGTGCGGGACATTCCGCGACTTTGCGCCCATCGGCCGTTTCCATCCATTATGAAGGCAATGTGATTTTCTTTCATAGGACCGCCTCCGGAGATGGGCAACCTTTTAGAATCAGTCGGGCTCCTGCGGCTATGCGCCGGCCAAAGGAGAAAATCATGGTCGTTGTAGATACTCCCAGCGAGCGGAATGTCTTTCGCTGATCCAGGAGCACGGCCAGGCAGGCCGCCATGCTTACCGGAAAATAAAGAGCCAGATAAAGCCATCGGCCCATTGGATTGCGGCCCAGCAAATGAAAGAAGTGGCAATGAAAGCCCAGATGGGCTCGCTCATCTTTTTGAATCCTCAAGAGTCCATCGCCTACGGAATGATCCTTTAGAAAGCGGCCCAGCATTCCGTAGCATTCGCATCCTATGATTTCCGCGCCGAGCAAGACCATAATCTTGAGCCGTAACCCCATCAGCCGGCGCGCCAGAAAAAACAAGCCATGGGTTACGTTCTGCGCCAGCGCCGATCCGCCCATGCTTCGTATCATGGACCCCAGCATCTGCGCATGTTTGCCTTCCTCCTGGACAAATAGCGCAAGGGATTGCCGGTAAGCCGCATCCACCGGGCGGAGTCTGGACCGGGTAATTTCTCGAACCACCCGACCTTCGCCGGTTTCTCCCAGCTGAAAAATCGCAAGGCTTCGCAGAAGGTGTTTTTTTTGCTCTTCGTTTAAAGGAAGGCAGTTTCCGGTCGAAAGGCTTTGTCGGGAAGGGCCCCAGGTTGCGTCCGGACCTGCATTTTTTTCAAAGTGCATGAGGTAGGCGGACCAGGGAGATGGAGCGCCCAGGTTGGTATAGAATGGCCTGGTTTTCAGGATTTTTCGGGCCTGTCCCGGTGAGATTTGCAGCATGGCTGACTCCTTTGCCTCGTTGGGCTTTGTTTTCCCCTACGTTCTACCCGATTTAGCGCTTCCATGGAACGGTCCGGGTGCAGTCCATGGAGCACTCAGGTGCTTTACGGTTCTGGCGGCCCATGAATAATGAAAACTGCCGGTCCGGCGACTGGCTTCCGGGTGTATGGCATGGCCCCATTCGCCGCAGGCTGTGCAATTTTGGCGATTGTGGAACAGGAAGCGAGTGAGCGCCGGGCTAAAGGGAAAAATGAAGATTGGTATTATCGAAGACAATAAGAAGCTAAGGGAAGGCCTGAGCCGCGGACTCAGCGACCAGGGAGTGGTTGTCATCTTCGAATGCGCCAGCGGAGAAGAAGCCCTGGAGTACTGTAATCAGCAGCCTCCGGATGCTCTGCTCATGGACGTTCAACTGGACGGCCAATGGAATGGTATTCAGGCAACTGTGGCCATTCGCCGGGAGTGGCCCCGCATTCCTGTAGTCTTCTACTCGATTCAGGACGACGAGCAGTACTTCCTGGATTTTCTGAATTCTGGAATTCTCAGTCATTTTGCATACGTGCGAAAATCCAATTACCTGCTTCCCGAAATGATTGTACCTCTACTGGAGCAGGCGCGATCCGGCCGGAGTTTTTTCGATCCGGAAATCCAGGAGAGAATGGAAGAGAGCCGGTACAATCGCGCACATTCTCCTCTGGAGTTGTTGGAGCCCAACGAGAGAAAGGTGGCGGAGATGCTGGCTTCCGGAATGAGCAATGAGCAGATCGCTCGTCGCATGGGATTCAAGGATAAGCGAACCATTAGCCGAATCAACGGGCAGATCTATTCTCTGTGGGGATTAAACGATACATCTGCAGACGAAAAGGTAGCCCGAACGCGCGCGGCCATAATTGTCCGCGAGAATCGCTTCCTGGTATGGGACGAGGAAGGAAATTGCAGCGAAGAATCATGAAGGCGAGCCCGGAAATGCAAGTAGCCCGGCTGCCGCCGTCCGGTACGGAAGCGGCAAATGTCCGGCAATGCAGGTCTTTATCGGGAAATAGGATTTAGATGAGAGCGGACTTGTGGTACTGCTAAACCTTAACCTGCTACTTTCGCTCTGCAACATGGGCCTGCTACTCTATCAGGGCATTTTTCTGCTCTGGAGCGGAAAGCGGCAGAGTTCTCGCGCCGTTGTGGCAGGGATTTCGCTTATTGTCGCTGCGGCTTTTTTTGTGATTCATGCCATTGGATTGGCCGAGCTAGCAGGCCAGAACCGGCCTGCCATGCTTGCTCTGGTAAACCTGGCGCTGTATTTCTCCATCGCTATTGCGTACCTTTTCTTGATAAATGTAATGCTCAGCGAAAGGCCTTCGGCTACTCCAGATCTGGCCGGGTCCGGGACCGTTACGGCGCGTCCAGAGATTTCAGCGCCGGCAGCGGTAATCCTGGCCTGTGTTCCGGCGCTCATATTTATCTACCTTGACATCTTCTCCGGCGGAGAAACCGCACTGACCGGACTGCTCACCGGCTCCTTGAATGCTTCCGTATTCTGGCTGGGAATGGCCTCCGGAACTCCTGTTGCTCTGGCATGCCTTTTTTTGATTCGTCGCAGAGCTTCCTCCGGCCTCAAGGGGCGATCTCTACTCCGGGGGGCCGCATTCAGTCTTCTGCTGCTCTTGCTTATCTTGATTGGGGGTTTTTTGCTACGTATGCATGGAGTGGGCGCGGATCTAGCTGGGATTCTAATCCTGGATCTGCTTTCCCAGGCATGCATTCTATCCGGTATTGTGTTTAGCAGTCAGGCTTCTGTGCTCTATGAAGTCTTCAGCGGCAACATGCCCCGTCTGGGTATGCACAGATATTACTGGAAAAACGTTCGGACCATCGTAGTTCTTTCTCTTTTTGTAGTGACCCTTTCTGCTCTGGTTAACCCTTCGCCCTGGGACTCGGGATTCTGGTTCCTTCTTCCGGTGATGTTTCTTTCCATTCAGTCCGGGTATCTGGAGTATCGTTTGATGCGGGATCGGGAACGCATGCTTGCCCGAATGCAGCCTTTTGATTCCGGCGGCCTGCTTCGATTGTTCGCCGAAGGCGAGCAAGACATTCATGAACGCGCCTCCGCTTTGCTTCTGCGTATATGCCAGGAGTTTGGTCTGCGGGAGGCCAGGATTCGTCCGCTGGGTTCTTTCGCCTCTCTTCTAGGGGCAAAAACCATCTCCAGCGCTACTGCCATTTCTTCCGCGAATGGGCCGAAAGCGTCAGCGACCCCGGAGGCGACGTCGACCGCATCCGGCGAAAGACCGGCCGTTGCCGATTCGGAGCTTGCTACCCAAGGACCCGGAAAGGCAAAAAGTCCAGGGTATGGGCAAAAGCAGCAAAGCGAGCCAGAAATCGTTTCTCATTTTTCCCTGCTGGGCGGAGAGGGGCAGCAGGGAGAAATGGAGGTTCTGGGACAGCGCCTTACCCGGGAGGAGCGCGAATTCATTCGCGTGGCCGGCGAAAGACTACTGGATTCCATGGCCATCCTTCGCTTCAGTTCTATCCTTATGGATTTGCAGAAGCAGTATATGCATTCCAGAAAGCTGGGCGAAACCATGGCTCGCAGGGTGCTTCATGATGAGGTCCTTCCTGATATCCATGGACTGATTCTGGAAAAGCTTTCTCGAAATGCGCAGCTCTCTGTTGAGAAAGAAGTGGAAACTTTAAAAGCGCTGCACCATCGAGTGGCGGGTCTGCTGCAAGATATGCCCGGCTATGACAACTCCCTGGGCTCCGGCGGATTGCTGGCCGCACTGCAGCGCATCGGAAATAGCTATGGACTGCAGATCGATCTGCAGGCGCCGGAACCGTCCCTATCCGATTCCGAAAGGGAAATGGTTTTCTACGCTTTGCGCGAAGTCCTGCGAAATGCAACGCGATACGCAAATGGAAGTGTGCAGATTCTTCCTCAGAGTTCTACAAACAGGATGGACTGGCTTATTGTGCAGGATGGCGACGTCATAGCGCCGGGCATGGCCAGAGCCGGTGCCATGGAACTGGAGGAACAGAGCGGCGCCGGGCAGGGACTATCCATTCATTCTGCGCTGCTGCTTCTGAGCGGAGGAGGTCTGGAGGTTCTGTCCGGACAGAAGGATTTTAGACTTCGCATCTTCATGAAGTAGACCTCTTTTATCTGCCCCCCGGACGCGTTACCGGTTGACATCCTGGTCACAGGTCTTTCCTGATGAGCCATGAGCCAAAAAAGATCGAAGCTATACTATATTCTGGGCGGCATCGCTGTTCTTCTTTTTGTAGGATATTATATCCTGTTTCTTTTCGCGCCTTCCGGCAATGAAGGAGCATTTACAATCAAGCTGGAAGAATTGCGGTCCAGAGCAGGATCTACTGAAGAAGGCGCCGAGAATTTGCCTGTGTCCTTGAATGGTTTGATCATTGGCGAAGGACAGTTTCCTTCGGCGGCCATAATGGCGGGCCAGAGTCTGTTCCAGAAGACCGGTCTTGTATTTGTTTCGTATCAGCTGAACTATGCCGATGGAAGTCAGATCATAATCGATACAGCGCAGGACGAATCCCTGCACAACGAATTCTACGAAGGTCAGCCCTTCTATTCCGAGCACTTTGCAATTATGCAGGAGGCCATGAAAAAAGCCCGCCTCATTGTGGCTACCCATGAGCATGTGGATCACGTTGGAGGGATTGCCCAATCCCCTTTCCTGGCCGAAATAAAGGATCAGGTCCGGTTGACTCCCGAGCAAATCAATGGACCTACCATTGCCGCCGCGCGGTTCCCGGATGGCTGGCTGGCCGGCCTGCAACCCCTGGAATACGAAGGAGTGTACCGTCTGGCTCCCGGCATCGCTCTTCAAAAGGCGCCCGGCCATAGCGTGGGAAGCCAGCTGGTATATATTCGTCTGCAAAACGGAAAGGAATATCTCTTCGTAGGCGACATCGCCTGGGATATGGCAAATATCGACCAGCAAAAAGGTCGACCGGCGCTGGTGAGCTGGGTCTTTCTTCAGGAAAACCGGCAACAGGTGGCGGATCAACTTGTGGCTCTTCATCGATTCAAAGAGGAGCATCCAGAGGTGCGCATCATTGTAGCGCACGATAAGGCCGATCTGGAAAAACTTGCAGAACAGGGAATCGGGGAGTCTTTTCAATAGGGCTTTACCGACTCTATATCTCTGTGGGCCGCCGGCGCAAGTAGCGCTGGCCTTTTTGCCGATTTCTAGGCCAGAAATGCGCCGCAGACGTCTGCATCAGATTTCCAGGGCGGCCCGTTCGGGGATCAGCCATGGTAGCGCGCCGATGCGAACGCTGTAGCTGCGATTGCCTCTCTACGCTTGTTTCTTATGTCCCGTTAATGTAACCGGGCATGGAATTCTATTGAACAGATTTCATTGACCCGGCACCGGGTTTGCGATTTCTGTCTTATCACTATGAAATTGAACCAGCGTCTTGCAATCTGTTATCCTCGAAGGACTCCTTTTGCGCAAATCGGAAAAGCCCTGGGCCGTTTTCCCGCCCATCATCTGGGTCTGATGGTTGCCAAAGATATCCTTGCAAAGAGCGGCATCGATAAAAACAAAATCGATGGCGTTGTAGTGGGAGAGGGCTTCCCTTTTGCTCCCAACTCCGGCCGAGTAATCTCCAATCTTCTGGAACTTCGAGACGAAATTCCTGCAGTTACTGTGAATCAGAACTGCGTATCTGCCATGGAAGCTGTGGTTGAGGCCGCTCGAAGAATCGTTATCGGTGAAGGACAGGTTTATCTGGCCCTGGGCGAAGAGTCCCAGACCTCCATGCCTTTTGTTGTTCGCAATGCTCGTATGCACAAGAAAACCGGAACGGTAGATAAGCTAAA
>JAGRNE010000164.1 GCA_020440915.1 Leptospiraceae bacterium | reverse complement strand
TAAGTATGATACGACAGATGCTCCTGAGTCGCGCCGTTGGGGCAATGAATGGCGTGAACAAATGTACTTCTACGACCAGCAGAGGATTGACCCAGAGGACGTCTGCGGTTGGGAAGCGCCCGGAACCTGGGAGTCCATGAGTCAGCTTGCCCATCGTTACTACTGGGTCGAAAATATGCCGGGCAACTCGGGCCGCTGATTCCACCGTCGCCTCGCCGCTTCCGGACATCCTGGCCGCCCATCCATTGGGTTGGATAGACTGATCCGAGCATGCTCCGGCCATGCGCCTTGATCTCGTTTCGCAGGTGTCATTGCACCCCTGTGGGTGGCTGGATTAAGAAGTATACGTGCATGGTAAAGGCCAATGCAGATGTACGCCAGAGAAATTGGGCAAAGCAGGGGGCTGTATGCGGCAGACAATTGAAATGATCTGGCTAGCGGTGTCTCTTTCCCTGTTGGCCGGCTTATCGCAGTGCACGGAGGACCATAGACCGGTGATGCCGCCGGAGCTAAGGGCGGAAGGTTATGAATATGCTGGGCTAAGCTGTCCCAATGGATACGAACCCCGGCGTGTATGGTTGCAGGAAATGGAGTGCATCCTGAGCGACCCGTCCACTTCGGAGCATCGCCCTTTCAGCGTCCGATCGGTGCTCAGCCTTGAGCGGAAGAATGGTCAGATTGAGCCTGAAATGGAATTTGTCTCTGGTTCCATCCCTGACGACGTCCCATTGCGCATCATCTCGGGCCTGGAAGATGGGCTTTTTCGCGATGCCCGGCACCTGGCCGATTTCGGTCAAGAACCACCGGAATCCATTTCTAGAATACTGCCCCGGAGCTTTGCGTCCCGGCATGCTGTGACCGGCTTTGATATCTCCGGGGACGGGGAGCCGGATTGGCTGATCTTTGGTGAATACGTTGCACCTGGCGGCGGCCGGGATTACAGGCAGCTGATCTACAGCTCCAGCGAAGGCTCCTTTCAACTTGTGTTCGCCCTGCCCATCGCCCCTGTTGAGGATCACCTTGCCGTCCTTGATGTGCGTGAGTGGAGTCCGGAGGCCGGCTGTGGGGGAGTTCGGATCGAGTACGTTTCCGAGGTGACAGACTTCAATTCCCTGGACCAGGTCCATCTTTATGATGTACAATTCATTCTGCGCTGCAGATCACGCCAGGTTTCGCATTAACTGGTCCGCGGCCCCGCCGGGCTTTAAAGAAGATTCAATGCAGGGTTGATGCTGTAATGCACCATCTTTTCGGTAGGGGTCTTTTCCAGTCCGTTGTTCAGCGAAAAAGGGCGAAGCACATTTGCGGCCGTTTCCTTGCTCACTTCGCCGGATAATCGTCTCCAGCAAACGTCCAGAAAATCCTTTCCTCTGGTGGTGGATCGTTCGAGCAATTCGCCTACCGGTCCGCCGTAATCCTCGCCGGTGACGGGATGGGGCGCCGGACCCAGTTCCGTGAATCGAAGCTGCTGTTGCGCCGGATGATTTCGCACGTAGCCCAGGTTGGATATATGACTGATCTTACCGTTCATTCGGCGATTTAGAGTGCGCAATCCGCGAAGCAGAGGCCGGTTATGAAACATGCCAATCATGGTGCGCGAACGCTTGAAAGATCTTTCGGTAATCCAGTGGATGTTTGACGGGTCTGGCATGTTGCGACCCTCCTCGTCCACGGCATTGGCCATACCATGGCTGAAAAATTGCAGCAAATCGTTTTTATGTTTGCCTGGATTAATGCGATTCAGCAGGCGAAAATCCCGAAGCGATTGATTTCGCATGTTGAGAATATGAAAATCCAGCATGGTTTCGAACAGCCGATGCCTTGCTTCTGCATTGGTGCGCTCTGCAAGGTCCGAATGGTAATAGTTACCGCTCACGGAATAAACATAGGGATGAAATACGGTATCTGCCGCCACATGGGTAAGGTAGCCGCAGAGAAAAGCAAAGAGCGGCGGAAGCGAAGAGGGCGCTTCTTCTTTGAGCGTAACGCATCGTTCCAGCATCCAGAGCACATGCACGGAGTTATCGTTTCCGTAACGACCATGGATAATCTCGCCCAGTTCCAGATCGTGTCGCTTTTCCAGAGGAAGTCGCACATCGTAATAGTAAAGGTCCGGAGACATGGAGCCAAAGCTGTAGGGGCGATCGTGCTTTTCCAGAATGGACCTGCAGGGATCCGGCATTCTGTCCCGGATTTTCTCCGCTACATGGATATGGGTGATTTCCTTGGGCACTTATTGAATTTGATTCTGATTCGCTATTAAGGCAAGCATTCTTTGATTTGCTCTGGCCTGGTCCAGCCGGCGTAAAAGTTGCCGCTCAAACCATCCTTGCGGGGCGGCTTTCCTTGACCCCTGACTTACAGCCGGGCCAGGTTTTCCAGGTCCCGCACAACGTGCAGCCTTTGCTGGCTAAGTCGGATAAGGGCCTGGGTGGCCGGAGGAAAAGGGAAACGCCTCTCTTCGTGGGCATCCACGGTAAACTCTCCATCCATCTCCGAAACAACATGCAACTCCTGGGTATCCATGCTTCGATATCGGAAGCGATACTTGCGGCCTGCTTTGAAGCCAGGCTCGCGGGCTACAATCCGGTAGACTTCCTCTTCTCTTCCAAACGTGGCATGGGAGGATCGCTGGATGGCCGGAGGAAGACAATTGCGAAACCAGCCCGTGGAGCCTGCCCCGGTGGCAATCAGCAATCCCGAGCTCTTCTGTTCTTCCGGAGGTTCGCCCTCTACTGAAAGCACGTAACGGCTCATGGCATCGGGAAAAGCGTTTCGGATACTGATTTCGCTTATACAGGGACCGGTCTTGACGATTCGCCCATCGGGATAATGCAGATCTGCTTCAATCATGGTCCATCGCTCCTGTCGGGTGATGGAAGGCTGAAGATTCGCAGCTTCCGGTTTCTTTTCTTTGCGGCCCAGCTTCTTCAGGAAGGATTCGGTATCGAAATAGAGCAGGGATCCTGTAGATGTTACTGGATCGGAATTGATGGCCAGGATGGGATCGCTGCCTGCGAATCGAGCGCAGTACACAAAATGATTATCCCCGCCCAGGCTGACCAGGACCTGGTCGGCGGATGGCTCATAGGTAACCAGATCTTCGCGATAGATGAAACGCGCCTCTGGCAACATGGTCTGCAATCTTTCCAGATTCTGAAGCTGTCTTTCATGGGAGCTGTAAACCTTGAGATAAGCATGGTTTTGCAGATCGTAGATTCGCTTCAAGAAATCCTGATCGCCATACCGCTCAAGATCCCTCTGCCACTTTGTGCGCTTAATGCAGACAACGAAACGCATGAAGTAGAATATGCAGAAAGGGCCGGAGCTTACAATGGCTTTCTGCCGGAATAAAGGATACTGGCTCCAAAAAAGAATCGTTCGAACTGCACCGCCTCGAAGCCGGTCTGGCTGATCCAGTCAGTAAATTCGATGGCTCCAGGGAATTCCCGTGCCGAAGTAGGAAGATAATCGTACATTTCGTGGCTGGAGCCCTGGGCAATCCTGCCCAGTATGGGGATGATCTTTTCCATATAGAATCGAGCCATGGGTTCAATCCAGGAAGGCGAAAAATCGCCCACTTCCAGGATAACCAGCATTCCACCAGGCTTTAGAGCTCGGAAGGCTTCCTGCAATCCGGCCCTTGGATCGGTAAGATTCCGAATTCCGTAACCAATGCTTACAACATCGAAGAGTCCGGAGTACTCGGACGGTAGATGCATGGCATCGCCCTGCACTATGTTCAGATTCTTCATCTCAGTGGGGCGTTTGGCGGCCAGAACGCCGAGCATCCTGGCGCTGAAATCCAGAGCCAGAACCCTTCGCTCCGGTTCATTTCGAGCGAAACCCAGAGCCAGATCTCCGGAACCGGAACATAAATCCAGCACCGTGATTCTGGAAGGAAGGGTGCCGCTCTGAAGACCGTGGAGAGCCTTTCGGATGGTCTTCTGCTTCCAGAAGCGGTGCATGCCGCCGGTGAAAAGATCGTTGAATCGATCGTAGGAAGCGGCGATTTCATCGAAGTTCTTCTGCAAATAGGAGGCCTTTTCCTCTTGATCTGGCAGTATGTACCCGGTATTCTTTTTCATTGTTGCTTTCTGCATTGGAGGCTCTGAATTAGGATCGGGGACCCCTGTGCCGGGTAAAGTGTTTTCCATGTCAAGTCCAGCAGAGACAAATCCATCCCGTCCGGATGTAGCCGACCTTCAGGAGTCCACGGAATTCGTGCAGGCTCTTGAAGCCAGAGGCGATTTTAAGTACAAAGGCATCTTTGCGCTCTTTAACACGATGCTGGACTGGACCAATCGCTTTGATGTGAATCGGATTCTGCCCGGTATGGATCAGCTAAAGAAGGAAGTTACACTTCCGGAAGATAAGTTCATGGAATTCCTCCGTGAACTCCTGGGACGGGGTAGTTCCAAGCTTCAATGCGCCTATTGCTTCCCGGCGCTGGACTTCGTTTCCGGTAGTCGGCCCGGCCTCTCGCAGCTCGTAGTTTTCTGCAGACCAGGCAAGAAGGATCATAATTCGGCCCGCCGCTACGTGGACTTCTATCAGGAAAAGACCATCCAGGCGCTGTCCCGTTGGATCGATTCCAGGGATGCCTCCTGGGACGATGAGCGCTTTCAGTTCCTGGAAACCAGGGCCGATCAGGGGCATTTGAACGATACCCATGCAGGCTCGGAGATTGCGCGATTCCTGGTGGTGCCTTTTGACAAGACCGCCGAAGAAAAGAAGACTACCTACAATCGTTTTGCCCGCCCCGTCATCCAGGCCTTAATCGATCAGCGCAAACTGGTATATCTGGAAGATGCCAAAGTAGGCTATCGTACTGTCTTGATTCCGGATCGCCGAAACCTTGGCCTGCGACTGGACATGCTTTTTCGCTACGCCAAGACCCGTATTGTGAAGGAGATGTCCACCGAATCCTATAGCCAGGAGGTCTGCCGCCAACTGGTTCAGAAGGCCACCGGACAGACCATGCCGCGAGGTCATGGTCAGGTCATCGCCGAAATGCGATTGATCCTTCCTTTGTTGGAGCAAAAGGAAAAGGAAGAGAAGGAAAAGGAAAAGAAAGAGAAGATCAGCAAAAGCGTCTCCGATCTACAAAAGATTCAGAAAGTGGTACCGGCCAGCCACTTTAACTGGGACGAGGAGCATCTGCAAACCTTGCAATCCAATCCGGCCGTGCTTTCGGCCAATATGCCCAGAGGTTCCCGTCTGGTGCCCTACGTCCTTCATAAAGAGAACCTGGAGCCTGCCATCAAAGCGGCCCGGGATCTTCTGGACCAGAAAGGAGAAGATCTGGAGGTCCACATTCTCTCGGAGATGGGTGTGGAGCGCTTCCTGGACGGAGAGAAACTCAAATCCTTTGAAGGGTTGGAGCAGCGATCGCTGTTCAAGATGCTACCCTGGTTTCGCCGGCTCTGGCGCCAGTTCTTTGGCGGGCGAAAGCTAAAGAAAACAGAGATGGTTCAACTAAAGAATCAGCTACGGAAAGAATTCGAACAGGAAAAGCTTCGAATTCAGAAGTCCGAGGCGCGCCGAAAGCAGAAGGAACTGGTAGAAGAGCGGCTAAAAGGCGAAGAAGAGCAAAAGGCAGAGAAAGCCAAACGCAGCCACGGAGGGGTGGAAACTGCTTCTGCGGACAATGCTCAGGCCTTGATGCAGCAGGACGTTGAAAAATCCAAAGAGCGGATGGAGTTGGATGAGCAGGCAAAACAGAATCTGGATCGCATTGGCAAGGTTCTGGACGAAGCCTGGGATCGAGGGGAATTGCCCAACCGCACCCATGTTGTAGAGCAGCTCAAGGACTTTGACGAAGACAGCCTGGTTATGTTTTTAAAGAAGCATGGGCGAAAGGAAGTCTACTCCTTCCGCGTGCGAAATGACGATCCAAAGTACGTCTGGCCGATCTTGATTTCCAAGAAGTACATCCAGCGGCATGGCCGAAGGCTGTACAAAGAGGCTATGGAAGCTGCAGACCAGCAACGCAAAGCATCCATGCCAAATCAGGAAAAATTTGATGTTGCTACAGCCAAGGAAGACTTTTTTGGACGTATCTTTGCTCGCTCCAGGTAATTCATGTCTTCTTCCCGCCGGGAATTCCGCTTAACCAAGATCATCTGCACCATCGGGCCGGCCACCGCCGCCTCGGAGACCATGTCCAGATTGGCACGAGCCGGAATGAATGTGGCCCGGCTGAACATGTCCCATGGAGATCATGAAAGTCATGGTCAGATCATGCGACAGATCAAGAATCTGAACAAGAAGCTCAATCACCCGGTAGCCATCCTCATGGATTTGCAGGGCCCGGAAATACGGACCGGAGAATTGCCCGAAAGTCTTAACATGAATGTGGGGGATATCTTCACATTTACAGTAACTCCGGCCACCGATGCAGAAGAGCATACGGTACACGTAAATTACCGGGATATGGCCCGTGATCTGAGCCCCGGGGATCGCATTACTGTTGATAATGGCCTGATTAACCTGGAAGTGCTGTCCATTGAAGAAGGCCGATTACAATGCCGTGTTCTTGAAGGCGGCCAGCTGGGTTCGCGAAAGCACATCAATCTGCCTGGCGTTCGTGTGAACTTGCCTTCCATCACCGAAAAGGACAAAAAAGACATTCGATTCGCAGTAGAAAACGATCTGGATTTTGTGGCCCTTTCCTTTGCTCGTCGGGCAGAAGATGTTCTGGAAGCAAAGAAGATCATAGAGGACCTGGACGGGCATGCCCAGGTAATTGCCAAAATCGAAAACGAAGAAGGCATAGAGAATTTTCGCGAGATCCTGAATGTTGCGGACGGAGTGATGATTGCCAGGGGCGATCTGGGAGTGGAAATCGATATCCAGGAATTGCCCATTGTGCAGCGAAGAATGGTGCATGACTGTGTGTTGGCTGGCAAGCCGGTGATTGTGGCTACCCACCTTCTGGAATCCATGATCGAAAATCCAATGCCCACTCGAGCGGAAGCCACCGACGTGGCCAATGCCATCTACGAGCAGGCCGACTGCGTAATGCTTTCCGGAGAAACGGCCACAGGGAAATATCCGGTGAAGTGTGTTCAGATGCTGGATCGCATTGCGAAACGAATGGAAAAAGAGCCAGGTATTGGATTCGCCGAGCATCGCATCCCCCTGGATACCAGAGAGGAGTTGGCCCGCTCTGCGGTGAAACTGGCGGACTCCATCCATGCACCGGCCATTCTTGTAATTACCCGTCGGGGTATCTTTGCCCGGCAGGTGGCCAGCTTTCGGCCCAAGAACTCCATCATCTATGCTTTTACCAATATGTCTTCCACCAGGCGAAAGCTCTGGATGGTGCGCGCAGTGGTGCCCTTTTTGATGGATTTTTCCAGCGATCCAGAAAAGACCATTCGGTCGGCCCTGGATAAACTGCGTCAGAGAAACCGGGTGCAGCCCGGCGATCCTGTGGTGATTGTTTCCGATGTGGCCGCCGGCCAGGAAAGGGTTACCAGCATTCAGGTCCGTGCTTTCGGATAATGGGCATTTGCCGCAACGTTGTACTTTGATTCTTCAAGGCCGGTCCGACCTCGAATATTAATTCTTTGTAGCTATCCCTTCAGGTCCGGGCGCTCTAATTGCGATCTTTGTTCTTTAGCGCCGGTAGTATAGGACCAAATACCAGCTTCGTCAATTCATCAAAACAGGCCCCGCTCAAATGGGTGGAATCCACAAAGGCCCTGCATTGTAAGGAGCCCCAGTCGTCCGGGCCTGCAAATACTATGCTCGCTCCTTTTTTCCGCTCCGCTTCGATACTCTGGCGAATGCCCCTTCTATGAAAATCCAGCAAAGCCTCGAAACCGTCCGGCCCTTCAATCATTTCATAGTCCAGCAATGTCTGTAGGGAGGGGGAAACGATGGGCCAGTAGATCAGAACAGGAATGCCTTCCTTTTGCAGCCGACTCAAAGCCAGTTTGAAAAACTGGATCTGCGTCAGCGCCGGCTGCGGAGAGCTGAAATGGAGGTTCATTACCGCCCTGGCATCCTCTTCCATCCGAGCCTGGTCCACCTGAAAGAATAGGGGATTGGGAATTCCTCCATTCTTCTCTTCGATGGCCTGGCGAGTAAGTTTGCGCATTTCATTGCGAAAATCATACTTGGGTCGCACAA
>JAGRNE010000163.1 GCA_020440915.1 Leptospiraceae bacterium | reverse complement strand
CAGAAGATGCCCGATCCTACCCAGTAAAGGTGTCCACACGACGCTTACGAACACCGCCTGAATAGAAAGAAGATGATCGAAAAGGTGCGGAACCAGCACTCCTGGAGTGCGCAAGGCGCCGTAGAAGCTTCCCAGCATGACTATGACGCATGCAATGAGCAGTCGTTTCTCTTTTCTGGCCAGGCGCTTTCGAATCCAGTATAGCGCCATCAGAGAGGCGGGAAAGAAAATTGGCGCCACGGTTGCCAGAGGGCCGTCCATGGTAGAAAGCATGAAGAGCAGCGCTTTTCCTGGTTTTCTCCAGGTGGAGTTTTCGCCCAGGTAATGCAAGATGGCAGCAATGTTTCCTCCGTCGTTTACCAGCGCTTCGTAGACCGGCAGGGAAAGGCCTACCAGAAGTATAAGCAGTCCCAGAAGAAAAGGAGTTCGTAGCTTTTGCCAATCCAGGGAATTCTCCCGGTTCAGGCCATACCATAGAAAGAGCAGATATAGAAGCGAAGGACCCAGAAAAATCAGGCTGCCTGCATGGCTGTGCAGAATCCAGATTGAGGCGAAAGCCAGCGCGGGCAGCGCTTTAAAGTCGCCTTCGCCGGCCCGAATCAGGTTCAGACAGAACCAGAGCATTGGAAGTATGGTCAGATGTGGACCCCAGGGGCTGAAGAAAAGATGTCCTCCCAGGTGCCACAAGAAGAATACAATGAGCGAAAGCAGTAGTAGGCGATTCAAAAAGGACAATCCGGATTTTCGCGCTGCGCCCAGCGAGGCCAGCCCCATCAATGTGTTGGCCAGCCAGACAGCCATGCAGTACGGATAGTAATGAGAGTATTGGGCGAACCAGCTGTCCGGCAGCAGCCAGTCCACAAAGGCCATCCAGTAGAAGGAGATGGGACCAGGATGAAAGAATCCTAACCTGGAATAGGCGCCTCTAAGTACATCAAAGTCGGCAGCAAGGGCGTTCTGCCTGGAGATGAGGGCAATGTCTCCCATCTCTTCGTAGGAACCGACCGCATGCGGGATAAGCGAGAAGAGCAGGCCTAGCATAAATAGAGCCCAGGCCATTTCCGGAAGATAAAGCCTCGGTGTTTCTCTAAACTTCTGATACTGCACGATGCTTCCCGCTGCAAAGGTTTGCGAGGCGCCTCCGCTTCCGGATGATTAAGGGCGCCAAAGCCCCGGTTCGTACCGTTCTGCGAGTGCCATCTTTGCTGTCGGATCAGGGATCGAAAGAAAAGATGATGCGTTTCTAATAGAACAATATCAACTGGGAGATTATTGGGTGCAACACTGCCGGGCGCCCCGGCAGAATCAATCTGTATTTTCCATGGAATTCGTCTACTTACCTCTGATCATCTATCTAGCAATCGTCTTTGCGGTTCCCTTCTTTTTGAAGAAGGAAGCTGCCACCGATGAATCCTACTTTCTTGCAGGGAGAAAGCTAGGTGTGGTATCCTCTTTGCTTTCGGTGGTAGCTACAGAAACATCCGTGGCTACGGTTCTCATCTTTCCTGCAGCAGGATATGCCGGTCGCTGGAACCTTCTAGCTCTCTGCCTGGGTTACATTGTGGGGCGCATCCTGGTTGCACGATTCTATCTGAAATCCATCTACGAAATGACAGATACATCGATCTACAAAGCGGTGGGCGCCGACAATGGGGCTCGCGGACTGCTGGAGTTCGCTTACTTGCTGGCAAAGTACATCTCCAGCGGAGTTCGATTCTTCATGGGCGGGCTGGCCCTGGCCGAGCTATTTGGTGGCCCGGTGGCGTTGTGGATCCTGCTCACTGCACTGGTGGCCGGCATTTACAGTCTGAGTGGAGGATTAAAGGCGGTGGTGGTCACGGATCAACTTCAAGGAATGATTCTCTTCCTGATGGGCCTGGGCTTTCTGGCTATCCTCTGGCCCGGTCTGGACTACTGGCATCATACGGCCGGCCCGGCGCTCTTCTCCTGGACCATTGATTTGAAGGATGGGGCCCATACCATTCCGCTATTTTTTGGTGGCCTGGTCGTCTCCATCGGAAGTCATGGCGCCGATCAGGATCTCCTTCAGAGAGTGCTGGCTGTGCGAAACCTGAAGCTGGCACGGCGTTCCCTCATACTGAGCGGTCCGGGCGCCACCGTCGTGATTATGACTTTCATCGCCGTAGGCGCTTTCCTTTTTGCCGCAGACCCCAACCTGGGAGAACGGGGCCAGCTGGTTGCATTCGTCAAGCACTCCGCAAATCCAGTGCTGTCCGGACTCTTCGCCGTGCTCGTGGCCGCAGCCTCCATGTCTACACTGGATAGCGCCATCCATTCTACCGGAGCTGTCTGGAAGTCCTTGCTGCAGTCGAAA
The DNA here is from genome assembly GCA_020440915.1 of Leptospiraceae bacterium. Taxonomy (GTDB): domain Bacteria; phylum Spirochaetota; class Leptospiria; order Leptospirales; family Leptonemataceae; genus UBA3465. The sequence continues at coordinate 5,805 of JAGRNE010000163.1, read as the reverse complement.
AAATCAGGCCGCTGGTTTTCGCTTATATCGCTTGTGGCCCTGACATTGTCGGCGCTTTCCTTCATCTATTTCGCTCAGAAGGCAGATAACCTCCTGGCTCTGGCCCTGGGTTCCATGAATTACATAAATGGCGGTCTTATCGGGATCTTCACATACTTCGTATTCTGGAAGCAGTCCCTATCCGTATTACCCATGACTCTTTCTCTGGGATCAGGTTTCTTAATGACCCTTGCGCTGAACTTGATTGGGATCCACTGGACTTACATTACCCTGGCGTCCAGTTTCATGGCTCTGATCATGTGCCTTGCTGGCCAATGGCTTGCCACACGAATCGCAATGCAGCGCTAACTGTGCTGGTTTATCGGCGGCCGTAAGACCAACGAATTCGTTGGCATGAGCATGGGCGGAGCGACTCTACCAAATGTCCGGCTATCAGGAATGGCCGGTCCACCGGTGAAGGCGCCTGGATTTTTCAGGTCTCCTCCAGCAGGCGAAGGAATTCCTCTTCGTTCACTATCTGAATTCCCAGCTTCTGCGCCTTTTCCAGTTTGGAACCCGATTCTGCGCCCGCCAGTAAGTGAGTGGTTTTGGAACTAACAGAACCGGTGGTGCGTCCTCCCCGTTTGCGAATCTCATCCATGGCAAGATCTCTGGGACGAAAATGGACAAAGCTTCCGGTTACGCACCAGGTCTGTCCGGCCATGGTTGGCTCCAGCGCGGAAGCGGTCTGCGCGCTTTCCATCTGCAATCCGGCCTTTCGCAGTGATTCTAGCCGAGATCGGTTTTGTGCATTGTTCAATTGTTGGATGATTTCGCTTGCAGTGTCTGGACCAATACCATCCATATCGTCCAGAACTTCATGGGCGTCTTTGCTCGATGCGAGATTCAGCCATTTTTCCAGCGCATCGTATCCATTCTGAATTAGCACATCCGTAATAAAAGGACCGATGTCCTTCATCCCTATGGAGGCCATCACTGTGCGAAATGGTTTCTGCCTGGACTTCTCCACTCCGTCCAGAATGATCTGTACCGATTTTTTTCCCAGACCTTCCAGTTCGCTCAGAGCCTGCTCTTTTTGAGAAAGCAAGTAGATGTCTTCGATTCTTCTGAGGAAGCCTCGTTCGTAGAGTAGCCGTATGGTCTTTTCGCCCAGTCCAGCAATATCCATCTGTTTTCGCTGGCAGAAAAAAATCAGCGCATTGATTTCCTTTTCCGGGCACTCTGGATTCGGACAGAGCCAATCCACCATTTCGTCGGGCCGGACCAATTTGCTCTGGCAGGACGGACACAGGGAAGGAAACTCAAAAGGCTTGCCGCTACCTGGATCCACTACCTCTTCCACAGCGGGAATGATTTCGCCGCGCTTGCTTACTTTTACTGTGGATCCCACGCGAACTCCGAGGCGTTCAATGAAGTCGGCGTTGTGCAGGGTTGCATAAGTAACTGTAGTGCCGGCCAATTGCACCGGTTGCAGTCGGGCCCTGGGAGTAACTCTGCCGGTTCGTCCAACAAACACTTCAATTTCTTCGACTCTCGTCTGCGCCAGATCCGGTTCAAACTTCAGGGCAGTGGCCCATCGCGGAACTGCAGCGGTGAATCCCAGGTCCAGCCTCCGAAAGCGATCGTCCAGTTTGAGTACCAGGCCATCTACGGGAAAGGCCACTTCTTCGCGGACCTCTTCGAAGCTTTCAATGGCTTTTTGCAGATCCCCTGGACCATGAAACTCTATGGTTCGATTGTCTTCAAATACCGGTAGCCCCAGCGAGCGGGCAAAGTTCAGAAGTTCTGAATCCGATGCAAAGCGTTCCGGATCCGAAGACAGATGCAGATCGAAAGCCACCCAGCGAAGCGGTCTGCGAGCCGTTTCTCTGGATTTCTTGTGTTTGAGGGAGCCGGCTGCCAGGTTTCTGGGATTGGCGTAAATGTTTTCCGATTCCTCGTTAAACTTCTCAAAGTCGGCGAAGGTCATGTAGACCTCGCCCCGGGCAACCAGATCCACGGCCTCGCGAAGTTGAAGCGGAATACTTCGAATGGTCCTTGCATTGTTTGTCACCACATCGCCGATTTGACCGGTGCCGCGAGTAACAGCCCGAAGCAGTTTTCCCTTTTCGTAATAAAGCACCAGGGTGGCTCCATCAACCTTCCACTGAAGATTGATCTTTTGACCGGGACCGATAGTCTTCTCTGCCCAGGCCAGGGCTTCTTCGGTGGAGTAGGTGTTTCCGAGGGAAAGTATAGGAACGGTATGCTCGAATTTTTCGAAGCCTGCTTCTAGATCCGAACCCACAAGCTCGGTGGGAGAATCCGGTTCTTTTAATTCCGGATGCTGCTCTTCCAGGCTTTGAAGCTCGCGAAGCATGGCATCGAATTGGCGATCGCTGATTTCCGGTTTGTTTTCTACATAATATCTGTGTTGATGATAGCGCAGCTCTTTGCTGAGTTCTCCGATTCTGCTTTTCGCCTCGGAGGGGGATACATCAGAAAACAGACCTGGTTCGGAAGGGTGTGCAGCGGCCGTGCCGGTTTTCTTGCTGACAGATTTTTTTGTCTTAACCGACTTTCTGGTGGCGGATTTCTTTGTGCCCGGTCGATTTGCTACCTTCGGAAGGTCAGATTTCCTGGAAGCCGCTTTCTTTGCGGCCTTCTTTTTCGAAGTAAACCCGGTCGGGCCTTTCCTGGCTGAGCCCTTTATGGGCCCACCGGTAGAGTTTCCGGATTTTGTGCCAACGTCGGCCGGGGCAGCCTTCTTACTTGATGGTGTCTGCTTCTTCTTTGCGCCTTTCGCAGTGGCCTTCTTCTTTGAGGAATTTGCACTTGCCATATAGATTCAGGGAATGGTCTTCCAGGTCAAAATTGTATTTCGTTGCGATCTCCAGCTGAATCTTCTCAATTTCCGGCACAACAAATTCTTCAATTCTTCCGCAGTCCACGCAGACCAGATGGTCATGGTGTTCTCGGGGAGGGATGTACTCGTAGTACTTCACCGATTGGCCAAAGTTGTGCTCCGTCAGCTGGCCGGATTCCACCATGAGGGAGACTATTCTGTAGATTGTGGCCCGGGAGATCTCGCCCTTCCTGTCTTTCAGAGCCTCGGCCAGGGAATCCACCGTGAAGTGGGTCCCGAGTTCGAACACCTTTTCGGCCACCAGCAGTCTCTGGTTCGTTATCTTCAAATTCCTGCGTTTCAAGAAATTGGAAAAATTGGTAAGCTCACGATGGATATCTGCTGTAGCGGCCACGGGTAGAATTTAATGATTCATACCTGTGGTTGCAATCAAAACTCTTGCCGGATGGAAACCCTGCGGAGTAAATGGGTCATGCAGGAAAAGCGGAAGTTCCCCAGAGCGGACCTGGTTTTCAGCGTGGAGTACCGACCGCTGAAGGAGGAGCAGCCGCACACCGGTTTGAGCCGGGACCTGAGTATGGGCGGGGTGAGCTTCCGCACCGAGGTTCCGCTGGAAAAGGGAGTGCCGGTGGTTCTTTCTTTTTCTTTTCCAGAGTTGGATGGAGCCATTCAGGCCACGGGTCGTGTGGTTCGGGCCTGGGAAGAAGAGGGTCATCACTACGCCGCCATGAAATTTACGGCCATCCACCAGGATGATCTGTCCATTCTACAGAACCATCTGGAGCAGTACTTCGACGCCGAGTAGGCCCTGTCCGGTCCCGCAATCTGTCCGGGGCAACGAGAGAGTCCCGGCAGCCGGACGATGCGAGACACTCTTCTCGCATCCAAATCTATGGTACCGTAGCGGCGCCGCTCAATCCTGGAAGTGTTCGTAATACGCTTTGCCCTGGACGGATTTTCCATTGCGCAAGAACTCCACTGTGGGCGTCGAATGCGGCTGCTGGAAGCTTCCAATTCGAATCCAACCCGGGATGGGCTCCGCGGAGGACGCCAGAAACTCCAGCTCTTCTCCGGAAGAAGCGGCGTACAGCGGATCCTTGATCCCCGATGGCAGAGGAAGCGAATCCAGATCCACTTTGAGGTCCAGGCCGCAGCTCTCAGCAAATCGCTGGCAATCGCTGAATATGCCATCGCTTAGATCCATGGATCCATGCACCGGAAAATGATGGGTCTGTAGACCGTTTAGGCTTCGCGCTGCCTGAAGATTGGGCCAGGGTCGTAGATGTTTGCAGAATGCCCGTCCGGACAGTTCCCCGCCCGCTGCTGCAGCCGTCGCCTGACCCTGGTTCTCCTCATTCCTGCTAGCATCGCCAGACCTTTCTTTTGCCTGGCACAATTGGTCCAGGTCCATTCGATCCGGCCTGCCTTCTGAAGAGAGCATATCGTAGCCCAGCCGGGATAGTCCCACAGAGCCAGAGATGTAAAGTCCATCGCCGGCTGCGGCACGCCGCATCCTGGGGTAAAGTGCCGGCCCGCTCAGCGTCAAAGAAAACAAAAATTGGGCGCTGCGAAATGTGTCTCCTCCTACAAGCTGGCATCCATTCTCCTTCAACAACATGCGAAGGCGCTCGCCAAAACGCTCGATAAATTCTTCTATCTGTATATCTTCCCGGCCCTGCGAGGGGTCAGGAATTCCAACATTGAGCAAACAGAACTCCGGCTCCCCTCCGCCGGCCATGAGATCAGAAAGATTGATGCCGATTAGTTTGTGCGCAATGTCCTCTGGAGTGGACCAATCCAGGCGAAAATGGCTTCCTTCAGCCATGCCATCCGTTGTATAGAGATAAGGCTGTCCGCCGTGTTCCACCAGGGCGCAGTCGTCTGCGGAAAGATCAGGGTTCAGGGCCTTGATGATCCTTTGTTCCATGGAGCCCATAGGGACAGAAAAAGACTGTACCATCCTGGCGTCAGGCCTTTCTATGGGGCTGTGAAACCGGAAGAGGCCAGAAAGATTCTGGGGCTGGGTTCGCTCGCTCTGGATCGGCAACGATTGCAGCGAGCCTTTCATCGCAGGCTTTTTGAAATCCATCCGGATACTCGAAAGGCGCTGGTGGGGCCCAACATTGCCGGCGGCGCAGCCTCCGAAGAAAAGACAGAAAATCCAGTTCGGGCATGGGGCAAAATGCACTCCTCCTCGGGCCCTTCGACGGTCGGGGCCAACACGGAGCCTGCTGACGTTTCGGTGGATATGCTTATTGAAGCGCGCAAAGTGCTTCTATTGAGCCTGGAACGAAGCCCACCGGTGCCGGAACAGAAGTTCAGGGATGAGAGCCGTACGGAGCAGTCTTCCGGGACCACTGCGACCACCGGGCAAGGGCAGCCGGGTCAGCCAGGTAGGCGCAACGCTGGATTTTCCTCCATGGCCGCCGCAGGACCGGAAGGTTACAACCTCTACCGGCGGGCTCTTTTTCTCTATTCGGAAGCGATAATTGAATACTTCGAACGAAGAAAGGGATTTCAGGGAAATACAGTCAGCGAACCAGAAGCGGAGCCCGAAGCCTTTCGAGAAAGACTGGAGGAGGCCAGGAGTCTGTTTGTGTTGGTTCTGGAACTATTTCCCGGCGGCACCTGGACCCCGGACTCCATAGAACAAATTGCCCGAATCAACGTCTGGTTGAAGCGTTATCGCGCCGGTGGAGGCCAGGTCTCGGAATAGATCGTACATCCAGAGAAAAGGTAGTCCTCTGGAAAAGGATCGCAGTCTTTCCGAGGCGTTGCGAAAGATACGATCCGGATCTGCTCGAAGGGATTGGATTCGATGGGAATAAAGAAAAGTATCTAGATTGCGAAAGCGAGCAGAGGCGATTTCATCTTTCATTCCGAATAGGTACAGTGATTCAACCAGGATGAGAGCGCCTTCGATTGGATGGAAGATTCGTCGCGCAATTTTCTGAACTGAA
>JAGRNE010000162.1 GCA_020440915.1 Leptospiraceae bacterium | reverse complement strand
TGGCCAGGTCTCTGCAGAAAGGAAGGAAGGCCATGTTCTGCGGAAATGGCGGATCCGCGGGGGATGCTCAGCACATTGCCGCCGAACTGGTGGTTCGATACAAAGGCGGCAATGAAAGAAAGGCACTTCCGGCGCTGTCCCTGTCCGTGGATCCCAGCGTAATTACAGCCTGTGGCAACGATTACGGCTACGATCAGATCTTTGCCCGCCAGGTAGAAGCCTTTGGAAAGCCCGAAGACATTCTGGTAGGCATTACTACCTCCGGAAACTCAAGAAACATCGAACTGGCTCTGGAAGAGGCCCGCCGCGCCGGAGTGCGGACGATCATTCTTACCGGCGGCGATGGCGGTCGCATCCTCAAAGAGAAAAAGGATCTTCTGGATATTGCTCTGGTTGTCCCATCAGACGAAACGGCGCGAATCCAGGAGTCTCACATTATGATTGGTCAGATACTTTGCTCGATCATAGAAAAGGAACTCTTTGATCTGGATTAAGCCATGTCCATATTTGCCGGCAAAAGAAAGAAAGCCTACCTGGGTATGGACCTGGGAGGTAGCAATCTTTACTCTGTTGCCTTTGATCATGAGTGGAAGCCCATCTTTCATTCCAAAATAGATACCGAGGCCCGGGAGGGGTATCTGCACGTTATTGATAGGGTGGCCGCCCAGATTCAGGCATTGAAAGGCAGATTGGAAGAAGAGGATTATGAGCTCACAGGTATAGGACTTGGAGTTCCCGGACTGGTTCAGAGCGATACAGGCACCGTTTTTGTGGCCCCCAACCTGGGATGGAATCACTGCAAACCTGTACGCGATATGGACCTGCCCCAGGACTTGAAGGATCGTGCGGTTCTGATTAACGATGTGAATGCTGGGCTGCTGGGCGAACTGCATCAAATGGAAGAAGTGCAATGCGCGGTGGCTTATTTTTGCGGCACCGGTATTGGAGGAGCCCTGGCAATGAAGGGCCAACTCATCGAAGGTCGAGACGGAGCTGCCGGCGAGGTGGGCCATATGGTAGTGCGTAGCGGTGGGCGTCGCTGTGCCTGTGGACGTAGCGGATGCCTGGAAGCCTATATTGGAAAGTGGGCCCTGAATTGGCTGATCCAGAAAGAACTGGATGGAAAGAAAAAGACCCGCCTGAAGTCCATCATCAACTATAATCTAAAGAAGCAACCGGTGAAGAGCTCCAGCCTGAAGAAGGCTTATGAAAAAGGAGATTCCTTCACCACCGAATTGATGGAACAGCATTATTCTTTTTACCTGGCCCTGGGAATCTCCCAGACTGCCAACTGTCTGGCGCCGGATTGTATCATCCTCGGTGGAGGGATTATGGAAGCCATGGGCCGCTATTTGCTACCCGTGGTAAAGGAGCATCTGGAAGGACTGTGCATTGGGCCCGTGCCCAGGCTACAGCTGGCCGAGCTGGGCGATCTTGCCGGACCCATGGGCGCAGCCATTAGCTCGAGAAGGAGATAGCTATGTTTTTTGCCATCGTGGCCGGCGGCGGAGGTCTGTATCTAATGCTGATGGCTGCCGGACTTATTCACCGGGAATACATGAAATCCTGGAATCGTCCCCGGAAGCTGGCGCTAACGGTGATGGGAGCCGGTTTCTTTATCCTTGGAATGTATTTTGGCTACCTGGCCTACTTTCTGAGCACGCCGGCAGGACAGGATTTTCAGCGATTGCAACGAGACTTGAACCGGGACTATATGCAAACCGGGCCGCAAAACCGGGGCTAGAAAAACCGCTTCCACATTCATTTTGTTTCCGATAATCTAGGATATGGACCGGTGCGCCAGAATCCTGCTTCCACTTCTCTGGCTGTCTTTGCTGTTGCCCGCCGCGCTTCAGGCAGAGATAAAGATCACAGAGGTGGATCTATCCTCCTATCCTTCTATTGAAGCCACCGTGGAATTGCCGGCACGCGGCGATGAGAAGCCTACATTCGTAGTCTACGAAGATTATGGTTCCGGCCAGACAGCGCAGAATCTGAAGGAGATTGTTCCGGATCGAAGGAATGCCCAGAACTGGGTGGTGGTCATCGACGCCACAAAATCGGTGCCAAAAAAGGATTTTCTTCGCTCGCGAAAGGCCGCATTGAACCTTGTGCGAAACCTGCCGGACTCGGACCGGGTTGCAGTCTACCGGATCAACGGAAAGCCAATACAGATTATTTCAATGACTGCTCTTAGCAGCGATCGAGCCCGTGTTCTGGATAGCATCGAGGGTATTGAACGTACCGGAATGAAAACCCGGATATATGACGCTCTTTATGTGGGACTGGATCATGCGCGAAAGGCAAAAACTTTCTTCGAAGCCCGGGGTTCGGTTCTAATTCTTTTTACAGACGGTCGCGACGAAGGCTCATATCTTTCGGACGAAGACGCCATTTCCATTGCTGGAGAAGCCCGGGAGGCCCGAATCCCGGTTTATACAATCCTGAACGGCCAGGCCCGGGGAGAGGAGCATTTTCAGAAAATCGCTCTGAAAACCGGCGGAGAAGTATTCAGAGGACAGTTCCCGGAAAAGAAGCTTCAACCATCCAGCGATTCGGTGGCGCGCTACACCATTCGGTATGCATCCAGCGCCAGGGTATGGGAAGCGTACCCCGGAAAAGAAGTAAACCTTCGCATTGAATACCTGAACGAAGCGAATCGATTCGCCGAGAGCGCTTACGAAGTTCCCTTTCGATTGTTCGATGGTCAGCACTCTGCGCTGGGCTGGATTCTTCTGGGCCTGGGGCTTATCCTTCTGGTTGCATTCTTTGTTTTGATCTGGTTGGCCCTTCGCCGGGCAAGCATTCGTAGAAAGCTTCCGCCGGTAAGCGATGAGGTAATGCAGGGCTGGGAGCCGGATAAGCCAGTCCGTTCACTACAGCCACAGCCCGGCGGACAGGTTACGGACGTTACGGAAGCGCTGGCAAAAAGCCAGAATCCGGACGCCTGGGCAAGACAGAGCGCTCGGGACCTGGAGGAGATTTCGCCCCACCGGGAAGATGAATTGTCGGCACGAAACTCTGAGGAGACCGAAGAGGCCGACACGCAACGGGATGGCGTTCTTACTTCGGTAATGTCCCGGGAAGAAGAATCCAGGAGCTTTCAGACTGAAATGCCCTATCGCAGTCGGCGGCCAGAAACCATCTCTCTGGAATTGAAAGAGAAGTCCTATCAGGTGCTACAAATGGCGCTTCGCGACGCACCCCGGTACGAATTCGCGTCATTGATTCTGGTGGGAGGCGATCCCTATCGCCGCAGAAATGAGTACGATCTTTTTCTTGATGAGACCTACCTGGGCCGCAGTCCCAGCGCCAGTCTTGTGGTTGCGGATAAATCAGTATCCATGCTCCATGGAAAAATACGCCGCATAGACCAGAGATTTGTTCTATTTGATCTGGTTAGCGATACAGGAACCTATTTGAACGGAAAAAGGGTTCTTCGGCCCAGGCCCTTAAGGAATGGCGATGAGATTCAAATTGGACATACAGTCTTCGAATTCCGGGGAAAAGCGACGGCCTGAAAATCTGCCGTCCAGCCCTGCTACCCCGGGATTCGCTGCCCGGGCACGCATTTTACTTCTGATTCTGCCTTTCTTTCTACTGCACTGTTTTTCAACGCCGGACTGGATACATAAATTGCCGGAAGGCGATTTTGCAGAAGTGCAAGAAAGCCCTTCGCTTCCACCCGGTATCTATATTCGTCCTGTATCCAGCAGATACGATGTCGCGGATCCGCACAGTCTTTCATCTTCCAGCCAGGAAATTCACATTGTCCAGGAGGGATCCCGGACCGTATTCTACAGGATTCATACCTATGAGGAGTGGGTCAGGGGAGAGGCGTACCGGAGCGTTCACGGCGAAAAGGGCGAGGTGGAACAGAAAGGGCCCTGGGTACTGCTCCGTCCGCGCTTTGTGTACCGAACAGAGCAGGGGCCGGTACGAATGGAGCATGAGAAATCCACAAGAAGATGCGTTCAGCCGCTGGACATCTCGGATGTAAAGCATCGTCTGGACACTCGCAAGAAAATTGTTCAGGGAGAGCCGTTGTTGTATTTCCATTCCGCTAAAGGGGCTCTCATCCCCATGGCTTTTGAAGAGGAAGGTCGTATCTACAGATTCGGATTCTACGAACAGCTGAGTGAGCCCTACGATACCGGTCCGCTGCTGCAGTCCACCGGCGAAGCGCTAACGTTGATGGCCATGGACTCTCATGGGTATTTTCCCGCCGGATCCACTTTTCTGAAACTCTATTCCAGGGATCCTGCCCTGGATGTGCAAAAGGAAATGGGACTACCGCTGGGATGTGTTCAGGAGTTTCGCCCTACCCAGTCCATCAAATAGGCCTCTATGCGATAATCCATCCAGCGACGATCCGGAAATTCCGGATGTTTTCGCGCGAGCCAGCCTACATGTCCTCCTTTCAAGGTGAAGTGCACCTCTATGTCCCGGTATTGAGACCAGGGGATTTCATGGATGGGCTCATGGGGAATTAATGGATCATCCAGAGCATGGAGAACCAGCCCGGGGGTTTTGATTTTTGAGATGTAGGGCCCGCCGGAGCCCACTTCATAATAGTGTTCCGCGCCCAGATAGCCCGCGGCCGGCGCTGTGTATAATGTATCGAAGCGATAGAAGGTATCCGGTCTTCGGTGAGCCTCCGGAAGGTTGCGAGCGAGTTCTCCGTAGACTCCGCTATCAACACGCAGTTTGAATTCGTTTAAGAATTGCTCTCGATACACCCGCGCTTTTTCCGAGTCCATTCTTACCTGGGTAGCCTTCAAGTCCAGCGGCGCGCTTACGGCCACCCATCGTTCCGGAATTCGATGGGCGTATTTTTTCCATTTTTTGAGTAGAGGGCTTTCTCTCTCCAGGTATTGCGGCTGCGCCTTTCGCAAATTTCGGACCTGCCGCGCCCGCTCTCTGGCTGGCTCGCCCATATATTTCAAGGTTACGTTTCCGCCCAGGCTATAACCCACGACTGCCATCTTTTCGGAAAGGTTTTCATGGACGTATATACAGGCCGCATGCAAATCCACGGTCATGGCTGCATTGTAGGTCATCCGCGCCATGTCCCGACCATCGCCGCATTGCCGTAAATTCATTCGCACCACATGGAATCCACGGGAAAGCAGTTTCTCTGTGAGCTTGATGATATAGACGGATTCAGAACTCCCCTCCATACCATGCACGAGTATGACGGCCGGAGCATCCATGGACTTCTGTCGGTGGATCTTCAGCAGAATACGATCCATGCTTCCTTCCGGACTGGGAAGAGCGACTGTGTAAAGATCGGATTTGAATTTCTTGCTGTTCACGAAGGCGGCTCGGCCCAGCAAATGAGTGGCTATGGTCTGGCTATGAGGGCCACGGACGGCCAGCGCCGGGCGAAACGGTATGAGTCCGCTATCCACTCTTTCATTAGCGCCGAGTTCCAGATATGGGATCAAGCAAAATTGCTCCGTGCCCGGCCAAGTCGGATTGGCCATCCAGAGGGTAAGGCCCGGCTATCAGTGGCCCATCGTTCCATTCCCCGGCTCTTCGAAAAAAAGGACATTTACTTGTAATCGGTTACGAGACGGTCAAAAACAGGTCCGTGGTAGCTGCAGGCCAAAAATTTCCGGTTCTCATCGCCGATGATCATCAGCTGATTCTGACCGGTCTTAGAATTGTAATCGGGGATTCCGACGGCTTTTATATATCCGGCGAGGCAAGAAATGGAGAAGAAGCCCTGGCGGCGGTGCAGAAGAACGTTCCTCGGATTGCTGTGCTGGATATCGGCATGCCTCCGGGTGCCACCATCCAGGGGCAGGCAGAATCCACACTGATGGAAGAAATGGAGCGGATTGGAATTCGGGATGTGTCCCAGTACGGCGGATTGCTGGCCGTGGAGTACTTCAAAAAGAACTTTCCTTCCATGGGTATTCTAATCGTAACCCAGCAGGAATCCCCGGCCATTATTTCCGCGGCTCGACGACTGCGGGTGGATGGAGTGCTACTCAAAGACGATGTAAATGAAAACATTGTGGCCGCTCTGGATCGAATTGTATCCGGGCACCCTGTTTTTTCAGAAAAGGTAAATGCGATTCTGGAAAGACATAAAGATTCGGAGCCAAAGCTGAGCGAAAGAGAATGGCAGGTCTTTGAGCTGGTAGCCCATGGATTCAAAGATAAAGAGATCGCAGAAAGGCTGGATATATCTGCCCGCACGGTGGCCTTTCACAAGGGGAACCTAAAGGAGAAGCTAAACGCGGAGACCACGGCAGAACTCATCGCCTATTTTCACGAACGAAATCGCTGAACCGACGCTTGATCAAGTCTGGCTGGATTGGTTTGGTCAGGAAAGCTTTTACGTTTCCGTAGTTCTTGAGTTCCCCGGCAGTGGAAGGATCCGCAGATATGGCCCACACAGGAATGCCTGCATAGCGCTCGTCTCCGGCAAGACTCTGCACCAGGTGAAGACCGTCTTCGCCCGGCATCCACATGTCTGTAATTATGAGACGAGGTCGTATTTCACGCAAGATTCGCAGTGCCTGCCTTGTATTGGATGCTTCTACCGTTGCCAGTTCCGGGTCCTCCTGATAAAACAAAGATCGCAGCATCTGGCGAAAGGCGGGGTCGTCATCCACCAGAAGAATTAGCGATTGCCCTCTGGCGTTGCCACTATCGGTGAAGTAGACTCTGTTGCGAGGCATGCGAAAGCGAAAGACGGTATTGCCAGGGAAGCTCTGCTCCAGCTCCAGTTCGCCTCCATGCAGAAGTGCAATCTCCCGGGAAAGAATCAGTCCCAGGCCTCGTCCTCTGCCTTCGGTACCTGTGTTTCGGGTCTGGCCAGTGCTGCCCGGATCGAACAGCGACTTCTGACCCTCCACGGAAATGCCCGAACCATTGTCCATGACTCGAAGGAAGAACTCGTCTTCAAGGCTGGCTACCAGTCGAATGTTTCCTTCTTCGCCCAGATGAGGAATGGAATTGGAAATCAGATTGGAGACCATACTGGAAAATAGAGGAGGATCAATCAACACCTCCCATTTGGGCGCGTTCACCTGAATGCTAAAGCCGCTGTTTTGCACCGTTTTGCGATATCTGTCTGCGATCTCGTTAAGTATGGAGCGAATGGAAACCCATCTCGGTTCCAGACCAGGCTTTCCGCTGCCTGCCCGGGATGATTCCAGCAGCCAGTTGGACAGATGCAGAAGCTGATCCACCGTGGATTCCATTTCGCTCAGCAATTCGCTTCTGGTTTCTGCGGGCAGACCCGGGCGCTTGAGCAGCGGAATATTTGTTTTCAGCGCTGCCAGGGGCGAACGGATATCATGGGAAACGATACGCAGTACGTTATCTTTGATTTTTCCCGCTTCTTCGCTTCGCAGCGACTCGGACATCAGTTGTCGGGTCCGCTCTCGCACAGCGCTTTCCAGGTTTTCCTGCCTTTCCTGAGCGGAGCGGGCCAGTCCATGAGTTACTGAGATGGTAGAGATGAAAATAGCCGGAACAATCAACATCCGTGAGATGGGTAAGAATGTAAGGGTATCGATGTTCAGAAAGACCTCTGCCAGGGCAATGGCGGCGGACAGAGGAAGACTAATGAGCAAAGCTACAGCCAGAAAACGGACTTCGGCTCCAGACAATGGCAATATGAGAAGGCCCACGGCGCTGAGCAGAATCAACCAGAAAGGCAGCAGATAAATGATGGCACGGATGGACGTTTGATAATCGATGAGTGCCAGCGGAGCCGCCAGCAAACCGGAATAAAGGATGCACTTAATGATGTAATCCACCGTGCGTCCGGGGCTGTAGGATCGCAGGAATTCCTGCAAAAAGTATCCCAGGGCGCTCACTCCCAGCGGCCCCGCCATAGAAACTATCTGAAATATCCATGTATCTCTGCCGAATCCGGCGGGCCAGAACTGATCCAGATAGGAGTGGTAAAGCATCAAGAAGAAAAGAAAACCGTTAATATACAAATAGTAGCGATGCCTCAGCCCGGCAAAACCCAGTAGATTGGCGACGAAAAGAAGAAAAAGCGAGCCGTAGTATACAATAAAGACGATCGCTTCCTGGCGCACTTCCCGGCTGTAATTAGATTCGATGGAAAGCGAAAGAGGAAAGCGCATGCGACTTTCAGTTTGAAGGCGAATCAGAATTACCGTATCGGAAGACGGCGGCCCTACCGGAAAGGCTGGTTGCCGATAATAACCGGTCCGTGCTTCAGCAGGCAGCGAACTTCCGCCACGGAAATGCTCCACAAGCGAAGGTTCTTCTCCTCTATAGAGATATACATCTACGAATTGGATGAAACCATTTTCCAATACCAATCTGTAATCCCGGGCAGGCTCCAGGTTTGTCAGCGTGCCCAGGCGGCAGCGAAGCCAGACCGGCGCGTCGTAGAATCCGTTCTGGTCGAAT
>JAGRNE010000161.1 GCA_020440915.1 Leptospiraceae bacterium | reverse complement strand
CTGGTATCTCTCTTTTTCATTTGATCCTCCAAACTCCTTGGTGCGAAAATGATGTTGATTCCGCACCGGGATTGTAAATGAATTTTTTAGGTTCGTCTGTATATTTTGACCGTGCAATCGGGCAGGTTGTTCGTATCTTTTCATCTGTTTATGGCTGCCCGGATTTTCAGGTTCATCTTTTTGCTCTGCACAGTACCGTTTTTTTTCGGTTGTATTACAGTCTTTTATCCACTGGACCCGCAAAGAGAAGAATCCCCGCATTACAGAGATGGACGATACCAGAATCTATACGACGATTCTGCAATAGTGGAAAAGGGCTTTCATACGTTTCTTTACTGGAAGCTTTTTGGCGACGTGGACCCTCCTGCGGTGGAACCTCTGCCCCAGGACCCACCAGAAGTTAAATTGCTGACGAAAGATGATTTTTATCCGCCGGAAGGGACCCTTCGCATACTATGGCTGGGGCATTCCACAACCTGGCTGGCCGCCACTGTAAATGGACGTACGCATCATCTTGTAATGGATCCTGTGCTGGGCGACGTCATTACCCGTCCCAGAATTTCAAGGTTACCTCTGAACAAAGAAGACCTGCCTTCGGCGGACGTCGTTCTGGTAAGCCATGCCCATCGCGATCATCTGGACATCGAGAGCCTTCAATTCTTCGCCAGGCGAAACAATGCAACAGTCTTCCTGTTGCCTTCGGGTATGACTCTATGGGCGCAGGAAGAAGGTCTGAATTCTATAGTCCAGGAGTGGTGGGATCGCACAAAAGCCGGACCGTTCGAAGTTCAGTATATGCCGGCCCAGCACTGGAGCAAAATGGGCCTGAACGATACCATGCAGTACCACTGGGGAAGTTACTGGATTCGCATAGGAAATCGCAATGTGTTCTTCGCCGGCGATACTGCATTTTCGCCCCATTTCCAGGATATTCGCCATCGGAGAGAAGAAAATCTGGACCTTGCCATTATGCCCATTGGAGCGTTTAAGCCGCGATGGTTCATGAAAGCCGCTCACATCGATCCCCCGGAAGCCCTGCAGGCCAGCAGAGTTCTGGGCGCTGCGCGCATGGTGCCGGTGCACTGGGGCACATTTGGCCTGGGCGACGATCGACCAATGGAATCCCTGCTGTTTCTAAAGGCTATTCTGGAGCAAAGATCGCCGGAAGCAATGCCCGAAGTAGTCGCCTGGACGCCGGGGCAGTTTATTGATCTTACTCTGGATAATCTCAATTCTGATTAGCCCGATTCTCCCTGAGCCCTCCCCCAAAAGTCTATTGCATCATGAACCCTGGCATCATTCTATGGGGTAACCGATGCTTGAAATGATAAAAAAGCTTGCCGGCTTCTCCGGAGGTTCCGAGGAAACGGAGCAGCAAGAGGCAGAGGAGTTTCCTTCCGAGATAAAACGACTGCCGGACCGTTACTCGGTTAAGGAGACGGAGGAAGGCAAGGTGCTATCCTGTCTGGAAGCGCCCAACATTAGCGTCCGCATTGAGCGAGGAAAAACAGTTTCCGGGACGTCTGCGCGAAAGGCCCCGGAGCGAACCATATTTCTGGACGGGGCGGCCATTAGCGAGCCATTCATGGATCATCAAAGACAGGTGTACAACCTGGACCACCATGATGGAGTAGAACGGTCCTTTACCCTGGCGACCTGCGAGCAGGCCCTTGTGCTGGTTCGAAAGGGTCTCAATCTCTCCGATAAGAAATGGATTATCTGGGCCAACGATCCAGATCTGGATACAGTGCTGGCCATCTGGGTTCTGCTCAACCACATGCATCTGCGAAAGGGGGATACGCCCGTCTATCGCGCTATAGTGCCTTTGATTCGAGTGGAAGGTATTATAGATGGCCTGGGCCTGGAATACCAGGATGTGGCAGGTTTACCCAGGACTCAGCACAAAGAAGTCATGAATCGCATTGATCATCTTCGGGAGGATGAACGAAGAATTAAATCCGACGGACGATGGGATGAAATTGATTTCGCCGCTTACACCAGGAAGTCATTGAATCGCATAGATGAGATGTTCTTTCGTCCGGAGGATTTCAAAGACTTCAAGGGCCTGGAGGAGTTGGCGCGAGCAGAATTGGACCAGAATAACAGCGTTATTGTCTATCGCACGGATATGGGTATCTATGAAATGGAGGAATACCTGAATCGCGTCTACGGTACGCGACCTGCCATTCTCTTGCTTCAGAAAGGGCCCGGCGTCTACACCATTCGCAAATCGGATCTTTTCTTTCCTCTGGAAATGGAACGAGTGTATCGCTTCTTAAATCATGAAGATCCGGAAGTGTCCGGCAGGAACCGCGAGAATCGCTGGGGCGGTTCTCAGGAAATCGGAGGTTCTCCAAGACTATCCGGTACAGGCTTAAAACCTTCGGAAATTGTCCGAATCTGTAAAAAGGCCTTTCGCAAACCTCCGGCTACGGAGCGCTGGGGGCGAATCTTTACTGGATCGTTGTTTCCTTTTGCGGCAGCCTTCCTGGCCTTACTCGCTTCGGAGTTGCTTTCACTGTTTGGCCATAACTTTGTCCGAATGGCCGGGGAAATCCTTAAAGAGCTCTTCGCACCGGTAACAATCACAGCCACCGCCCTGCTTTTGCTTCTTCAGTGTCGCCGCAAGCCTTACGTATATGGTTTTCGCATTCCTGCGGGTTGGGATTGGACTTTGCTTCTTCCGGCGGGTATCCTGGCCGGACTGGCAGGAGGGGTATGGGGCATCGGCAGTCCTTTTTCCGACGTCTACCATCTGATTTTGCTGGGTCTATTCCTTCCGTTGTCCATGGAGATATTCTTTCGCGTCAATTTGCATGGATGGCTTCAGGAGCATCATGAGATTCAGGAATCCGGCGAACGCTGGTTTGTTTCGGTGCCGGTCATGATTTCGGGTTTTTCTTATGCGGCCATGCTGGCCATCAGTCCTCTTCCGCTGCTGAACCTGTTCTCCAATACCCTGGGACTGTGGTCGCCTGTTGTGCAGGGAATGGGCGCTTTTTCCTATGGAATCGTTGCCGGAATGATTCGCGAACGCAGCGAAAGTATTCTGCCCTCTCTGGTGCTACAACTTGCTCTGGCCTGGCTCCTGCACAGCCTGATTGCCGGGCCGGGGGGCTGACCGGTGAAGGGCGAGGGGAGGGCTGCATTTGCCGGCACTGGTGCCAGGTTGCAGGGTTATCCGAGTCTGAAAACCGGAGGCTACCGGACCACAAAATCCGGATAGTCCACCGGTCACCGGACTACTTTCGCCCAAAGGGCCAATCGGATCTTCTTTTCTCCAGAGCCAGCGCCAATCGCAACCACGGCCATCCGACAATTCGATCCAATAACATGGCCACGCCAAAGCTCAGAATCCACAGTATTACCAGCGTTAGCGGCATCCAGGGGGGAAGATAGTGCTGCAGGCCACGAAGCAGCGCTGTATGGACAATGAATACAAAGAAAGTCAGTCCGGAAAGGTAGGAAATAATTGAACCTCGCTCTGGATTCGAATCCCTTTCGGGCCAGAAGCGGAATAGAAGTAGCACTGCCGTCGAATAGACCATGACGCTAATGCGCGTGAAATGATTGAAGTCCCCTGGAGTATCCGAGCGATAGCTCCAATAAATGTATTCCAGCAATGCGATCAGAAAAAGTAGGCCAGACAGAAAAAGGTAGCTCCGCCCCACCACCGGCTCTCCGGATCGTTCTTCAGATACCCTCCCGTATTTATCTTTGCTGACATCCAGGATGGCGGTGGATGGACGCTGATCTGCCGCGCCTGAGCTGTCCCGGAAAGCAATGTACATTCCCAGCACCAGCGGGAATTGCCAGTAAAGAATAAATGCAGAGAATAAAAAGGGAGGCCTGGGCCAGTCCGCAAACACTATATGGGAAGGCTGAGACATGTAGAGCTGAGCCAGGGCGGACAGAAGCAGAAGGATCCTGCGATAGCTCTTTCCTCGACCCATGATCCAGGCAAGCGCAGGAAAGATGGCATAGCACTCGAAGATAATATGGAAGAAGTAGAAATGGTAGTCAGCTCCCTTCTTGTAGAGATAAGGGATGAGCCCCTGAAAGAACTCCGCGTTGTACGGACCATCCAGCCGATCCCTGAAATACAGAAACAGTAAGCTCCAGAAAACAAAGGGTAATCCAATCTTGCTCAGTCGATCGGCGTAGAATGGGCCGGGTGCAATGGAAAGCCCGCTGGCCGATGGGTTACGCTTCTTTGCTTGCTGGATGTACTTTGATGTTAGGCCAAAGCCGGAAAGCGCTACGAATAGAGGAACGCTGAATCGAGCCAATTGATTGAGTAGGACGGCGAAAAAATCCATGGAAAGAAATTCATGATTCTTTACGAAATGAACTTCGTATGGTCCGGTCACATGGATGACCAGAACAAAAGAAATAGAAATCAAACGTAGTAAATCGGTTCTTGTTCTACTCATGCTTCCTAAAAAAGCGATGCCGCATTGAAATTTGTTCCGACCAGGATTCGCATAGAACAGGCAAAGGATTGTGGCTGCGTCTAGAATTCCGGACCGGCCGGTACAAAATGCCTGAAATTTGCGTAGGCAATTACGCCGAGATGAGCGCTAAAGGGCAGAGTTAAGGGAATCGAAAGAACCTGCGGTACCTGAGCAAGCAGCATATAGGTTTTCATTAGTTCGGGCAGCATGGAGGGGTTTTCGGTCCGAACCATTTCGGCCAGCCCCCCGTAGTAGTACATCTGCCCGGGAATGGCCAGAAGAATCGAAATAGCAAAGGCGCCGATAATATAGAGAAGAAGCAGAGCGAACACCTTACCTTTGCGCATAGCAAACGTTCTGTAGGAAATTCCAAAGGCGCGTCCAAAGGAAGTTTCTTCCACAAAAATAACTGCAGGAAACATGAACAATGCCACCGCCAGAAAGAGTCCCGGGAAAATGCAAAGTATAGTCCCAATCATCATCGGCAGGGCCGCTATCAGGCAACCCAGCAAGTATTGGATTGCTCCTGAAACAGGCTTTCTGGCCGCTTCAGGGTCCACGTTTCGGGCCGCCGCCACCAGGGAAGGGACGATTCCCAGGCAGATTAAAAGGGAGAAAAACACAATTCCCACGGCCATACTTCCAGCCAACATCTGCCCCATCATTTGACCGATTTGCTCCACCTGCTCCGCGGGGTTCGTGCTGATGGTCTCCAGTATCTTCACGCTCTGAAAATAGGAAAATGCAGCGTATCCGGCGGAGACCACAAATACGGGAAGGATGCTTATTTTCCAGGAGCTACGAAGACTGGAGAAGGCTATCTTGAATATTTCGATCACATCGAGCTCGCGCTCCGTCAGAGAAGTGATGGGCGGGTTGCCGGGCTGCATGGTTCAGGGATGACTTGCCTCTCAGAAACTCAAGCGAAAACCTGGCTTACAATCTATGAACTACTGGATGATGATACGGGAAAGAACCCCTTCCGTGCTAAAAAAGATACCCTATAAGGCCGTACTGCTCTGGGGCACGTTGGTACTTGTGGGAGCAATCACAGTTCTGGTAAGCGCTGTAGCTGTAGACTTTCTGGGGGATCGCGAAGGTCTGGTGCGGGCCCTGGAAAGGGAGAAGCAATGGCTGCAGGGAGTGGGTCAGGAGAAGCCGCATCCTCCCATCCTCATTCTTGCTCGGAACGGCGAAGTGATGGGGGAATTCGTACCGGTTCGAGGCTCGCGTATTTCGCTGGAATCCTGCAAGACAGACCTGACCTGGCTGAATCGAGCCGTGGTCAGCGCAGAAGACAAGGAATTCTACGATCACATGGGCATTTCTCTGCGGGGAATTGCGCGAGCGATGATCAACAACGTAATTCATTTTAGCATTCGCGAAGGCGGCGGATCGGTAACGCAGCAGCTGGCCCGAAACCTGTTTACAGATCATAGCCCCACACTGTATCGAAAGATCTACGAGACTTTTGCAGCATTTCAGATTGAGTCCATGATGAGCAAAGATGAGATTCTCTGCCTCTACATGAATAGAATCTATATGGGCGAAGGCCGGGTGGGTGCAGAAGAAGCCTCCTGGTTCTATTTTCGCAAGCCACCTCAGAACCTGGATGCGGCGGAAGCGGCCATGATTGCTGGTCTGTTTCCCAGTCCGGTGCGATACAGTCCGCTCAACGACATTGTTCTATCTACCAGGAAGCAGAACCTGGTGCTGGATGCGCTGGTAGAGCAAGGGCATCTTACAGAAGAGGAACGCCAGAAGTCCCTGGCCAATTTTCAGAAAAGGTACGAAGTGTCCCTTTCCGAACAGGATCCTCATCCGGGATTGATCGGCGCCTACGGAGCGAGTCGGGACTTTCGCAAAAACGATGCGCCGGCCGCCAATGAAGCGGCCAAGAGCTTTCTTTACGAAGCCGTGCCCGAGGAGATTATACGACAGGGCGGACTGAAAATCTATACTACCATCGATTTAGAAAAGCAGCGTAGCGCCCTTCGGTCCGTGCGAAATACGGTGGATCAGATGCGCGAAAAGGTCTCCGCCAACGCTACGAAGGCAGGTCTTTCGCCAAAGCTGGCTCGCAACCTGAACGGGGTGCTCCTTTCCATGACCGTACCCGACGGCAACATTACTGCCATGGTTGGAGGCTATGCCGTAACGGAAGGCTGGAACCAGACCAGCCGCATTTATACCATGCGAAGACAGCCAGGCTCTGCGCTCAAAGGATTCCTGTACGCAGTGGCCATGGACCGGGACGTTCTGAAACCGGATTCGCAGGTTGTGGATCGCAGATTGGATTACGATGGCTACTCTCCGCGCAACTGGTACGGCCATTACAAAGGTGAGATGCCCCTGCGAAAGGCCGTGGCCCTGTCGGTGAACACTGTGGCGGTGTCTACTCTGCATGACCTGGGCGTAAGCTACTTTCGGGACCGATTGACCCAGGCCCTGGAGCTAAGCTACTACGACGCTTCTCAGCGCTTCGATGGCGGACTTTCTCTGGCGCTGGGCACTGGCGAGCTCACTCCCATGGAACTGTTGCGAATCTATGGAATGATCCTCAACGATGGATACCTGATTCGGCCTCGATTGATACTAAGAATTGAAGATGCCCAGGGTACGGTGCAATGGCAGGCGCCGGAGAACGAAGAAAAGGTTTCGGTCCTGAGCCCGGAATCCGCCGCCGCTGCTATCTGGCTGATGCAGGCGGTGGTAGATGAGGTGGAAAGCGGCACTGCCGGCTGGATTGGGAAGCGAAAAGCAAAGGATAAAAACTTTCTTCCTTTCCCCATCGCCGGAAAATCCGGAACCGTGCAAACGCCGCCTGCTGTGCGAAAGAAATATCCGGGTATGCCCGGTTCCCGGGACGCCTGGTTTGTGGGCATGGTGCCTGGAGAGGTATCCGTGGTCTGGGTAGGCCATGACAATGGGGCCCCGTTTCCCGGAGGCGGCTCCTCCACCGCCGGTGCCATCTGGGCCGATTTTGCCAGTCATTCCTTCCGAACCATCAGGAACCGCTTTCCTGAGGTGCCGGATCTGGAAGAACAGCCAGAGATAGAAATAGAGGAAGAAACACCGGTGCCTTTTTTGAATCCACACGAAAGTCATCTTCCCGATTCGCCGGAGGGTCTGGAAGGAAATGGAGAAACTCCTGGACGGGCAGACCATTTCTTTACTCCTTGATTTTGTCCTCTGGATTTCGCTGGAAGGGCCGGCCTATCGCGCTAAGCCTTGACCATCGGCTGCAGCGAAATCCGAAGGATCTGGCTGTCTGCATGTATGGCAGCAAGAGGAGGGTAGAACCATAGCAAGATTGACCGGGAACCTGAACCGATTAAAGCCAGCACAGCTGGATCGCCTGAAGAAATTGGGGCAGCGACGATTGCGCCCTGAATCCATAGTAAGCCAGGAATTTGCCCGGCAAATTACCGCCCTTTCTCAGGAGATTGGCCGCCAGCTCGGAGTGCTCGTCGATCGTCAGGGCCATGTCCTGGATACGATGGTTGGAGACGACAGCCGAATCTGGATTCCTTCCCTGGGCCGGGAAAGGGCCCAGAGACTCCGTGGCCTTCGCCTCATTCATACTCATTTAAAGAGAGAACCCCTTACCGAAGAAGACCTCTCAGACCTCACATTGCTGCGATTGGATGCTGCCTGTGCGATTACCATGGATGAACATGGATTGCCCGAGAACTTTCATCTGGCATACATAGCGCCGGGTCAAAAGCCGGGCTATATTCTGGAACAGCCTTTTCGTCCCGGACAGCTTCCGGAAGACCTGGAAGAGCGCTTCGCGGAGCTGGATCAGCAATTCCGTCAATTCGAAGAGGTCACCCGCTCGGCGGGCGGCATGCCCCGCGCCATTCTGGTAGGAGTGTACACCCGGGAAGCCAGGAAAAAGCGTCTTCCGGAAGAATCCATCGCCGAGCTAAAGGAGCTCTGCCATACTGCAGG
>JAGRNE010000160.1 GCA_020440915.1 Leptospiraceae bacterium | reverse complement strand
AGTTCACTCTAACAAGATGCTTCCGGTCCTTGAAAGCCGCATTTCGATGATAATACCGTTGTTCCACCTCATCGTACTCGGCAATAGCTGTGCCAGCCTCCCGAAAGCCGGAACAACTCTGCTTCTCCTCAAGAATCCTGACCCCCCAATCTTCGCTTTCCGGACTTTGAAGGCATCCATAGAAAACCTCTCCCGGGCCCCCGGAGAACGGCACCTGGATTTTTCGTGGAGATTCCGTGCTGCCGGCTGGAGAGTATCGAATCAGTCCCAGCTCCAGTTCATATTTACCTGGAGCAAAGACTGCCGGACCACGGGCGCCCGAAAGGGCCGTCACTTCGCCGTTCACTGATTCCAGGGATACCCCGTCAGGCAGGTGAAGGTACAGTCTATTCCTGGCCGGCGTTTGTCGGGCACCTTTAACGAGATAGACCTGAGACGCGCAACCCGAAAACCCAATGAGCAGAATTAACCAGAAATGCTTCATTTTTCAATGGGGCTTGTCTCCCGGGCTGCGGTAAACGCCTTTTCTCGGGAGGCCGCCGGGCGCCGCAATGCACCAGGGCTTCAATATCTCAAAAACTGATTGACTGATTTGTCAATCAACATGAGACTCGGGAACGATGAGGGTAGGGATCATTGGAGGGAGCTCCTTGATGGAGCGGCGAAACATCGAGCTCTCTGTGGAGGAGACTGTATTTGTAACCGTGCAGCAGGCTCTTCGCAGCGCGGGGCTGAATCGGGAAGAATTGGATACCGTGGTTCAGTGTGGCGATGACGTGCTGGACGGGATCTCCATCAACCATGTCTATCAGGTGGAAGCGGCCGGCTCCTTTCTAAAAGACGAATCCAAGGTGGAACGGGACGGTGCCTGGGGAGTAATGTATGCCATGGCCAAGCTCCTTACGGGGAAGTTTCAGACCGCCATGGTTGTGGCCTACTCCAAAAGCAGTCAGGTAGGATATTCCCCTTTTACCGGAATGATGGCGGATCCTTATTTTCTGCGCCCTGTGGGATTGGATGGAGACAGCGCCGCCGGCCTACAGGCCTCCTTCTATATGCAGCGGGGAGCGGACGAACAGGACTTTGCCGAGGTGGCTGCCAGGAACCGACGCAACGGAAGCCGCAATCCCCGGGCCATGGCAGGCGAAGGCATGGAGGTTTCAGCAGCGGATGTACTGGAGAGCGCACCGATAGCGGAACCGGTGAATGAACTGAGCCGGGCTCGGGAAGGCGATGGTTGTGTAGTCTTGATTCTTGCCTCTGAAGACTATATTCGCAACCAGAACAGGAAGGCATCTTTCATTCGCTCCACCGCATTCTTTAGCGATGTCTACTATCCTACATTTCGCTCTCTGGACCGGCTGGATTCGGTTTCTCGTGCCATAAGAAAAGCGGAGGAGAAGGGCGGATGCTCTGCGCAGGATGTGGACTTCGCCGAACTACACGAATGCTACGGCCATCAGGAGTTGATGCTCTATGAGGCTCTGGGCTGGTCCGATAACGGCGGCCATTATCTGCGCTCTGGAGCGGCGGAAGCGGACGGCACCCGGCCATGCAACGTTTCCGGCGGCAGTCTGTGTTCGCATGTTCCCTATGCCACCGGCATCATGCGTTTGTACGAAGCGCATCTACAGCTGGTGGGCGAAGCCGGTCCCATACAGCTTGGTAAAGCGGATCTGGCTCTGGTCCACTCCCAGGCCGGCCTGGCCATGCAATCCAATATCGTATTCTTCCTTGAGGGGGATCGCTGAACCATGGATGCAGCCAGTGGTCAGGACAGAGGTACCGGACAAGAAATACGGCTCGGAATTTCTGGTCCAGGGCCTTCGGAGAAATTATGCAAAAGGTAGCGATAGCGGGCATAGGCCAGACGAAGACCAAGCTGAAGCGGCGGGACGTTAGCTTTCCGGAGCTGATGGGCGAGGCCTGCGATCTTGCGCTGGAAGATGCAGGATTTAGCGAAGAGGACGTAGAATGCACAGTGCTGGGCAGCGGTCCGGAGTTTTTTGAAGGGATCAGCGAACCCGAACACTGGTGCGCTGACTATACCGGCGGCGCACGGGGCAGCCATTTTCGCATACAAACCGGCGGCACCGTCGGGGCCGCTACAACCATCGCCGGATATTACATGGTGGCATCGGGCATGTTCGACGCTGTTCTTGTTGTCTCCGGGGATAAACTCAGCGAATCTTCGGTGCAGCAGGGCCTTTCCCTGGTCTATTCGCCTACCATGGGCCGGGACTTTGCCGGCGGCGCTCCTTCGGCGGTGGCAAATCAGACCCGCATCTATATGAGTCACTATCCGCAGGTAAGCGAAAGGCACTTTGCAAAGATCGGAACAATGATGCGCAAGAATGCGCTCAAGAATCCTAACGCCCAGCTTCATCTAAAGAATATATCCGAGGAAATGATGCTGGGAATGAACTGGTTATCTTCGCCTCTGCGGCTGCTCGATGCCTGTCCCACTTCGGATGCTGCCTGCGCCATGCTCCTTTTGAACGAACGACTGGCCGAAAAACTAAATCGCCCTCTTGCCTGGATTCAGGCGGCGGCCACGATTTCAGATGGAGTCAACTATCCGGATCGAGACTGGGGGGATCCAGTGGCTCTAAAAGAAGCGGCGGAGCGATGTTACCGCGCCGTGGGGATCACCAATCCTCTGGAAGAACTGGATGTTATGGAGCTCTACGATGCTTTTTCCAGCCAGCATTTATTCTGGTACGATGCGCTGGGACTCTGCGAACCCGGACAATCCTACAAACTCATCGAAGAAGGCGTCACGGCCATGGATGGCAAATTGCCGGTGAATCCGTCGGGCGGGGTTCTTTCCAACAATTCCATCGGAGCCAGCGCCATTCTACGACAGGCAGAAGTGGCATTGCAGGTAATGGGCCTGGCCGGCCCCAGGCAGGTGCCAGATGCAAGAATCGGTCTGGCTCAGGGATGGGGTGGGGCCATTCAGTTTCACGCTGTGATGATTCTGAGCAAGGATAAGGATGTTTCCTTTCTTCGCGACGAAAGGCGGAGCGATAAATCCGCAAACGGAGAGGGCATCCATGCCTGACTTGCCAGGTCGCTGTATGGGTGTGCAGATTCGAACGCATGCAGACGAAATCAAACGCATGCAGATGAAATCGAGAAGATGTAGTCGAATCCAGGCGAATGCACCAGGCCTTATTAGCAAGAGAAGGGTCTTAATCAACTAGAGGATTGCAGGAAAAATCGATGAGCGATGAACAAAGAGTTATGGAAGGCGCCGTGCATCTGGATTACCAGTGGAATCCCGGGTCCACAGTCGGCGAATTTCTCACCGGCTTGCGCGACGGCGAATTGATGGCCGGCCGGTGCAATCGTACGGGTAAGCGATTTCTGCCGCCCCAATCCAGGCTACCCACCGGAGGGCGTTGCTCCGCTCTGGAAGCTGTGACCATGGAGCCCCGATGGAAAACCGGGACTCTGGTTCACCGAGCCCCCTGGAATTTGCCGGAAGGGATTGTTCCACCTTATATGCTGGGCGCCATCGAGTTTCCAGACGTAGACAATGCGTTGATTCATCTAGTTGTAGGCCGAGTCGAAGATCTAAAGCTACTGAAGGCTGGCGATTTGCTCAAAGCTGTTTTTGCGGATCGCACAGCAGGTAGCATAAGGGATATACTTTACTTTGTTCCAGCCGGCAACCCTGCCAGAAAGGCGGATTAAGGCGCGGTTTATTCTCGGGCAGGAAAGCGCACTCTCAGGAGAGAATCCCCTGCAAGGGAAAAGCAGGATTCGAAAGGAAATGCAATAGGAAACCCGGAACTCGAAAGGAAATGCATTAGGTAACGCGGAATTCGAAACGAAGCAAAACACCATAGGAAAGACGATAGGCCATTGGAAAGGCAATACGAAGAGCAAAACGGCATGCAAAACGAATCACAGGAGATCTGGAAGATGGAAACCGTGAAGGAACTCATGCAATGGGCATCCAGAACTCATAGTGGCCTGTACTTGCTGGGTTCTGAATCAAATTTCGATTTTTCTTCTGCCTATGAAAAGGCCTGCGGGCTGGCGGTGGAGCTCCAACAGCGCCTGGCGTCCTCAAGTAGCGTTTCGCAGACAAACGCAGAGCAGAAATCAGAGAATGCAGGAACGGGCAAACCCGGGGACGGATGGAAGGGCAGCTACGATCAGGTTTCGCTCGAGGGTCCTGGACATGGTATCGCCCTCTATCTGGACAATGGCCTGGATCTTGCTTTCTACAGTCTGGCATGTTTGCTCGCGGATTTACCCATCCTGGCTTTGCATCCCCATTGCTCCCCTTCCGAGATAGCCCAGACTCTAAAGAGCGTCCCTTGCGCATTGATTACGGACGAACATCGCAGAAAGGATCTGGAGCCCCTTTGGCCCTCCCCGGGCATTGCCTGTATTATCGCCGATTATGATGCAGGCCGGAAGCCCGAGGGCGGTACGGATCGCAACCAGGCGCAGTCGCCTCAGCCCAACTCTGCAGCGGTTCTGCTGAGGCATAGTGGCCCGGATAAGGAAGTTTCGAATCTGAGTCAGCGCGATCTGGTCCAATCCGCTCTTCGCCTGCACCTGGGGCTGGGCCTGACTGCAGAGCATCGCCTGGGATGTCTGGATTCTATATCTGATATCGCATGGCTCGTGACATCTCTGCTTCTTCCGCTGTTTAGCGGATCGTCTTTGCGTCTTTTTCCCCTTGCTTCGCAGCCCGCAGGTAGCGGAACGGTGGTCGAAGAAAAGCAGAATCGGCAAAAGGTAAACAGAGACTGGAGCGATGTGAACTATCTTCTGGGATCTGCGCGAAGCTTTCAAAAGGCTTTGAAAGCAGAAGCCATTCTGAATGTTAGCGGAGGGCTTGCCGGCGGCGATTTCTTTTCTCAGCGTGAAATGCAGGAGTTTGGCCATCGCATGGGTTGGCCGCTTCGCCTGGGGTATTCATTGAAGGAATGCGCAGGTTTTGTCGCCCTCTCTGAGCCGGTCGGCGCCGCCGGGCTTCCCGGTACCTCCGCCCGATCCGGCCAGGATCCTTCGGTGGGACTTAATCCTCTGCCGGGAGTGGAGTTTCGCATTGTACCGGACTCTGAAAAGGGGCCGAATCCGTCGGCGAATCCGGGGCTGCAGGTTTCCATGCCTGGCCAGGTATTTGTCGGGTTAGCGCTTCCCGTGGAGCTGGCCCAGGCCCATCAAACTGTCGGTAACAATTTGCAGCAAGTGCGCTGGCTGCCTACAGGCGATGCGGGCCTCCTGCGAGACGCAAAGCTCCATTTGATGGGTCGGCTTTCCGACGCCATACGCAGAATGGATGAAATTGTTTTTCCCGAGGAAGTAGAATGGGCCCTTCGTTTACATCCTTCCATCCAGGAAGCGGTTGTCTTGGGTTTGCCCGATGTCGGACTGGGTGAGCAGGTAACGGCATTTGTGGTTTCAGGGCCGCAACAGAGCGTGGAAGACCGTCAGATCATGGATTCGCTACGATCTTTTTTGCCGCCGGATAGGCTGCCGGGCAGGATTCTGAGAGTTCTTCGAATTCCTCGCGACAGGTGGGGCAGGGCGCAACGACAGATTTTGCAGGAGGATCATGCGCGCAAACAGAAGGTTCTAAACAAAGTGCCGGGGGTAATTGATATCGAGTACCGCTGGGTCTATGGAAAAGCTCTGTCGCGCTTTTACGCTGGCCTCATGAACGAAGAAATTATCTATGGTACTCGTTGTCCGTCCTGTAATCGCATACAGGTGCCTCCCAAGATTTACTGCGGAGTTTGCTTCGTTGAATGCACCGAATACGTGCAGGTGCCCCGAACCGGCGTTCTGGAAAGCTTCACTACCGTTTATCTGGAGTATCCGGGTCAGCCCAAAAAGCCGCCCTACACCTACGGCTATGTAAAACTGGATGGCGCGCATACCCATCTGTATCATCTGGTAGAAAGCGTGGATCTGGATCAGATCTCTACCGGAATGCGTGTGGAGGCTGTGTTCAAACCAGCGGCGGATCGCACCGGAACCCTTTATGACATCAAGTACTTCCAACCAATCCAATCAATCGAACCAATCCCTTGAATCCGAAAGACCAGGCCATAGCCCCGCAGAAGCCAACAGGCCCGGCAGGTTCTCAAAATGGCTGCGATTTGCGCTGCTTGCCACAAGTTCACTTACTGTAATGGCCGGCGCCACGCTTTCGCCTTCCCTGCCTGCCATGAAGAAACACTTCGTGGATGTGCCGGAGGTCGATTTCTGGGTACGATTGCTTCTTACTCTACCGGCTCTCTTTATCGCTCTATCCGCACCTCCGGCCGGCTGGGTGGCAGATCGATTTGGACGAAAGCGATTGCTATTGATCTCTACGATTCTCTACGGCATTAGCGGTACGGCAGGGTTCTTCCTGGAATCCATTACGGCCATTTTGATAAGCCGCGCCGTGCTTGGAATTAGCGTTGGAGGAGTCATTACTTCAGCCACTGCATTGATTTCTGACTACTTTCATGGGCCGGAGCGGGCCAGGTTCATGGGTTTCCAGGCTGCCTTTATGGGCTTTGGAGGAGTGCTTTTTCTTCTGGCCGGCGGAGGGCTTTCGGAATGGAGTTGGAGAGGGCCTTTTCTGGTTTACTCGGCTGCGCTGATACTGGCTCCCATAGTCGCCTCCGCGATTTTCGAACCTCATCGAAGGCAGTCCTACGAAAGCGCTTTGCCTGGCGATCCGGAATCTCTCCATTTGCCGGTCATCGGCTTCATTCTCTTTTTTGCCTTTTCTGGTATGGTGGTCTTTTATCTGATCCCTGTGCAGCTACCGTTCTTTCTCAAGCAAAGGTTTCAAGCCGGGGGTTTTATTAGCGGGGGATCCATCGCTCTGGCTACTCTTGTATCTTCCATTTGCTCGTTAAACTTTGGTCGGATCCGCCATTACTTCTCGCATCTAATGATCTGTGTACTCATAGCATTCTTCATGGGAACCGGGTATTTGATTTTTGGAAGCGCCGGATCTTTAGCGCAGGCCTGGTGCGGTCTTGCAGTATGCGGCCTGGGATTTGGAATGCTCATGCCCAATCTGAACCTCTGGGTGGCCGCTGTAACCCCGGAAGCCTTTCGCGGGCGGGTGCTGGGCGCTCTGGGCGCCGCCATCTTTCTGGGGCAGTTTTTCTCGCCGGTTATCACCGAGCCCCTTAGAAACGGCGCTGGACTGGATCAGCTCTACAAAGGAGCAGGCCTTGCACTGTTTCTGGGCGCGCTTCTAATTCTGGGCCTTGTGGCCAGTCGACGTATGAAGCGCAGAAGAGCGGACTGAGCATTTAGTGGGCGCCCGGAAAACGGGCCACATTTTTTGCTCGGAAAAAGAGTCCATGGGCTGTTTCTAAGAAAATGGAGGCGATGTCCCATGTTATCGAAGACATCGCCTGCCTCTCGCATCCAAACCTTATTCGAATAGATAAGTGTATCCGAATTGTACGTAATGTACGTAGCGAGGAATCTTCATTCTAGGAGTGTAGGCATAGTTCGTATTGCCTGTCTGGCTCTGAATCTGAGTTGTTATGGTATTGTTTATGTAATCGTTTACCACGCCCTGGCTACGAGACGGATCGGTAACCATGCCATCAAAACCCGTGCTACCGCCATCGATGGCTACCGGCAGATTATTGTAGGCATCCGCATCATAGAGCCATTCGTAAAGTTTTAGCTCCGGGCGATAACTGATGTTGTAGGATACTGTGAAGGTTCCGTTTCCCATGGCCATGGATACGCCCAGGTTGGCCGTAATATCGTTCATTCCATGCACCTGGTTGTAGATGGAATAGGCTGCGCTTAATCCGTAGTCGATACCCAGAGAGTCATTAATTGCATAGGTATCGGCATAGGCCAGCTGAATGTACTGCCAGATGTTGGTGAGCTCGGAATAGTAGCTGAATTTCAGCTGTCGCATAAAGGCCGGAGAAAAGGCGACGTACGCCTCATTTCCGTAGTATCCATTCAGGTTACCGTAATCGGATTTTACCAGAGGGCTGGAATAAGCATAGTGGATGAGCCCGAATTCGATAACGCCCACTGTGGAATCCATTTCGTAGCCGATGGTAACGTCCAGTTCGTCCACCCGGCGGGTGCCATTGGCTTCTGGATACAGTCCGGGCAATCCAATGTTATCGCCTGCAATGCCATTGGAAGCGTAGCTGCTTATGGGAGCGGTTTGAGAGTTGGGTCCAGCGCTGGCCACTGCAGCCGAAAGTCCCGGATCGAACCAGTTGGAGTTTCCTACAAAAGCCTCGCCGGGTCCGGTCTGAATTCTCTGGTCTGTGTCCCGGTCTTGCCGTCCCTCCAGGCCGAATGAGCCCCAGACGTTTACAAAAAAGCCGCCGGTAGGAGCAATCCAGGTAATGCTGGGTTGGAAGGCCCAGCTTCCGGAGTTAGCGGAATACTTTTCGCCCTGACGGCGGGCATAAATGGCCATGACATCCTGGCCTCTCCATATGTAGTTAGATACAAGGTCTGCTCCGACTTCCA
>JAGRNE010000015.1 GCA_020440915.1 Leptospiraceae bacterium | reverse complement strand
AGTCCTGGAAAGGCGCATCCCATTTTGCCTCGGCACCGATACATCTATGGCCGGCGGCCGGGGAATGATCGATAACCTTCACATGGCGGCACGAATGCTGGATCATCCGGAGTTGCTGCCTGAAATACTCTTTTCCAATCCAGCTCGAATCTTTCGTCAGGAGGATCGGGGGGAGCTCGAGCAAGGAAAAAGGGCCGATGTGCTGGTAGTCCAGAGCCGAAATCGGGATATCCAGACCGTTCTGCGGGATCTGACGCCGGAAAAGGTATTTCTGGTTGTTCGGGAAGGTGTACCGGTCTATGGAGAAGAGACTCTGGAGCCCATCTTCCGACATTGTAATGTGAATTTTGATCGAATTCAGGTGGGCAGTTCCCGAAAATTGATTGTAGAGGGTATTTCCGGCCTTATTGATTCAATAGCGGCCGTGGCCGGTCGGGACAGGGTTTCGGAAATCCTACCACTCACACTTTAAGATGCCTGTTACAAGAGCTTACACCGGTGGTTCCATCGTCTATTTCCAGGGCGACAAAGGGGACGATGTTTACGTCCTGCAGTCCGGTCGAGTTGTGCTCATTAGCACCGCCATCGATTCCGGCGAAGAAATTCGGGAAGAGGTTCAGGTCGGCGAATTCTTCGCGGTGAAGTCCAGCATGGGACGTTACCCCCGGGAGGAAACCGCACAGGTTATCGGAAAGACTACCCTGGTTGTATTCAAGCTAAACGAATTTGAGCAATTCATACTTAAGAACACTCGACTGATCCTGAAAATGCTGCGGGTATTCTCCAAGCAATTGAGAGATATACACAGACAGGTTCGCAATATTCTAAAGGCCGATTCTACTCGCGATCCCGCTTACGAATTGATGAACGTGGCCGAATCATTCTACCGCTCCGGTAACACTGATCATGCAGTGTACGCATTTGAAAGATACCTGGGGTATTATCCGGATGGAGAGTTCGTTTCGCGGGCCAAAGATCTGCTGCAAATGGCGCGAAAGGGACAAATGTATCCTCATGGTTATCCGGCTCTGGAGTCTCAGATGGGGCACAGCCCGGAGCCGTTGGATCCGAGTTTCATGGCACAGAGTATGTTGCCGGCAGAATCCGTGGACGATCCTTTTGCCATGCCCGATGACGATTCCTTCGGCGAAAGCGACGGCCCCGACGGTTCGGAGCTATTAAGGCAGGGCCTGGAGCACTTTAAGAATGGCGATTTCCATGAAGCCGCCTCTACATTCGAACAGGCGCAACAGATCTCCAGTCCACACACTGAAGCGGAGGCGACGGCCGTCGCTCGATGTCTTTACGAACTGGGCCGAACCCAGATCAAGTTGAAGCAGGTGGCCGAGGCTTCCCAGACTTTCAGCACCTATATTAAGCAGCATCCTACCGGACCGGCGGTGAAGCCTTCGATATTCCAGCTCGGCGTTATTGCCCAGAGCTCGGGCAACAAAGAGCGAGCTGCATCGCTCTTCAAGAAAGTAGTCTCCATGAATCCTCCAGACGAAATGACGGATGAAGCGAAAAAGAGGTTGGAAGCGCTGTCATGATGTTACTTCCTGAATCGCTCTTTGAAAAGTTTGGCAAGACCTTTGAGCCAGGCGAAATCATTTTCTGCGAATTTGAACCCGGAAATGACTTTTACTTCATTCAAGATGGCCAGGTTAAGATTACCAAGACATTTGGCCAGACCCAGAAAACCCTGGATGTGCTTTCCATCGGAGATATTTTCGGTGAGATGGCTATTCTAGAAGAAGAACCCCGTAGTGCCAGCGCCATCGCCATGGACACGGTGAAGACGCTGCATTTTAATCGAGCTAACTTTGATACTCTGATGAACGGCAACCCCCAGCTGGCGCATCGCTTACTGGTAATCTTTTCGAAGCGCATCTATGATGCGAAACGAAGGCTTCAGGTGCTGCTTCTTGAGGACCTGCAGGCCAAGGTGGCGGATACTTTCCTGATGCTGGCGGAGAAGGATCCCAATTACGGCAAAATAAATAACATGGTATTCCATATCTCGGTGGATGACGTGGCGAACTGGTGCGGCCAGGATACCAATGAAGTACAGCGCGTTATCAGTCAGTTTGTGAAGCAAGGGAAAGTGGAACTCTTTGCAGATCGCATAGTCGTACCTAACATCAACGATCTAGGAAGAATTGTCGCAGCAAAACGAAAAAGTAATCAATAACTGGATTCGATCGTGGGTGCCTGACTGGATGCAGAGTATCCAGTTTCTGGATGTAGAGCTCTGGCAATGGATAGGTGTGCCTCTGGCCATAGCCGTGGCCCTGGGACTGGCTTTGCTCGTAGGAGGCGCCATTGTGCGGGGGCTGCGCAAGGTATCCTCTCGCACCGAAATCCCATGGGACGATCAGCTTCTGGATCAGATGAAAGGTCCGTTCCGGTTTTTTCTATTCATCCTTTTTCAGTTCGTTTCTTTCCGACTACTGATTCTGCATCCTACGGTGCAGAACATGGTGGATCGGCTGCTGCTCATTACGTTGATTATCGGGCTTGGCTGGGCAGCTCAGAGACTGGTGGGTTTCCTTTCGACTCTGGCCTTGCTGGCAGCATCCAGAGAAGATGTTCACCGTAGCCGCGGCATTCGCACGCGAGTGGCTGTCTTTCGTCGTATCGGCGGTATCTTCATAATTGTGTTCTGCGCTGCACTGATCCTTATGCAGTTTGATGTTGTGCGCAAAGTGGGAGTCTCTCTGCTTGCATCTGCAGGTATTGCAGGCATAATGATAGGCTTTGCGGCGCAGAAATCGATCCAGAGCCTGGTGGCCGGTTTGCAGATTGCTATCACCCAGCCCATTCGCCTGGGCGATGTGGTCATTGTTGAAGGGGAGTACGGCACTGTGGAAGAGATTCAGTTGACTTTCGTAGTAGTGCGAACCTGGGATTTGCGAAGGCTCATTCTGCCGGTGGGCAATATTCTGCATTCTACATTCCAGAACTGGACGCGAAGCTCATCGGATCTTCTGGGAACTGTGGAGCTGTGCGCAGACTACGCTGTGCCGGTAGAAAGTGTGCGCCAAGCTCTGGGCGAATTCGTAAAAACCTGTAAAGATTGGGACGGTAAGGCTGTGGGCCTGCAGGTCACCGAAGCCACAGAGCATACCATCAAGTTACGGGCCCTGGTAAGTAGCGTCGATTCAGCCCGGCTCTGGGATCTTCGTTGCCATGTGCGAGAGTGGATGGTCAACTATTTACAGAATCTAGATGCAGGGATCTACTTGCCGCGAATCCGAATGGATGCCGTGGACGGGATTGTACAACAAACCGGTACAAACCCGCGGACCGGGAATACTAACTGAACCTGGCCTTCAGCGCAGGAGCTATCTGGGCTGCGACGTAAACTGCAGAATTCCTTAACATAGCCTGGCGGGCGGGGAAACCTCCGGTCTGTAATCTTTCTCCCCGGAGATGCTGGACCAGAATCCCCTGGCTCTGTGCTCTCTCGGACCTGCAATCATTCTAGCTCATTCCACGGGAAGGCATTCGTGAAACAAATACCCATCGATCCAATTCTTCCTGAGTTACTGTACTTGCCAGTTGCACTCCGTACTGATACACGTTTTCTGCGGACATGATGGCGCCCTTTCCATGGCCTTTGCGGTAGAGGATTCTTCCCTTAACCGGCGTTTGCGCGATCTCCAGGCTAACGGGCCCGGGGTTGAGCATTTTTTCGCTCAGAAAGCCAATGCCGGCGCGGGAGAGATTCATACTGACACAATTGTGAGTCCCTTGCTGCGTTTTTACTTTGATCGGAAGAATGGACGGAATTCTCTTTTCGCGACGCCTTTCTGACATGTCTAATTGGACGGCGAAATCGTCCCTCCTTCGGTTCCTGTAGCCTGGTATACCTGCGGATTTTTACAGATAGATTATTCCCGGATGGCCAGTAGTTCCACTATATCTGAGCCCCGGTCATGCATACCATTCCCGGCCTACCTGGAATCCTCGGCGAGATTGATTTTACGGGCTGAGCGCTGCCAGGATCCTACTAATTGCTTAGAGCTGATTCTACGGTTTCCACCAGCTTCTTATCCTCCGGAGTAGTCCGCGGGGAAAAACGCTGGATAACATTTCCATCTTCATCGATGAGGAATTTTTCAAAGTTCCAGGAAATGTCGCCGGGGAATTTCGCCCCTTCTCCGGCCAGGAATTGATACACCGGGTGGCGGTTGGTTCCGTTTACATCGACTTTCGAAAAAAGGTCGAAGCTAACGTCATATTTGGTGGAGCAGAACTGCTGAATCTCCTCTTCGGTGCCGGGCTCCTGCCCCATGAACTGATTACAGGGAAAACCCAGGATCTGAAAGCCCTGGTCTTTGTACTTTCGGTAGAGCTCCTCCAGGCCTTTGTATTGAGGAGTGAGGCCGCATTTGCTGGCCACATTTACGACCATAGTGACTTTCCCCTGATAATCATTGAGCGATTTGTCCTCGCCCGAAATTGTCTTTGCGCTTAAATCGTATAGGCCTGCCATTCTGATCTCCTTTTCTGAATTCTTGCACCGATCTTGCGGCCGGGGCTTTATTGAGGATAGGAAAAAAAACCACGAATGACAAGGCAGGTAAGCGACAGGCTACTGCGGAAACAGTGGGTCGCCGCCCCGGATATCCTTTGAAATGGATTCGAACATTGAATGATTTCGGGAGCGCCAGGGATACCGTGAGCTCAGGTCTCTGCAACCTCTTCCCGGCTCATGCGCTCCGGCGCCTGCATGCCCAGCAAAGCCAGTCCATTTCGTAAACAGAGAGCAACAGATTCAAGGATGCAGAGCAACAACCGGGCTTCGCTTTTTTCTCGAGTCAGAACTTTGTTTTCCGGAACGCCGTAGAAGCGCGAAAGGGCCTGGGCGATCTGGTACAGAGTCTGGATCAGCCGATGAGGTTCATAGGCCTCCGCAGCATCCCGTACTTCTTCCGGAAAACGGCTGGCAAGCCAGATCAGTCTTCGTCTTTCCTGGGAAGCAATGGCGCCGGGTTTGTCGGCCAGCAGGGGCGGTAGCTTATCCGCCAGAGATTTGCCGGCCGCCGACGGTTCGCAGGCTTCTTTCATTAGCGAATCTTCATCTTCGATAATGCCTTCTTCGATGCAGCGTCGGAAAATGGATCTTACCCGGGCATGAGCATAGCCTACGTAGTAATACGGGTTCTTGTCAGAAGTGTCTCTGGCTTCAACCAGATCAAAGTCCAGATGACTTTCAAAAGAGCGCATTACGAAGAAGTATCGTACCACATCCAGTGGGATTTCTTCTATGAGTTCTCTCAGGGTAACAAACTGGCCGGTGCGCTTGCTCATTACTACTGGTTCGCCGTTGGAGAGTAGGTTTACCTGCTGTGCGATCAGAACCCGGAAGCGATCCTCCGGAAATCCCAGAGCCTGCATGGCCCCTTTGAGTCGAGCAATATAGCCGTGATGATCCGGACCCCAGATATCGATAATCTCTTCATGTCCCCGATCGATTTTAGACTTGTGGTAGGCGATGTCCGCCAGCAGATAGGTTGGCCGGCCATCGTCTCGAACAACAACACGGTCCTTGTCGTCGCCGAACTCGGTGCTGCGAAAGAGCTTCTTTCCTTCTTGCTCAAAGATGTGTCCGCCCAGGGAATCCAACGCCGAAAGCACTTCGCCGGATTCATGAAGACTTCTTTCCGAATAGAATCTATCGAATTGAACGCGAAACTCTTGAAGGTCTTTTTCATGGCTGGATCGTAGAAATTCCGTCACTGCCCGGCCAAGAGTTTCGGCGTAGTCCAGGCCTCCCAGTTCCTGCAGGAGGTTTACGGAATCGCCGCATAGCTCGGCGGATCGAGCCAGCAATTCCTTCTGCAGGTTTGCAGGCGGCTGCAGATTAGAATTCTGCTGCAGCAATGACTGAAGCACATCCACCAGATACTGGCCATGATAGCCCTGGTCCGGGAAGCGCAGACCGGGCTCGCTGGCATACACCGGACCATCGTTTCCTTTCTGCGAAAATTGCAGGACTGCCCCTTTCAATTCCATCAATCGAAGAACGCAGCTGATTCCGAGCAGGAATACTTGATTGCCGTAATCGTTTACGTAGTACTCGCGATAAACCTTGTGGCCGGCGGCTTCCAACAGATTGCAGCAACTATCCCCCAGCGCAGCAGCTCGAGCCGAAACTACATTTAAGGGACCGGTGGGATTCGCAGAGACGAATTCAAAGATAATCTTTCGTTGTTGTTTGCTCTGGCTTTTGCCGTATTCGGAACCGGACTGAAGAATCTGCGAAAGCATCAACATTAGAAAAGCGTCTTGAAGCCTTACGTTGATGAAGCCAGGGCCGGCAATATCCACGTCTGCAAAGCAATCCTGCCCGCTTAGCTCTATGGTATTCCCGGGCTTTCGCACATCCGCTTCCAGGGAAATGCGAGCGCTCTTCAGTTTATCCACCACCTGTTGCGCCAGTTCCCGGGGATTCTTGATGTTGCAGGCTTCCCGGATGCGTTGATCCAGCGCCGATGTGCAGGCATAGTCTCCAAACTTTTCCTCTCTTGCGTATTCTATTCTGGCCTCTAGCTGCTGGCCGGCTATGTCGCTCAATGCAGAGGAAAAAAGATCGGTAACCAGATCCTTCAAAAGCTTCATGGAGCCAGGATTGTCAGGGAGAACCTGGGTTCAATCGGAATAGATACGAAGTTCCTTCAGGTTTCCCAGGAAATCCTGGATGCATTGAACCAGAAGGCCCGCTGTATTGGGCTGAAGAATCTCCGGCGAATCAATCTGCCCTGCGCCCGTGTCTGGTCGGCCGGATTCATCTACCGTACTGGGATGATTTGGCCTGGCGCTACCTTCGACACCGGAGGCAGCCGGGAATTTCAGGCCATTCAGTGATCCCAGCGCATCCCGAAAACGATGGAATCGCTGTCCGAAAGCAAGGTAGATCCACAGGGCATGACCGGTATCTGCGAGTTGGGCCCGCCGATTCTCCAAGAGGGAACAACGGGGGCACAAGAATTCAAGGTTGGGAAGTATCCAGCTTGAGGGCTGCATATCCTCGGGAGGCCAGGAATTTTCTTTCCAGAGAGGCGTTTCGCATCGGCTGCATCGCTCCGGCGAAGCCAGCAGACCCTGGATCTTGTAGATTCGTACGATCAAGAAGGCCAGGAGGTCAAGAAAGACCGTGTGTGTTTCGGATGGATGGCGGACGTTGTTTCCGGACGGGGCGGCGCCCGTCGCGGCATTTGTCGGAGGCGAGGCGCCGCTTGGCGGCCTGACGCTGGCATTATTGTTCGGATGCGCCGTTTGCCCGGGACCGGTAGGATTGACTTGCTCCTGAAGGGCTTCCAGGGCTCCGGTACAGAGGGAAAACAATCCCGGTGCATCGCCGTGGGCAGAGGCCTGCACAAGCGCAAGGATAGCAGCAAGTTTCTGAAGATTATCGTAGGTGGGCGGGATCTGGAATTCCTGGAGCAGGGAAAGCTCCTTGATCGAGAGCACCGGCGCCTCCGACTTCTCATAGTACACCACTTCGACCAGGTTTCCCGGCTGTATAGCTAGCTGACTTCTTTTCTGGCTGGCACGAATTCCATGGTATCGCAGTGGTAATGATCTATTGTCTTCCAGCAGCAGAGTCAGGATTCGGTCCGCTTCTCCGGTCCGCGCACTTCGCAGAATAATACCTTTCTGACGTTGCAGCATGGTAGGTTACAGCGAATATTCTTTGATTTTGCGATACAGAGTTCGTTCGGAAATCCCCAGGGCCTTTGCGGTCTGCTCCCGATTGCCGCCAAAGTGCGCAAGGTTCTTCCGGATGATGGCTTTTTCGTATTCTTCCATGGCGATGCCAGGTCTGATTTCATCGCCAACATCTTTTCGCCTGGGAGTGCGGCTAATGTTATCCGGTAAATCTTTGAGCTCCAGGGTATCTTCGGTGGCCATAACCACCATGCCTTCCAGGACGTTGCGAAACTGTCGAATGTTTCCGGGCCAGTCATAGTTCTGGAAAAACTGCAGTAGTTCCGGCGAAAGCCGGGTTACGGATTTCAAATAGCGCTCATTAAAGTCCGTTACGAAGTAATTGAAGAGGAGGGGAATGTCTTCCTTGCGATCTCGCAAAGGTGGCAGCTCCAGCCGAATTACTGCAAGTCTGTAATAGAGATCTTCCCGGAATTCTCCAGTATCCACCTGGTCCAGAAGATCCCGATTGGTTGCCGCAATTATGCGAACATCGATGGGAACGGCGCGGGTGGAGCCCACTCGCATTACCTCTCTTTCTTCTATAACCCGTAACAGTCGGACCTGGCTTTCCAGATCCATTTCGCCGATTTCGTCCAGGAATATGGTTCCGCCCTGAGCGGCTTCGAATAGACCGGCCCGATCACGATCCGCACCCGTAAAGGCCCCCCTTACGACTCCGAATAGCTCGGACTCCAGGATAGACTTTGTCAGGGCGCCACAGTTTACCTTTACAAAAGACCGATCGCTTCGTCGGGAGTTTTCATGAATCAGATTGGCCATCTTTTCCTTTCCGGTTCCGCTTTCGCCTTCCAGCAATACCGTAACGTCGGTGGGCGCCACCTGGCTCACTCTTTCCAGAACCTGCTTCAAAGCCGGTGCGTTGCCGATGATGCTGGAGGTGGAGAAGGTATCGGCCAGGCGCGCCCGCAGCCGTCGATTCTCCTCTTTGAGATTTACCGTTTCAAGAAGAGATTCCACTTTCTTCTTGAGCAAGGTAAGGTCCACTGGCTTGGTCAGAAAATCGCTGGCGCCGGCTTTGATGGCCTCTACAGCGGTTTCGATGGTAGGCTGTCCGGTGAGAATCAGAAAGGCAACATCGGTGGTCTTTCGCACTTCCTTGAGAAGATCGAGTCCTGTATCGTCCGGCAAATACAGATCGCTCACAATCAGGGAGAATTCCTGCTCCTGGAGAGCTTTGCGCGCTTCCGCGCCGCTGGCAGCCGGCAGGACCTGCATATCGTCAGACAGAGAGGACAGATACTCCTCCAGGGCCGACCGCTGGGAAGGATCGTCTTCCACCAGAAGAATGCGAATCATTGGTCGCGTTCTCCGCTGTCCTGGAGGGCTTGCGTACCTCCGAAGTAAACTGTGAAGGCCGTTCCGCTGTTGGAGGATGAAACGTCGATTCGCCCGCCCATTTCCGTAATCATCTTCTTAACCAGCGCCAGACCAAGTCCGCTGCCGTCATCTTTTGTTGTGAAGAATGGCTCGAAGATTCTATCCTGGTTTTCCGCAGATATGCCCGGGCCATTGTCTTCCACTCGAATGAAGTTATGCTGCTCTTCTATCCCGGTGCTCACGTGGATTTCCCGTTCTCCGGGGGAGCGTTCCGAATTCTGCAAGGCCTGGATGGCATTCAATATCAGGTTGATAACCATCTGCTTTATGAAGCCAGAATGTATTTCCGCTCCGCTCTTTAGATGGCCCTGGTGAAATTCGATGCCAATACCAGCTTTTCTTGCCTGAGGTTCCATCAGGCGAATGACGGCGGACAGTATGTTGTTAAGATCTTCGCTGGATGTTTTGACGGTGCGCTCGGAACGAATCAAATGAATAAAGTCCTGGAGCACTTCGTTGAGAGAAAGCACTTCCTTTTTGATTACATCAACCCTGCCTCTAAGCTTACTCTGTACGCCTTCATCGCTCACTTCCTCAAGGGAGGCCTCCAGCATTTGAAGATGCAGATGGATGGCTGCCAGTGGATTCTTGATTTCATGTACTATTCCTGCGGCCAGCGCAGGCATTTGAAAGGAGGGTATTTCGCCGGAAAGACGTGTTAGAGCGGATTCGTTTTTGCTTTCTGTATCTGTCATATTAGCGAATGTCCACTACCTCCACCAGGAAAAACCATATATCCTGCTTTTTCAAGAGTTTCTCGGAGGAAAGATCATCGTACCTTTGAATGAACAAAGAAGGAACGTCTGCGGCACTTCGAATTAGTACCATTTCCGGATGGTTCTCCGGTCCCAGGGGACCTTTTTTCAGCATCAGACCCACGTAGATTTTCTGACCTCCGCGATATTTTCGCAGATTCGTAGCAGTGCTACTATTGCAGTTGATCCAGAATGCGGTGCCCTGGTTTTTCAGTAGAACTCGATGGCCGGATTGCCCGTTGCCACGGGCCATAGAAGCAAGGGAATTCTCCAAACTGCTGATCAGCGGTCCTGTTCCCAGTAATTTGAGATTCTCCTTCTTTGCGAAACTCTGGATTACTGAGCTCAGTGTTAGCGAATCGTCCCTGAGATTAACGGTGGCCACCGGACTGACCTGGTCGGCGGGCAGATTGCCGGCCTCAATGAAGCGCGAAACATCCTTCCTGGAAACATAGAAGCGATCGCCCTTCTGAACAAAAAAGAGCGAGAAGCCCTCAATAAATCCGGCTCGTCTTCCATAGATAATTTCCGGATCCTGTAGTTTAAGAGAACGATTCAATCGGGCATAGAGCGTTCGACCGGTAGCCGGCATTCCAGATGTGGGAATAAGAACCGGATGCGAACCGCGAGCCAGCAAGCTTCGTAGTGCTCCTTCAAATTCAGCTGTGGAACCCGATCCTGCATCGGTAACAATCAGTACTTTTCGCTCTGCTGGAGGCAATCGCTGCAAAGTCTGAAGAGCTCTGGCCACGTCGGAAAGACTGACTTCGCCGCCGGTTCCGCTACCTTCCAGGATAGAAATCGCCTCGCCTGCCGAGCCAGGTTCCACCAGTCGATTTCCGTTTTCGCCAACCAGTAGTAGGCCCATGCGGCCAACCAGGCCAGAGGCATCCAGAGACTTCAGGGCCCTGGCCAGAGCGAGTTTTTCGCCGGACATGGAGCCGGATTGATCCATAACAAGAATCCATTCCACAGAACTGCCAGACCAGGCAGGCAGGTCGCTGGAGCGAAAACCAGGAGTGCTCCTCTGAATGGATTCGACCAATAAGGTTTGTAGATCGTTCAGCGATCCTGAACCCGTGGCCTTCTGCACCGTGCGGCCGGTATTGCAGGACTGCAATTCCATGGTAATGGTTATCCCCCTGGTTCCGGAAAACACAGCCTCGCCTTTGAGCAAATAAGCTCCTCTTGTATAATTGCAGTAATCCTGTCCGGGCAGCGCCCCGGACACCAGGGTTTCCACCGGCAGCGATCGATTCAGTCTTTCTATTGAATCCACCGGATAATTCTTATGCAGCTCGAACAGAAAAGCAGTGGCTCGCTGTAGCTCTACAGGCAGGGCCTTGCGGGAAAAATATTGCTCGGGCACCGATCCGCTGACCCGAAAAGGTAAAATAGAGACCTCGAAATCCCGGGCCTGCAAAGATCCTGCAAGCCCCAAAAAGGAGAGCAGGCAGAGCGTCATGGTGGCATTCCGGAGTCTAAAAGGAATGGAAGGCATACGTACCCTGTTTGAAATGGACATAGGAATTAGCGTTCTGAGAGAATTCATGGGTTCCACAAAATATATCGGTCTAATGGCGATCTTTCTCATGCACTGTCTGGGTATGCCAGATGTGCCCGAGCAGTATTACAGCAACGACTACTACTTTGACGGCTTTTCCGTCCAGATTGTTGGGCGCGCCAGCCTGCCTCCTTCCATTATGACCCGTCAGTACGACGGAGAGTCAAGAAGGGAATTTGTGAATTTCGACGAAAGACTCCAGGAATGCAAAAAAGCGGCGGTGCTACAGGCGGACTCAAAATGGCTCAGCATCACCGAGGACGATCCCAACACCCAGTTCGAATGGATCCGAAGACTGGATCTGGGCGCCAAAGGGCCCTGGTCCGGCTGTCTTGAGGATGCTGAAACTCGCTATATGCTTTTTGACTATCCTTCCAACTGCATTGTTGTGCGCCAGTATCCCTGCGATCCCGCCTATTACTGATACCGAAATCCGCCGCCCACCGGGAAGATTATCCTGACGCTGCATCGGTCAAGACAACAAAGGATTCCTTTCTGTCCTGATCGGAAAGCGGCGGGAACTGTGGCCGGGTTTTTCTACTTGCCCCGATTACGGTGATCGGCTAGAAACCATCATGCATTTCTACCGGGGCAGAATTCTTTGCGTAGCATTTTTCTTTTTCTCTATCCTTATCCCGGCCCAATCCATGAGATCGGCTCCCGTGATGCGGGTCGGACCTGCCGAAATGGTCTTTCAACCCACCGACGAAGAAGGGTACATGCAGGCCTGGAATGTGAACTTCCGAGGAAACGGAATGCTAATCTACATTACCTTTGTGATCAGCAATCTGGGTCCAAAGAGCCTGAACAATGGGGTGTCCATTCTTGTGGTCAAGGACGGCAACGTTCGTGTCTGGACTAAAGAATACGATTACCAGAGTCTGGAGGCGCAAAAGGGAGTTTTTGGCCATAAGTCCTACATGAACTGGCTACGGTACGAAAACGGAAAGTACTTCATCGAGATCGATCAAGGAGATAAAAGTACTCCGGTGATCAAGCTAGCTTTAAGTCCGTACGGACCAGGCCTGGGTCTTTCCGACGGAAAGATCAATCTTTCGGAAGGAGGTTTTATTCGTTTTGATGTGCCGGTCATCAGTTCCAGCGCCACCGGACACATGATTCTGGACGATCAATGGGTAGATCTCAAAGGCGTGGGCGGAATGGAATATCTGCACGGCAATCGTCCGGTGCACAACTTCGCAAAGCGATTTCATCTCATTCGCTCCTACAATCAGGGCAACGGTTTCTTCGTGGGCGGTTTTTTTGGCACCGAAGACAGTCCCTATCATTCTTTGATTCATGCAAAGGTGATCAAAGGCGGCAAGCTTCTGGATTTTGGAGTGGCCCGGCAGGTGGAGAACATCAAGGTCAGCCAGAATTCTTTTTCCGGCTACCAGATTCCGGAGGAAACTCTGTATCGCATGAATCGATGCGCAGTTCTAGAGAGTCGCAAATATTACACTGGCGGCTACTATGTGCTGGGAAATATTTCCGTCGTTTTGCGGACGGTGCTACGGGTATTCTTCGCAAAGCCCTATGTGTTGCACTATCATACGGTGGCGCGGGCCTGG
Organism: Leptospiraceae bacterium; assembly: GCA_020440915.1. GTDB lineage: Bacteria > Spirochaetota > Leptospiria > Leptospirales > Leptonemataceae > UBA3465. The sequence goes on along the minus strand of JAGRNE010000015.1, from coordinate 15,912 downwards.
TGCGAAGAAGGCGATGCTTCCCGATCGTACCAGGATTTGTTGAAGAAAACCCCTACCGCTGAATTTCCCTCCGAAAGCACATTTTATCTGATTAATCCCTGAGTCGCCGGTAATTGCCATCCTTGCGCTGATGGGTCCCGGAATGGGGACCCATCGGTACTCTCTGGCTGTCTTTGACATCCTTCAGCGATCTTCCTGAATCTACCGAAGATCTGGCGCATCTCTGTCCGCCTTCTGCAGCTGCCGGCAAAGATTAGTGTTGGGAACTCGAATCGGCGCGGACGTAGATTTCGCCGCCCATTTCGCGAAACTCTTTTGCCTTTTGCTGCATGGCCTCTTCCGGGGCTGCGGTGGAGTCTGCCATGGAGCGGATTTGATGGGTAATCTCCATGGAGCAGAATTTGGGGCCGCACATGCTGCAAAAATGGGCCACATCTGCGCCTTCGCCGGGCAGGGTTTCATCGTGGAAGGAGCGCGCCCTTTCCGGGTCCAGAGAAAGATTGTACTGATCTTTCCAGCGAAATTCGAACCGGGCCCTGGACAGCGCATCGTCCCGCAATTGCGCGCCTGGATGCCCCTTTGCCAGATCTGCTGCGTGAGCAGCAATCTTATAGGTTACGACTCCCTGACGCACGTCTTCGCGATCCGGCAGCCCGAGATGCTCTTTGGGAGTTACATAACACAGCATTGCTGTGCCATACCAGCCAATCATGGCGGCGCCAATGGCAGATGTGATGTGATCATAGCCTGGAGCGATATCTGTAGTTAGAGGGCCCAGTGTATAAAAAGGAGCTTCGTGGCACCATTCGAGCTGCTTATCCATGTTCTCCTTGATTCTGTGCATGGGAACGTGACCCGGACCTTCGTTCATTACCTGTACATGGAAGTCCCAGGCCCTGGTCGTAAGCTCCCCCTGCACCTTTAGTTCTGCAAACTGTGCCTCATCGTTGGCATCCGCAATTGAGCCTGGTCGCAATCCGTCGCCTATAGAAAAAGAAACATCATAGGCTGCCATGATTTCGCAGATTTCATCCCATCGTGTATAGAGGAAGCTTTCCTGATGATGAGCCAGCATCCACTTGGCCATGATGGAACCGCCCCGGCTTACGATTCCTGTAAGTCGATTCGCAGTCGTCGGAACAAATCGCAAAAGAACTCCTGCATGTATTGTGAAGTAATCCACTCCCTGCTGCGCCTGTTCGATGAGTGTGTCCCTGAATAATTCCCAGGTGAGCTCTTCGGGCTTTCCGTTCACCTTTTCCAGAGCCTGGTAGATGGGAACCGTTCCCACAGGCACCGGGGAGTTGCGGATAATCCATTCGCGGGTTTCATGGATATCTTTGCCGGTGCTAAGATCCATGATCGTATCGGCGCCCCATCGAGTGGCCCAGACCATCTTTTCTACTTCGTCCTCGATGGAACTTCGAACGGCAGAGTTTCCTATGTTCGCATTGATCTTCACCAGAAAATTCCTGCCAATGGCCATGGGTTCCAATTCTACATGATTTATGTTGGCCGGAATAATGGCCCTTCCTCGCGCCACTTCGTCGAGGACGAAGTCCGGCTTCAGATTTTCGCGTAGCGCCACAAACTCCATTTCAGGAGTAAGTTCGCCCTTTTTTGCGTAGTACATCTGTGTGCATGGGCCGGTAGACTTTCGGGTGTTTCGCACAAAGGAGCCCGGCGCGGCGATTCGCCGATTCTCTGGCTGCAACCCTTCGCGGACCTGGACCCACTCTTCGCGCTGGACGGTGATGCCTCTTTTCAGGTCAACGAATCCTTTTTCTGTAAAGGGACCGGAGCAATCATAGAGTGGAAATTGCTGTCCGTCAGAAAGTTGCACCGATCGGTATGGTATGCGAAGTCGCAATCCGTCGTTCCGTTGCTTTTCCAGATATCTCTTTTCTGATCCGGGTAGTGGACCAAGCGTAATCCCGGAATGCTCCGGATTCAGTCTTTGCTCTTTTTGCATGGGTTGTGCCTCCATTTGGCCAACCGCGCAGGAAAGGTATGTCGTGTTAGAAGGATGGTTTTCATTTCGCTTCCCTACGACGGTATTAGCCGTGTCAGGTTCCAGGGCCCCCCTGTGCAGCGAATACCTGGCCATTGCCGTATCCGCAACAGAGTCTCAGATCGTCTTTGCGACCACACCCAGCGGTAGTCGTACTATGCACCTGCCGGAGCGGCTGGCAAGCAAAACATTCAGGGCCGGATCCCTGGTTGCGAATCGATTTTAGCGCATTACAATTGTGGCGTTAGTGGCCACCAGAAAAGCTCCAGACAGCGAGTTCCGGCGGACCGGTTTTTCAGGTCTTCCAGGGTGATTTCCTTTGAATCCTTCATATATCGCAGAAAAACAGCAGAAAGTGAGGCGTTGATTCCGGAAGCATAAGAAACAATGTCCACTTCATGGTTGTAGTCGAAACTTCTTCGATCCAGATTGGAAGTTCCGATGACCGATACAGAATCATCGAAGATGGCAGCTTTGGAATGCAAAAAGCTCTTCTGATACACAAAGACTCGGCCTCCGGCTTCCAGAAATTCCTGAACGTAAGGATTGCGCACATAGATCACCGGAAACTCTTCGATGGTTTCGCTTGAGGCCATCACCAATCTAACATCCAATCCGCGGTGCAGAGCCCGTTTCAAGGATTGCATAAATGGTCCATCGGGAATGAAGTACGGAGTTACAAGCCAGATTCGGATCCGAGCTCCTTCCATCGCTTCCAGATAGAAGCGATGGATTCTGGATCGACGGCCGGGGCCGGTGGCCAGAATGGCGGTTCTTGCCCGGCATCGCGCTCTGTCTGGATCACATGCATGGGTGGTTTCTGGAATGTCCGGGTCAGAAGTTTCTCCGGATTCCAGGTCCGGGCGCTGCATTTGCCTGGACAGCTCCGTTTCGGAAGAAAGCTCTGTAGCAGTCAGTGGCGCCCGGTCCATATTTCTCTGGCAGCCACGAACATATTGTGGCTGACCTTCTAGCGATTGCTCGGCGGCTGCCGCGCACCAGTCCTCCATGAAGAGCGCTGAAAGTTCGCGGACCAGAGGCCCTTTCAACCAGAGTTGAATGTCCTGAATTTCGTTCTCTGGATACATGTCCGCCCAGGCGTCCTGGATAGCCAGGCCTCCGGTCATTGCCAGCTTACCATCTATAATGATCAGGCGTCGGTGATTTCGCAAAAGGTGGCGATACGGGCGAAGTATTTCAAAGGGGCGAAAGTAGACGATTTTTACTCCAGCATCTCGTAGCTCCTTTTCCATTTCTTCGGTGAAGTAAAGGGAACCCCAGGCGTCCAGAAAAAGACGAACGTCCAGACCTTCGCTGGCTTTTCGCGCCAGCAATCGGGCCACTCCCTGGCCGGTGAAATCCGAGTGAAATATGTAGCTGGCGAAATAGATGCTACTTTGCGCGCCGTGCAAATGATAATTTAGCGAGGAAAAGGTCTGTGTTCCCGAAGTTAGAATTTGCACTTCATTTTCGCTAACCGGACCTGTAATCCCGGTCCTGGTCAATCGATGGCTCAGGGATGCAAGATCTGGATCGCTACTGGCAATGGCAGATAGCTGGCAATTCAAGGTAAAGCCGGCCAGTAGCAAAATCAGAGGAACGGAATGGATCCATGTGATCAGAGCTTTGCCTCCGCTGCAGTAAATCCTAAAGCTGATACTGCTGGCGCAGGTTCTGAATTTCCTTTTCCATGCCTTTCCAGATCTTCGAAGGCTCTCCATGAAATGTGGAATACACTCCCTGGCGTACCAGATCCACAATTTCCGGAATGGTGAAATTCAGATGTTTGTAGAACTTGAAGAACTCTTCGGAAAGATCTACATTGAAGATTTCTGGATCGTCTGTATTGACGGTGCAGACCAGACCGTCATCGTAGTAGCGTCGCACGGGATGATCCTTTTCCTGACGCACGTACTTCCCGGTGAAAATATTGGAGGTAAGACAGATTTCTATTGGGATCTGCTTTTCTTTCATTAGTTCCATCAAAGATGGGTCCTGAATTACGCTGGTTCCGTGGCCTACCCTCTGTGCTTTAAGTATTTCCACTGCATCGCGAACGGACCAGGGACCATCGTCTTCGCCTGCATGCGCCACCCGAAACAGACCCTCGGCTCTGGCTTGCGCAAAAACATCTTTGAAATCCCGGGCAGGTCCCATAAGCTCTGCTCCGCCCAGACCGATACCAATGTGACTGTTGCATTTTGCCTTTAAGACCCGCTGCAGGTTCTTGCTGGCATTTTCCGCTCCAAATGTACGGGATACGTCCACCAGGTAGCGAATGTCCGGTCCCCCTTCCAGTCTGCAATCCCGGGATAACTTGTCCAGCGTCTGAGCCACCTCATTGAAATCCAGGCCGTTTTGCACAAGCCGGGAAGGCGCATAAAAAACCTCGGCATAACTTACGTTGTTGTGCTCCATGTAGGTTCGCAGGTTGTGAAAGATGAGCTCGAAGTCATCCGGCTGCTTGATCGAATCGATGATGAAAAGGAAGAGTTTAATGAATTCCTGGAGGTTGGAGAATTTGTAGAGTTTTTCTACCTCTTCTGGATCGTACTGTTCTTTGTTGTGATCCAGAACGCCCATTAGCGTATCTCGACTGATGCAAGCCTCCATGTGCAGATGGATTTCCGTCTTGGGGATCTTGCGCAGGAATTCGCGAACCTTCTCCTCTTTTGCTGTGAGCTCCGCTTCCGGCTTCTCACGGTCCACGCGAATTCGTGAAGCGGTGGCCATGTCCACAGAGAGCACTTCATTTATGAGCTCTTCTGAGGGAGCGTCGATTTCCAGTTGCTCCAGCCCCAGCTTTTCGTTCAGCAGATCGTTAATCGATTTATCGAAGGCAACCTGTAGCGTACCGGAGTAGGGTCTTTCCAGCGGTAGTTTGTTTTTGAGCCGCTGAAGGTCGTCTACCTCTCTCTCTATTCCTCTGATACGCTGTATTACTGAATCCAGTCGAATCGACATGAGTTCTCCTTCTTTCTCAGTTCTGATCTCGCTCTATTGCACCGGGTTCCTGGAAATTCGCGTCGGCGAAGATGGATTCCGATTCTCCCGATTGGCCGAGCCCTGCGCGATGCGCGGGCCGACTTTCCTGGTATCTGGATTGCCGGCACCGTACAGAAGACGGCTCCAAAAGCATCAGGAGCGAGCCGAAAGGCTTTCCATCATCTGTTGTGCCTGACGGTTTTCCGGTTCTAGCTCCAGGGCTTTCTCGGCAAAGATCCGGGCCCTTCCATGATTACCCAGTTTTGCATGCAGATCGCTGAGCTGAATGAGGTTTGGCACCCGTTCCGGATTAATTTCGAATACTTTATCCGCCGCGTCCAGAGCTTTGTCATAGTTGCCTGTTCGCTTATGGGCGATGCTGAGATAAAGCCAGAAATCCTCGATGTTGGGATCGTGCTCCAGATACTTCTGCAGCACATCCACGGCCGTTTCGTATTCCTTTCCTTTGAATGTTAGGACGGCCAGAATCTTGTTCAGGGCCGGTTCGTCCTTCTTCAGATCATAGGCCTGCTTCAGCAGCTTTAGCGCCTCATCGGAATTGCCCTCTCGAGCCAGAGATCGTCCCTGATGGAACAGTTGTTCGAACTCGGTATCGGCCAGTTCTGTATCGTAGGCATCGATTTCGATGATGTGTTTTTCCGGATCCTCCAGAAGGGAGCCCGAAGAACGCGTGACGCTGGATTCCCGGAAGCCCACTCGAAGCAAGGAAAGGTCGTCCGTGAGATCGCCGAATTTCATTACTTCCGCTTTGATCCTTTCAAGGTTGGCATCCGCGGTTTCTACCGTGCGAAGAATCAGGTACTCGTCTTCGTTTATGCTGCGAATCTCTGCGCCGCCGGATAGATCGATGTCGTCCCGACCGTCCGAGCCCATGATGATCACATCCCCTGGTTCCAGCTGAAAGCGCTGCACCGCAAAAGGAATGTCGGATTCCAGACCAATCTTGCGCAGCAACAGTTCCTCTTCGATGAAGCTGGCCTTGCCGTTGCGGTAAAGGATTGTGTACGGATGCTCCGCATTGAAGTACCACATCTCGCCGGAGTCTTCGTCAATGACGCTTACTACAGCCGAAATGGCCATGGAACCATTGAAGGCCAAAAATACCCCTTGTAGTTCTTCGTAGAATTCGGTGAGCCATTGCTCCGGAGTATAATCCAGGATTCGATCATGGCGGGCCGAACGCGCCATAATGGAATTCACGACAACGCCCATAACAATGGCCCCTCCGGCGCCCTGCATGGACTTACCCATGGCATCGCCGTTTACGGCCACCACGTAGCGGCGGAAGTGCTCCTGGCTGCCCAGTCGTAGATTCCCAGTAACGCAGATGTCCCCGCCCAGGTCTGCGGATTTGTTGCGGAATTCAAACTTCTTCTTCTGTTCCAGAAGGAAGCTTGTTTTCAGAGAATCCGATTTGTTGGCGTTGAAGTTCAGAGGTTTGGCCAGCAACGAAGTAAGGAAGTAATCCCCATCCTGCTGAGACTTGAGTTTTTGAACCTGCTCCAGGGTCTGATTTAATTCTGCAGTTCGTTCCTTAACCTTGTCTTCCAGGTTGTTCGCATAATCCTGGAGTTTGTCCCTGGCTTCGCGAATGGAGGCCACCATGTTATTGAAAGAGCCCGCCAGAAAGCCAATTTCATCCTGAACATGGATGGGCACTTTAACATCCAGATCCCCACTGTTCACGTTGCGGACCCCGTCCAGGAGATTGTTCAAAGGAGTGACCAGGCTTCCCCGGAAGAAGAGAGGAAAAAGGCCCAGCACCACAACCAGGAGCCCCAGGAGAATGATGCTCTGCTTATATGAGGACGGGTGCATGAAGATGCGGTAAGCGGTGTATGAGAAGCCTGCCTCATAGGCGACGTGATTGTTTTCATCATAGATGATGAAGGCTACAAAATGTTCCTGGCCGTCGCGACTTTGTCGGTAATGTCGCGTTTCTTCCGGCTTGAACGGACTCAAGAATACGCGGACCCGATCCTTCAGCTCATCGCCCTGCAATTGCTTGTTTTCCTCGAGAAACCGGCCGATTCGCTCGCGGAAAGGAGCAAATTGGGCATCGGTCTTCTCCAGATATTTAGTCAGCTCCTCCCGAAAATTGTCTCTGTGAATATAGCTGATTCGGTTGGAGTTCACGAAAGCCAGCTGATTGAGGTTATTAATATGGTTGAGGAGCCTCTTCTTTTTCTCGGTCGCCGGCCCATCGTAGTTTCCAAGGAAGGAATTAATGGAGTCGCGATAACCATCAAAAACTGAAGGCATGAGGCCGAGTTCCCGGGAAAGACTCTGTTCGAATCCAGAATCGGGCATTTCAATAATTTCCTGGTACAGGGCCGTGTTGAGGAAGTCTGCTTTGGCCAGTTCAAAATCGATTCTCTTTTCTGGCGGTGTATTGAAGTAGTCGTCGGCAGTGTAATAGAGATCGATGTTACCGTTGGCCTTTACGTCTTCGGCGTCTGTGTTTTCGCTTCCCTGCATCGGAATTCGAGCGATGTACTGGATGCTTTCATTTATCGCGCCTCCTTCAAGAGCGCGATTGGCGTATTCCAACCTCAATTCATTATACTGATATTCTTTATCTTCTACGAAGAAGTAACTGAGGCCCTGAAGAACCAGCAAAAAGGTCACAAGCGTAATACCCACAATCTTCGCCATGAAGGTTGTGCGATCTTTTGTTGTGTTGATGTAGATGATTACAATGAGGAAGAAGGCCATCACCATCAAGAACACGAGGGATATGAGGAAGATCCCCCGGTCTACCACACCGTCCCGGCTAAGGGTGTTCAAAGAAGCCGGAATCAGAGCTCCTGCAAGCACCGAGACCAGAATTGCCCCGATGGCGAGCTTCGGTTTACGTCCGGGTACCCTGACAATTCGCAGTACGGCAATGCCCAGGAACATGGCCAGATAGAGAAAAATGAAATAGGAGCCGATCTTGCTCGCAAATTCGGCATCGAAATCCCAGTAATGGGCAGTGAAGTGGTACTTGAAGTCGGATTGCTGCGTGACGTAAACGAAATAGCACATCAGGCCAATCCATCCCGCCCATTGAACCATTCCCATAATCCGCGTCACTTTGGGATGATGGTCTTCCGGGAACTTTCTGACAAATTGAGCCAGGTGGATGAAGGCCGGCCCGATCCAACCCAGCGTAAAGTACCTGTGCCATGCCGCCAGCGGATCGTAGTACAGGGCCGCTACAAGATAACCTGAACTGAAGAGAGCAAAGAAAAGAAAGGTGAGGCCAAGGTGGAGCGTGCTGCGGGATTTATTCGGAAGAGTGAGCAGGAAGGCCGACAGGAAACCGGTGAACACCGAAGCTAAAGAAGTTGAAGTAGATATTCCAATCGAATAGAAACTCACCGGTTGACACGATCGCTCTCCCTGCATCCCCGAAAGTCTATATCTAAAGCATGGCTGTTGGTTGGCCAGCAAAAGGACGCTGCTTCTATTGTCGGCTTTTCAAGGATGTGTCAATACAAAATGTCTACCAATAAGTACTGATATGTCCTGGAGCCAATGGCCGCAGGGAAGCAGTGCGGAGTGCCCGGCGCAGGCCGAACTTGCAGGAGCCCGGCGCTCGAGTTATTCAGACCCCGGTGCGCACGGCTGCCTGACGAGCTTGCTCAATACGGTCTTTGCGCGTAGCCAGCTCATCCATGGCAATTCTGGTCTGGATTTTCTTACCCAGGGAAATGTCCAGGCTATGTCCTGCACGGAAGGCCACAATATGCGCCTTCAGAGGACGGCCCAGAAGATACAGATCTCCCACCAGATCCAGGATTTTATGCCTCAGGCATTCATCTTCGAATCGCAGGTCATCGTTCAGATAGCCATCTTCGGTGAGAACCACCGCATTGTCCAGGGAGCCGCCCTGAATCAGGCCACGTTTTCGGAGTTCTTCGACGTCCCGCAAGAAACCGAAGGTTCGGGCCGGCAGGACATCTTCTATGAGGTTTTCGGCGTTGAGGCCAAGAGTCATGGTCTGGCCTCGAAGCATTGGATGGGGATAATCTATGGTATAGGTGACTTTGAAATGGTCGGAGGGAAGGGCTACTACATAGCGGTCATTTTCGATGACCCAGACAGGATTGGAGAGTTGTAGCGCTTCCATGGGTTCTCCCAGGTCCCGAACTCCTCCTTCGATGATCTTCTCGTAGAAAGGGAGGGAGGATCCGTCCAGAATGGGCACTTCACCCATTGTGGTTTCCATGATACAGTCCGAAATGCCAGCGGCGGCCATGGCGCAGAGCAGATGCTCGACGGTTTTGATTTGCCAGTGCCGGTTGCCCAGGGTCACGGCCTGGACTCCGTCCATGGCATAAAAGGGACTAACCGGGATATCGCCGATGCGGCTGCCTGTTCCCTTGAAAATCAGGCCTGTGCCGGCCTCTGCAGGCTTCAGCGTTATGCGGCCTTTTTCGCCGGTATGAATTCCTGTGCCTTCGATCAGAACCTCTCGGTCCACAGTGGCACGATTCTCTCTACCTATTCTATCTATGGGTAATGTCTTCGGAGCCGTCATCATGTGTATCTCCTCTTGGCACTATAAAAGCAAGATGTGTACCAGATGTGCTTTTGGCCGATCCCAGAGCGGAAAAACAGACATTTTTTCCGCTCTGGTCGTAGAGGCTCGAATTCTGGATTCAAAGCCCGGTTTCAAAGGCACTGAGATTGAGTCGCAGCCACTTTTTTCCTCCGGGGCCGGGTTTACAGGCTGACAGGGGCCGTGGAGAAGACCGGAAACCTGTGACTTTTTCGATACACTGTGCTCTCCTGGCAACGCAGACGTTCAGAACTCAAAGAGAATTATGCGTTCCGTCACAGTACGGGGGGTTGGAGGTGCGCTTGCAGCCGCACCAGGCGATCTTACCCGACTTTTCGCATACAACGAGGCTGGGTTTCATGCCGGTGCCCTGCCTGGAATGGGAGCCATCGCAGAAAGGCTGATTTTCGGAGAGCCCGCAACTACACCAGGCTTTCTTTTCGCCTTCCTGCGCATCCAGCACGTAAGGTTTCTTCTGAGGTATGGCCGGTTCGAATGACATTCTATCTCCCTGACCGCCGTATCCAGGCGGCAACTAATCTGATTTCCCTTCTAAAAGATGCGTCCACAGCCGCTGTCGTCCAGGCCGAAGGGATTTCCATCGGACCTGGAAAAAAAAGGGCAACGTAGCCCTATCGGCAAGCGCGGAGAAGTGGACTGCCGGAAATCTGTTGATTTAACGGGACCCTCGCCCGGGGCCGGCGCCAGGAATCGGTAGAGTTTGGACGAACCGTAGATTGAGGGCCACCAACCAGCAGGGAGAGCCCGATCGCGAAAGCCTAATAGAATACGGCTTTTCGGTGGAATTCCAGGAATCGATGGGGCTCCGGAAGTTCGAAGGAAAGGCTCTTACCGCTCAGAGGATGGGTAAACTGCAACTTCTGCGCAAGCAGTAGCAGGCCAAATTTTCCGAACTCCTTTGCGCTTCTGGAATAAAGATCATCCCCCACCACCGGGCAACCAATGTGGGCGAAATGAGCACGAATTTGATGGGTTCGTCCTGTAATCAGGTCGATTTCCACGCGGCATAGCTTGCGGCCTTTTCGTGTCTTCATTACATCGGTTACCCGGTACAGAGTTGTGGCCGATCGACCTGCGGAGTGTACGCTCCTTTTTCGCCGATCATTTCGATCGCGCATCAATGGAAATTCCAGTTTTCCCTCCAATTCTCCGGGAGTATTGAGCAAATAGGCAAGATACTCTTTGCGAATTTCGCGCCGTTGAAACATTCGGGAAAGCTTCCATTGGACTTCGCTGTCCAGAGCCACAATGAGCAAACCTTCGGTGGGCTTATCCAAACGATGAACAATTCCCGGTCGGCTACCGCGGCCCTGCAGATGGGGCCAGCGTTGCAGTAGTCCGTTCAGAAGGGTCATGGAAGTATCCCCCGGGCCGGGATGAACGGCCAGCCCGGCCGGTTTTCGCAGCACTGCAAGACTCCTGTCCTCGTAGATGACTTCCAGCTCCATTTCCGCCGGAGTAAGATCCATGGCAGGGGCAATTCGGGCAGTGGCCTCCACTGTTTCTCCCGGGTTCATCTTCCGCGATCGCTCTTTGACTTCTTTTCCGTCTATCTTAACCAGACCATCCTTTATCCATTTCTGCAATTCGCTCCGGCTAAAGCGATCCTTGAAGGATTCGGTGAGAAATTGATCCAGGCGAAGACCTTCCATTGAGGCTTCTACAACAAATTGGTATAAATCTTGCTTCATGTATTCGGTAGGGGGAAAAAATTGTAGTTTACAACCAGCGTGGATGCCCCCATCTTTCGTCAAAAAATTAGGAGTATTGCCATGAGCAAACAAATGAAAACTGTGCTCAAGCTTGCTTCCATGTCTCTGTTTGTTGTAAGCCTGGCAGCTTGTGGTTCTTCTCAGACTACCAGCACTACGCGTGACCTGGGAAGCCCGCTGGATATCGTTAATAAGGGATTGGCCCAATACGGCTATTCACCTGACCAAGACGGATATGGCTACAAAGAGGTTGCTTTCCCTCTCAAAGACCAGAAGTACATCGAAGACAAGCTGAAGCAGCCCCTCGAAGAGGCTCTGAACAAAGTTGGTGACGGCTACGTACTGCAAGTAACAGGCCACACCTGCTCTATCGGACCTCGCGACCAAGTTGGCTACAGAAAAGGAAACGTGTGGTATTCCACTCAGCGAGCGAAAGGCGTTTACGATGCGCTGATCAAAGCTGGTTTTCCTAAAGACAAGCTGACTTACAAAGGTGTTGCAAATGACGAGCCTCTGGTTGGTGCGGATTCTGACGATCCTGAAAACCGCCGAGTAACTTTCAAAATCGTACCTCAGCAATAAGATTACTACCGTAATCTTTAATGCAAAAAGCGGCCCTCCGGGGCCGCTTTTTTTCTGTACTTATGCACCCTCACTGAATATTTTCTACATCAGGCCGAGGATAATACCATGCAGGTTCGAACCAACTACGGAGATGATCTGAAACGTACCGGTAGCCGAAAAGGCAGCTCGCGGGCCGGATCCGCGTCGTCTTCTGGGTCGGCCAACGAATCGGATCGCAAATCCTTTGTGGATATTCTGAATGAGGTTCTGCCTGCAGATACCAATGACTCTGCGGAGCTCAACCGGCTCTGGGCGGAGCTACCGGAAAGCGAGCAGCGCCTTCTGAATCATCCATCGCAGGAAAACCTGCTACAATACAAGGATCTTGTGCGAAAGATCCTCAGTGGCACTCTGAAACTGAACACTCGGGTAGAAACTGTGGCCCGCAAAGGAAAAGGCACCGGGGAAAAGGTAGAATTGCGTTACGTTCGAATACTGGACGAAAAGATTGGCCTTATGGCAGGCCTTATCCATTCTAAGCAGAATGCTGCCTTTGGAATTTTGCGAGCTCTGGAAGAAGTGCGCGGAATTCTTCTGGATCTCCGTCGATGATGCCACGACCGTTCTTTATTTTTCCTCTTTTCTTTGCGCTCTTCCTTACGCTTTTTTTGCTATCTGCCGGCAGGCAAAGAGATCTGGAAGCTGAGGAGCCCATACCATCGTACTTCCTGCTGCCCCAGGGTAGCTGGGAGGAAAAGGATGGGGCCACAAAGCTAAAGATCCATCCGAATAACTTTATTCAGCTGAGTTTTATTGCAGAGTCGACTACACCGCCATGTCAAATTGAAGTGTACGGCTTTTTGCGAAATGAATACACAGCAAGGCCGGGACATTGCAGTATGTTGCAGTACGATCGATTGACCTTCGCCTTTGAAGGACCAGAGCTTATTCTTACGCTACTGAATCCGGGAGCGAATTACAGAGAGATCACCCTTGTAAAGGAAGGAAGCACCCAGGATGCACCCGAGATTTGAAGGCAGGGTGCTTATCGTTGAGGACGAACCGGCCATAGCCGATACTCTGACCATTGCTCTTGACCTGGAAGGATTCAAAACAGAGGTGGCCACCACAGGCGATGCCGGTCTCAGTAGTCTTGCCGCAAGCAGCGATGCATTTGTAATCCTGGACATTGGTCTGCCGGATCAGACCGGCTTTGAAGTGCTTCGTTCCATTCGCCAGGACTTCAGTGTTCCGGTGCTCATTCTAACCGCCAGAACCGAAGAGATAGATCGCATTCTGGGCCTGGAGCTCGGGGCGGACGACTACGTCACCAAACCCTTTTCGCCCCGGGAAGTTGTGTCCAGAGTAAAAGCCATCCTCCGCCGGTGGACGAATGCATCGGATAGCGATGCCAGGTCTGCGAATGATTCTATACGGGCCTCCGGGACCGGGATTTCTGCGACGGATCTGTCCGCAGCATATTCCGATACATCCGGCCAGCAGTCTGGCGATTTCCGGTGGAATGATGCCGAAAAGAGCATTTATTTTCGTGAGCATCGCCTGGCTTTGAGTCCCTATGAATTCGGCACACTTCGACTGCTATTGAGTCGGCCGGGGATGGTCTTCTCCAGGGAAATGATCATGGATCAGGTCTGGACCGAACCCGAGGATAGCTTTGACAGAGCCGTGGACACGGTGATAAAGAACATTCGAAGCGCTCTTCGGAAGGCGGGCGCCGCAGATGCCATAGAAACCAGGCGAGGGCTGGGCTATTGCATAAGAAAACAGGGAGGCTGAAGTGAGCTTATTCTTTCGACTGGTAGCCGGTTTTTTTTTATCCTGGCGGGCGCTTTCTACTACTTTATTCAATCTACCCTGTCTGAGATTCGCCCTCGCTATCTAGAGTCCGTAGAGGAATCCATGAACGATACGGCCCATTTACTGGCTGCCTTCATGGAATCCTCGCTTGTGGCCGGAAAAAGCCAACTTTCATTTACCACTGACGAATTCCCGGAAAGAAGCGTGGACCAGCGGCTCATGGATGCCACTGTTTCTCTTCAGCGAATGATGGAATTGGCCCAGGAGCGAGAATTTCGCGCTCGCATCTATGACATAGTCAAGACTCGCATGAATCTTTATGTCTACGTCACCGATCGTCACGGAATTGTGATCTACGATTCCAGTGGGCTTCGTACCGGCGAAGACCTTTCTAGAATGAACGATGTGTACCTTACGCTGCGAGACCGGTACGGCGCCCGGAGCTCCAGAATGGTGGAATCCGATCCTCAAACCGGAGCGCTTTATGTTGGCGCGCCTATTCGCTACGGTCAGCATATCGTGGGCGTGTTGACGGTAGTGAAGCCCAAGGACTCGGTAACTCCCTTCATAAATATTGCCCGGCAGCGATCGCTGAATGCTGCATTGATTACGGCGTTGGCCATCTTTCTTTTTTCCGGCCTGATCATGCTCTGGGTAACTTTGCCGGTGCGGAAGCTATCCCAGTATGTTTCGGATATTCAGCAAGGAAAGAGGGCGCAAATGCCCGCTCTAGGAAAGACCGAGATAGGCGAACTGGGCAGAGCTCTTGAAAGCTTGCGAACAGAGCTGGAAGGCAAAGACTATGTGGAGAAGTACATTCAGACTCTGAATCATGAAATCAAGAGTCCTCTGACGGCCTTACGAGGATCTGTGGAGCTTCTGGAGGAGGATCTGCCCGCGGATCGGCGAAGGCGACTGGTGTCCAATATCAAAGAAGAGACCGAAAGAATCCAGACCATGATAGAACGTATGCTGGATCTATCCATCATTGAAAACCAGAACAGACTGGATCGCAGCGAAGTGCGTCTGAAAGAATTGTTGAAGGATCAAATTACTGCCCTGGAAATGGAAGCTGAAGTTGTGCTGCTCAATCCGACGCAGATCGATTCCAGAAATGCATCTGGCGGCCCACAGCCTGGGCCAGACCTGGATAAGCCGCGGCGCTCTGACCCAACAGAAACAATACCGGAACACAGCGCTGGTTCCGGCAGTTCCGGAGAATCCTTTGCGGTGGCCGGAGATCCGTTCCTTCTGGGGCGTGCCTTTTCGAACGTCCTGCGAAATGCCCTGGAATTTTGCGGCCAGGGTAAGATCAGGTGCTCTTTCTGGATGGAGGGGGATAAGGTCTTTCTGGAAGTTTTTAATCCCGGGAAGCCCGTACCAGATTATGCTTTGAATCGGATCTTTGAGCGCTTCTATTCCTTACCGCGCCCGAACACAGGCAAAAAGAGTACCGGACTGGGGCTCCCATTTGTCCGGGAAGTGATGGAGCTCCACGGAGGTTCCGTAGAACTGGAAAATGCTCCCGATGGATCAGGGGTGACGGTGCGGCTCATCTTTCCCCGCCTGCTGTCTCAATAGTCGCGCTCACAATTCGCTCACCGTTTTTTTGCCGCTCCTCATAAAGGGCTCATAATAGAATCATGGCTGCGGTCCATCCTACCTCCATACGACCCGGAGTGGTCGAGGAGGAACTATGAATTTTTCTAATCTAGGACGCTCTACCATGGTCCGAATTCTGACCATTGGTTTTCTGATCCTGCTTCTTCTTATTCCTGTGGAGTTCGTTCGCGGATTGATCATCGAACGAATGGATCGCTATAACGAAACGGTAAGCGAAATCAGTTCACGGTGGGGCGGACCGCAAACCATTCAGGGGCCGGTGATCATGGTTCCCTTTCAGCGAGTTACCGCGCGAACCAAAGAAGGGGTAGAAGTAGCCATGGACCAGGCCTACTTTCTGCCGGAGGATCTGGCCTATTCCGGCGATCTTCAGGCCCAGACAAGGAAGCGAGGCATTTACGAGGCGGTGCTCTACACCCTGGATCTAAATGTGAAAGGAAGCTTTAGCCTTCCTACCAGCATACCTTATCGCGGCGAAATCACACGCATTTTCTGGGACCAGGCTGTGGTTCTGGTAGCCATTCCGGATACCCGCGGCATTAAAGACCAGCTTGCCATGAACTGGAACGGAGTGGAGCGAAGCTTTCTTCCCGGAACGGCAGGGTCCGAAG
>JAGRNE010000159.1 GCA_020440915.1 Leptospiraceae bacterium | reverse complement strand
AAAGCGGTTGGCCAACCATGTCCTGTAGCAAATCTCGCATTGATGGCAGCAGCTAAGAAAAACCAGAACAAGAAGAACAGTCCGGGAGCCGGCGCTCCTGAGGCCGGACCAAACAGAGAGGAAAAGAAGGAGTACAGCAAAGAAACCCTTCGCCAATTTGAAATCCTCAAGCGCGGAGTAGAGGAGATCCTGCCCCAGGAATCTTTACTGGATAAGCTGGAAAGCTCTCTGCAATCCGGAAAACCTCTGAAGGTAAAAGCTGGCTTTGATCCTACAGCGCCGGATCTGCATCTGGGCCATACGGTACTTCTGCGCAAGCTTCGCCAATTCCAGGATCTGGACCACAAAGTGATCTTTCTGATCGGCGACTTTACTGCTACCATTGGCGATCCCACCGGTCGCTCCGCCACCAGGAAAAGACTAACTCCGGAAGAGGTAAAGGCCAACGCGAAAACTTACGAAGAGCAAGTCTTCAAAATCCTGGACAGGGAAAAAACCGAAATCGTCTTCAACTCCAAATGGTGCATGCCCCTGAAAGTGGACGAGGTCCTGGGACTTACGGCTCGGTACACTGTGGCCCGGATGATCGAAAGAGATGATTTTTCGAAACGCATGAAAGCGGGAGAGAGCATTAGCATCATTGAATTTATTTATCCGCTTTTCCAGGGGTACGATTCGGTGGTGCTGGAGGCTGACGTGGAACTGGGCGGCACGGACCAGAAGTTCAATCTTCTGGTAGGTCGAGAACTGCAGGGCCAGTATGGCCAGTCACAGCAGGTCATTCTCACTCTACCCTTGCTTGTGGGCCTGGACGGTCAGAAGAAGATGTCCAAGTCCTACGACAATTACATCGGCATCGACGAAACCGCATACAACATCTTCGCCAAAGCAATGAGCGTTTCCGATGACTTGATGTGGGATTACTATACTCTACTGACTTCGGTTCCATTCGATGAAATCGAAGAGCGAAAGCGCGATCCCCTGGAGGCGAAAAAGAAACTGGCAGCTCATCTTGTGGATTTCCTGCATCCCGAACCCGATAGCCAGACTGGCCTGGGCAGCGGCGAACTGGCCAGACAGACCTGGGATAAAGAGAAAGGAAAGGATGGTCGCGATAAGCTAGTGCTGCCTCCGGATACGCCAGTGCTCAAGGTATCGAATCCGGAGATATCGCTTACCCAGGCAGTGGTGGACGCCGGTCTGGAAAAAAGCGCCAGCGCCGTAAAAAGGCTTATTGAGTCCGGCGCCGTGCGAATGGGAGAGAATCTGGATGTAGTGCAGGACAAGCAATTGTCGCTAAAATTTCCTGGCAGATATGAATTCAAAATAGGGAAAAAGAAATATCTAATCGTCGAATCCAGTTGATGAAGCGGTCAACGCAAGAACTAACTGGTAGAACCCCCTCCCCCCGGAAGAAAGAACTGATCATCCGGGGGATGGCCGGCGCTCTATTGCTGTACTCTTTTATCTCCTGTTGCAGCGGCGGCCAGGCCAGTCACAGCAAAGGACCTGAACAGGCGCTAAGTCCTTCCGGAGAGCAGAAGGATGGGCCCCGCAAAAAGCCTTCGGATGGAATCGACTATCGCACCGGCAATTTCACAATCTATGGCTTGCTAATACGCAGATCGCCGGCCCCGCGAAGCGTGGAAGCCTATACTGGCGCGGAGTTCTTCCTTCATGATCCCCATCATTTTGGTAGCGGAAACCCTTTTGTGAAAGACCGTGTTGTTTTACTACCTTCCGAAGAAGTTTCCAGGGAAGAGTTACTTAAATACAATCATGAATTCGTGACGGTCATTGTGACCCGTAGCGAAGGCACCCTGCCCGATCCCAGAAGCAGCTATCCCACAAATCCCGACGGAAGTCCCATGCGACAGAACGAAGGCTGGAAGGTGGTGAGAATCCTGCCGGACCATTGAGCAGGAACAAGCTCGTATTCTCTGCATGGTAGTGCCGTCGAAAGCGCTGATGCCCTACGTATCTGCGAATCGCCCGGATCCGATTTTTCAGGAATATTTCTTCTTCAACAAGGCGCTGCGATCCGGCGCAAAATCCTTTTCCAGGCTAGCAGCAAACCGAAATAGCTTATCCTCTTCAAAGTGCGCTGCCGTAATCTGCATACCGACGGGCAAACCCTCGCTGTCCGCGCCCAGCGGCAGACTGAGGGCCGGAACTCCGCCCAGGTTTACAGAAATTGTCATTAGATCGCTCTGATACATGGCAATGGGATTCTCTGCTTTTTCGCCGATCCTGAAGGCTGTGGTAGGACTGGTGGGCTGCACAATAAAGTCCAGGTCCTTAAAAAAGTCCAGATATTCGGCCCGAATCATCCGCCTTGCTTTTTGTGCGGAATTGTAGTACGCATCGTAGTAGCCGGATGATAGAACAAATGTACCCAGCAGTATTCGCCTCTTCACTTCCGGTCCAAAGCCCTCGGTGCGGCTACGAACATAAACTTCCTGAAGGTTGGCCTGCTTGCTTCTGGTGCCGTATCGAATGCCGTCGAATCGGGCCAGGTTGCTGGACGCCTCTGCTGTTGCCAGAATGTAATAGATGGGAATGGAATACTGCCACAATCTGCTCTCTATGTTTACTACCTGGCAGCCCTGTTTTTCCAGCCAGTTGCGGGTATCCTCACAGCTCTTGAGTACGGCCTCATCGAAGCCAGCCTCCGATTGCGGAAAGAATACCCCCACTTTCTTTCCCTTCAGGTCCTTTGCCGTCATGGGCTTAACAGTGCCGCTGGTCGGGTATTTGTCCGCATATGGATGGGACGTTGAATCCCGGGCATCCTTTCCTTCGATGTGCGAAAGCAAAAATGCAGCATCTTCCACGTTCAAAGCCATGGGACCAATTTGATCCAGACTTGAGGCGAAAGCAACCAGGCCGTAGCGAGATACCTTGCCGTAGGTGGGTTTCATCCCCACAATGCCGCAGAAGGAAGCCGGCTGCCGAATGGAACCGCCGGTATCGCTTCCCAAAGCCAGAGGAGCGCTCATGGAGCCCACAGCGGCCGCCGATCCTCCTGAAGATCCTCCGGGAACGCGCTCTGGATCGTATGGATTGCGTGTAGTGCGAAAGGCCGAGTTCTCAGTGGACGATCCCATGGCGAATTCGTCCAGGTTGGTTCTTCCGAAAAGAATAACGCCTGCCGCTTTCAGCTTCTCGATTACAGTGGCGTCGTACGGAGATCGATAGTTTTCCAGAAAGCGCGAACTGCAGGTTGTTTTTTCCTCGGTATCGCAGATGTTGTCTTTGATGGCCACCGGGATGCCATCCATGGCAGAAAAGGCTTTGCCTGCTTTCCGTCGCTTATCTGCAGCCCGGGCTTTTTCCAGAATGCGATCGACATCCAGATCGTTAAACATCTCCAGCGGCTGACAGGCTTTCGCCCGGTCCAGGTATGAGCTTACCAGTTCTTCTGCGGTATACTCGCCCTTCTCCAGGGCTTTGCTATGTTCCAGGGCGCTTTTTTCGATCATTGCTTTCTTAATTCCGTATGTTTTGCACTCTTTCGATTCCCATTTGCCTGGCTCCAGGTGAGCCGGAGGACCATCAATCGATGGGAGCGATGTTAACCTTCCGATTCGATGACGCCTGGCACCACAAAGTGCCCGCTTTGAAAATCCGGAGCGATCTTTGCGATTCCGTCTGTACCGGTAGTAATACCAGGTTCGTCCGGGCGACTCATATCCCGGGTATCCAGTTCCGAAAGACCGGCCGCTTCGTCCTTTACTTCGATTTCGTTGATTTTCTCCACCGACTCCAGGATTCGATTGAAGTCGTTCATGAGGTTCTTGAGCCCCTCATCCTCCGGATCCAGGCGGGAAAGCTTGCAGAGGTCTTTAAATTCTGATTCTGAGATCACCATTGACTCAGGGCTGGCGAGGCCCCAGCAGTCAATGGAAATATGATTTGACCCGTGGGCCGAACACCACAGTCTTTCGGTGTGCAGTGGATCTGGGTATTCGCCATAATGCTATTGATTGCCGGGTTACTGCTCTTTTTGCCCCTTCTTCGCGGTCGATCCGAAAGCCCGTCAAGAAAAAGAGCCAGAACAGATAGAGCCCGAGACAGGGGCAGCGTTTCCCCCGCGGAAGCGGGACCAGGGGAAGAGTCTTCTGTCCAGGGCTCGGCCAGGATCGACGAAAAGGACCGGGATGAGATGCTGGATGGGGTGCGGAATCTGGCCCGGGATAATCCCAAAAAGGTTGCCTCCATGGTTCGCCATTGGATGAAGGAATAGCGGCCTTTGCCCTGCTTGCCCTGACGGATGAGCCATAAGGGATGAGCTATCAGGAAAGAAAAACGAAGAATGGAAACTCCCTCGGATAAACCACCCTCCCTCTTAAGCGACATACGAATCATTTTTGCAACCATCCTGACGGATCCAGGTTCTTCGCTGGCCTACGGAGCCGATGCGGTCATCGCCGTTACCATCGTTCTCTTTGCCGGTTCTTTCGAAACAGGAATGACGGCCACACTGACGGCGGGCGGCATTGTGATGACTGTGTATCTAATTGCTGTTCTTGCCTATAACAGCATGATCCGGCACCACACTCATCCGGTGCTGGGAGGCGGCGCTTTCGTTTCTTCCCTCATTACTTCGCAGCATATCCGAAGGCATCCCAGGCTCAAAGCATTCATCCACAACATGGGCAAGCTGGGCACAGCCAGTCTGCTGGCAGACTTCCCGGCCACCCAGGCCATCAGCTTGATTGCCGGTGTGGAAGCTCTGCATTTCGTCTATCCGGATATGAACCGGGTGCACTGGGCTCTGGTCCTCGTGGTCCTGCTTTCTTTGATTCAGCGCTACGGTCTGGGAAACCTTTCCCGTTTTATGATCTGGCCGGTTCTGGCATTTTACATTTCCAATGTAATCATTAACCTCACCGGCATAATAACAATTCTGGAAAACGGCTGGCATCCTCCGGTCATCGGCGATCATGTGAAGGCCGCAGGAATCGAAATGGCAATACCGGTTATCCTTGCGTCTGTGGCCAATGGCGCTACACTCATGACCGGTGTTGAAGTAGGCTATTCTTCCGTAAACATTCCTTACCACAAAGGCAAAGCGATTCGCATTTCAATGTGGATTCTGTTCTCCATTGTTCTTTGCACCTATTTCATGCAGCTGATCAACTTCATGGGGCTGGGCATTGTATACAACGATCACATTCCCGTGCCCATTGCCATCGCCGAACACCTGGGAGGGCATTACCTCGCCACCAGTTTTGGAATTATCACCGCCATCATGCTGCTTCTGGCCGCACAGACAGCACAAACCGACTTTCCTCTGGAAATGCTGCGGGCGGCCCGTAGCCGGTTCTTTCCTCGCGGCGTGGGCGATATGGCCTGGAAAAAGACCCGACCAGCTTTTCTTCTGGGAGGACATGAAGGCGTCTATAATCCACGAGCCACCATTATCCTGGGCATTTTGAGCGCCTTTATCCTCTGGTTCTTTCCTTCCAGCCATGCCATCGAAGGGATGTACGGACTTGCTGTGGTGGCCGCCATGAACATCGACCTTACCAGCTATTTCCTGCGACAGATTCGTACGCGAAAGATATCCCTTCTTACCATCGTTGCTCTTCTGGCTATGCATGCGATGCTCTGGAACATCACCTACAACAAATTCTTCGAAGGCGCCTGGTTCATTGTAGTCTTGATGCTACTCTACTTCATCGTTTTTCAGATCTCCGAAGCAATCTACGAGATCTGGGAAGAGAAGCTGAAAGTGGTGCCTCTGGAGCTGGGGCTATGGTATCCCGCATTCCAGAATCATCCGGTGAACCGAAAACATATTGTCCTGGTTTCTAAATTCCATCCAGGAGTGGTGCACTTCCTGCGAAACTTTGTGCGGAGCGGTCAGATGCCTCTTGTTGTGCATTTTCGCAGCGATCCCGGCGAAGAGGATCCCCAGGAAATGCCGGAATGGTTCTTGAACGTGAATATGCCTCCGGATACGGATACCATCACAGCCATCAACCAGTTTGTACGCGATGAAAAGCCGGAACGAGTGCATCTGATTCCTCTGATGGTTCGAGGTATTGGACCAATACTCAATCTGTACTTTGGTAACTCCATTGAACGCTTGAAGTATGCAATCTCACGGCATGCTGATCTGCAGGTGGAATATAACCGGGAGCGAATTGTGTTACATACCTCTGACATTTTGCTGCACATCTTTCCTTTCCTGCCGGCCCGATGGTTTCGTGTGCAGGAAAAACTACATGAATAGCCGAAATCGCTTTTCTGCCCCTTATTTATGATCAGGAAATGAAAAAAGACATACAGACCTTTGGACAACTCAAGCAATCTGGATACAAATACAGGTCCATCAAATCGGAGATGGCCTCCAACCTGGGCCGCATCCTTTCTTCCCATGAGCCGGTAATTCCCGGCATTCATGGCTACGAAGATACGGTAATGCCACAACTGTATCATGCCATCCTGGCCGGGCATAACATTGCCATTCTTGGCGAAAAGGGTCAGGCCAAGTCCAGAATCATGCGCAACCTGAACCATTTGCTGGACGATCACTTTCCGGTGATTGCCGGAACCGACATTCCGGAAAGCCCCTTTCGCCCCATCACGCGGCGCGGCAAAGATTTGATCCGCGAACAAGGCGACGATACGCCCATTCACTGGATTGCCCGGGAAGAACGCTACGGCGAAAGACTGGCCCCGGGTTCCAGGATTGCGGATATCATTGGCGATCTGGATCCAGCCAGGGTTATGGAAGGAAAGTCCATGGGCGCCGAAGAAGCGCTGCACTTTGGACTGCTTCCGCGAATGAATCACGGAATCTTTGCCATCAACGAACTGCCCGACCTCGACTATCTGGTGCAGGTGGCCATGTTCAACATTCTTGAAGAAGAAGACATACAAATTCGAGGATTACCATTGCGCATACCTCTGGATGTATTTGTTTGCTTCACCGCGAACCCGGCGG
This sequence comes from Leptospiraceae bacterium, assembly GCA_020440915.1. Classification (GTDB taxonomy): domain Bacteria; phylum Spirochaetota; class Leptospiria; order Leptospirales; family Leptonemataceae; genus UBA3465. The sequence continues at coordinate 1,586 of JAGRNE010000159.1, read as the reverse complement.
ATTATTCCCGCTCCGGAAAGATTATTACGCAATTAAAGGACCGAATAGGCGCGGAGATTCGCACCCACTATCCCAAGACTCGATCGGTAGGGCTGGAGATTACCAGGCAGGAGGCGGCCAATCCGGATATCGAGCCTGCTGTGATTTTTCCTGACTTCATGGAGAACATTGTAGAAGAGATCACTTCCCAATCCCGCCATCATCCGATGGTGAATCAGAAATCCGGGGTATCCGCCAGATTGAGCATTGCCAACTACGAAACCAGCATTGCCTCGGCGCGAAGACGAGCTCTGCTTCTGGGCGAATCCCGTGGAATGGTGCGCCCTACGGACCTGGGCAATCTATTTGCATCCAGTTCGGGAAAGATTGAACTGGACCCATATCGTGATGAAGCTGTGACAGAATACCAGGTAATCATGCGGATCATCGACCTTGCTATCAAAGAAGTCTTTCTTGAGAGCTTCCCGCCTGCCGAGTACGAGTCCACATTCGAAGCCATTACGAAACAGATTTATGCTGCCGGACAGGTGGAGATCAGCGACTCCATGCCCGCCGGCGCTTACCGCGAACTAATGGAAACTGTGCCGGCTTTGTTTGATCTTCTGAGAGACAAGAAATGGGACCAGGACGATCAAATGTTGGCGGTGGGAATGGAATTTATCTTTGAAGGACTCACCGTAACAGAAAAGATAAGCCGACGTCGGCTGGGCGAGATATCCAGCTTCAAAAGCGTGGATGTGTATTGAATGGCGGCCACTTGTTTCCTGGCACGTGGCCCCGAAAATTCCATTTCGTGGAGCGAATCGATAATCTGGTTCGTAGCGGCAGGACATTCAGGAAAGAAAGCAAAGCAGCACCAGTTCCAGAGGCAAAATGAAAGGTATACTAATAACCCAGTGTTTGCAGAACGATTTTGTTCAGCCTCTGGATCGCTATGATCCGCTGCCCAACCAGTTACACGTAGGATATGAGGAGTCCCGCCGGCTACTGCTGGGCCAGCTGGAAGACGATCCTGTCCGCCTGATGATGGACTGGGCTTACCAGGTTTCGCCTGAAGATCTGGAAATCATCCATATTCGGGACTGGCACAACCCCGAGGATCCGCATCAGGCGGCTCATTTACGCCAGTTCGGTACTCATTGCGTGGCCCATACTCCAGGTGCGGACTTTGTATTCAAAGATCGCATTATAGCCGGGCGACCGCACCATATTCTAAGTGCAACGGGACTCAATGATTTCGAGGATACGCCAATCGAGGAAATCCTGAATGCCTACAAAGGACAACCTCTTCGCGTAGGAATTACCGGCGTCTGGACAGAGGCCAAGGTATTCTTCCTTGCTTATGAAATTGCCACACGGTATCCGGAGTTCAAACTGGCTGTTTGCAGCGCCCTGACAGCCAGCTCTTCGCGGAGCATGCATTTTTTTGCCCTGGATCAAATCAAGAACATTCTTGGCCTAGAGATCATCTCTTCGCCTTCCTCTTTTGCAGAATTTCTTACAGGAAAAACGCCGGACTTCCTTCCGGCAAGCCACAGCCGACTGGACGAATCCAGATTACACTGGAACAAAGCTTCCGGGGCGAG
>JAGRNE010000158.1 GCA_020440915.1 Leptospiraceae bacterium | reverse complement strand
GGGCATCCCATTGTAAGCAAAACCGGTCCAGTATGACATCATCGCTTCCGACACATGTAATCGGCCTTGCAGATTATCGTCGGAGAACATATAGCGATCGGCGGGTCCCAGGCGAAAGTGACCGAAGACAAAAGGAATCTCAAATGCATGGGCCGCACCAAGTAGCTGCCCCAGATTGTTCCCTGCAATCGTCGGCTCTTCGTCCCAATCAAAGCGATAGGCGTACACATCTTTATTCACTCCACGTATAGCCCGAAGCGGCTCGTGAACGCCAATAACGCTCCATCCGTCTGTGGCATGACGGGCGATGGCCTCGTAAAGATCGGGCTTGAAAATATTGATGCTCAGATTGAAAAAGCGGCGACTGGTAAAGCGATCGTCCAGAGCCAGATAGAGTTTCTGTTCATCGCGATTTCCGCCGATCATCACCGGCACCGTGGCAACAGCGCCGCCTGCCCGGACCATGGCTTCGAAATCTCCCCGGGGAAGGACTCTTCCATCTTGTATCAGTGTTGGAAAGGAGTAGCCAGAAGCCTCCGGATTCTCTCCATCTAAATTCTCGCGATACGCATCAATAATGCGGGTGGCCTTCAGCGATCGCAAGAAGGACTGGATTTGCCGGTCCGACATGGACTCCGCCAGTTGGATTGCCCGGGTATTGTCCGGAGCCCTGCCCTCCGCAACAAGAAGACGAAGCAGTATCTGTCCGGTACTGTTTTCTTTTCCCCCCCGAGTTTCTGAAAGCGAAGCTTCCTTTGTGGTTTTCGGTCGCGGGTAGGCGCTTTGAACGATTGCTCCACTGAAGAGCCCTTTAGCCCCAGGAGAAAGAAGTAGAGCCAGAACATTGTTACCACCGGCAGACTCTCCAAAAATTGTTATCCGGTCGGGATCGCCGCCAAAAGCCGAAATATTTGTGCGCACCCACTTCAAAGCGGCCATCAAATCGAGTATGGCAAAATTGCCCGAGGTCTCTTCGGCGGAGGCATTTTCTTTCAACGATGGATGATAGAACCATCCCATGGGCCCCAGACGATAGTTCACCGTGACCACGACTACATTATGTGTCGAAGCGAGATTACCCCCATGGTAATCGGCCCCGCTTCCCTGATAATTAGATCCGCCATGGATCCATACCATCACCGGCAATCGGTCCTCGCCGGAAGGCACCGATTCAGGAGCAAACCGTGGCGCATGGATATTAAGGTAAAGACAGTCTTCGCTTCCGAAGTATTCTCCTTCTCCCGCTTCGCCGCCGCTCGAATATGCTCCGGCCAGTTGCAGACAATCCGAAGGCTTCTCAAGGGCATTTCGCTCTCCTGTCCAGGGTTTCGCAGCGACAGGAGCTTTCCAGCGCAGATTCCCCACAGGAGGGGCAGCGTACGGAATTCCAAACCATACGTGACTGTTGTAGAGATGCTTTCCTCCCAGAAGTGTGCCCTGATCCACCATTCGCACGGCGGCAGGATCCAGCTCAGCGGGAGGGTCATACTTACCGCACGATAACACTGCGACAAAAGCCACCGGGAAAGCGATCAACAAAGAAGTAAGACGAGGATTCATTGCTTCTAATAGAAAGCGAATCTCCACAGCCTGCAAGTCTTTTCTCTGGCATCTGCGTTCATCAATTTCCAGGCCCACCAGGATTGGGTACCACCGACGCCGGGCACCGCTAACGTCAAAGGTGGACTGTCGAGAGCACTACAATTTAGAATGCAGCAAATGGACTCACATTGTTGCGGCCCTCTTTCGAGGTGCGGCCCGATTGGATTCCTGCCGCCAGGAACCATGCAGAACCAGTCCGGAGCAGTGGTTGGTGGAAAGCCCTTTACAGAAATGCATACCTACAATTTGCTGTCCTCGTAACGCTTTTCTCTCATTCGATTTTTCTCCGACTCGGATCAAGAACCCGAGTGGCAAGACAGATTCTGACTTCCCTTCTCCTTTGTTCTTCCGTTTTCCGGCAATTCGCGATATGATTGCGAAGCGATTCTCTATATTCAGGACAAGAAAATGAAACTCTACGTAGGTAACATTAGCTTCAATGCAAGCCAGGAAGATCTGGGCGACCTTTTCGCCGCGTACGGCGAAGTGGCCTCGGCAAACATCGTAATGGACCGCGAAACCGGTCGCTCTCGAGGATTCGGATTTGTGGAAATGCCCAATAAGAAAGAGGCAATAGCTGCTATGAACGCTCTGTCTGATTCCGAAATGCAGGGACGTCAGCTGATCGTAAACGAAGCGCGACCCAAGACCGACCGATTCTAAGAGACTCGAAACAGACCAGGCTTTAAGCCCCCTGCCCGGGCAGGGGCATCTTTCGCTACGAATAGCAATTTCCCTTTGCGGCGCATTAGGCGGAGCAGCCGACCCATTAACCCTTCGGTTTAGTATTTGCTTGCTTCCCCGGTCGAGGCACCGATCCTGGGTTTGAGGAAGTTTTCTGATAACTGGAGTAGGAAATGGGAAAAAGCAGTCTGACTCAAACCGCAGAAATGGCGCTGGCGGCTTACGGAGGCCGCAAGCGCTGGCAAAGCCTGGATCGCATAGAAGCAGAAGTCAGCGTCCGCGGCCTGGCTTTTGCCATGAAGTCACGGCCATTCTTTCGCAGAGCTCGTCTGGATATGAAAGTTCATAACCCTGAAAGCTCCATACATCCTATTGGAAAAGATGCGGCGGTAGCCGGCGTACTGCGCAACGGCGATGTGGAACTACGTCGCAATGGAGAGCTTCTTGCGCAGCGCAACAATGCCAGAGCGGCATTCTCGCATTTCCGGCAATTCCTGTACTGGGACGATCTGGACATGGCCTATTTTGCCAACTACGCCTTCTGGAACTACTTCACTCTACCGGCATTGCTTCTGCGGGAGGATATTGCCTGGTCGGAGCCGGAGCCGGGCCGGTTGCAGGCCGTGTTCCCGGATTCGTTTTGCACCCACAGCCGAAGTCAGGACTTCTTCTTTGAACAGAATGGTCTGCTCAAACAACATAATTATACGGCGGCCATCATTAGCCGGTTCGCAAATGCGGCCAATGTAGTCAAAACCCATGAGTCATTTGAAGGAATTCCGTTTGCCACGAAACGCATCGTATCGCCGGCATCCGGTAAGGGAAAGGCGCTGGGTTTTCCGGTACTCATCGATATCGATGTTCATAGCATTACTCTGCACTGAAAGGATCAATAGATTGCTCGATTAGATTACTTCAAAGTGTGATTCGAGCCCGGGGCCAAGTGGTTGCGCAACAAGGCAGCCTCATTTAGGCTGTATCTATCTCTGGAAAGCGGCAGGAATCTTTGATGAACTATCTGATTGTAGGCGGAAAAGCGGTGCTGGGGCAGCAGGCCATCCTGGCCATTCGAAAGGAAGATCCGAATGCATGGATTGTGTCCACTTCCTCTGGAGAAGATGATGTGCCCGGGGCGGATGCAAGTATCCATGGAATCGATTTATCCGGAGCCGAAGCTGCCCGAAACATTACGTCGGCCTTTCACAACCTTTCCGGCGCAGGCAAAACCACGATTTCAGGAAAACAGACCTCGGACGGGCTTCGAGCCATTGTCTATGTACCCGCCCGGGGACCCGTGGGAAAACCGGTGCAGTACGCAACTAAAGAGGAGTATGAGCAAAGCGTAAACTTCTCCGTTCGCCCAATGCTGGAATTGATGCACGATCTAAAACCTGAGGTTGGCCTGTGGTTTTCTGGTTTCATGTGGCTGGATACTCTAATGATGCTCTACGGTCCCATGATCTATACGAAGATCACCATGGAGCAGATAACTCTGAACCATCCGGATAGACTAAAATGCGTGCGTTACGGAATGTTCGTAAGCAATTCAGCGCGGGGAATCTCCATTCTATCTCAAAAGGCCATCGCATCCGGGAAATACCCGGAGCAAGAGGAGTACCGCAAAGGCTGGAAAGCATCGGGCCAGAAGTTCAAAGATTTTTTTGCCTCGGCTAATGCTCGCGAAGAAGAAGAGGTATTGCGTGAACTTGCAGGCGCATCCACTCCCTACCGATCTCTAAACACCGAAGATCTGCAGATAGGAGTCCGAAAGGCTCTGTTCAGCGATGATGGCCCGATACTGAACGTAGTGGGTGACTGGTACTGGCAGGACAGCGCTCTGCCAGACTGGCCCAGTGCTATTGAAAAGAATATGCACTTGATCGACACAGGGCTGGAAAGCCTGCTAAAGTAGGATACATAATCGATGTCCAATTCCAGGATTCCAGAAAGTGCTAGCGATGCGGCTTCGTTTCCTGCTGTTGCAACGGACCCGTTTCGCCCTGTACCTGCCCTGGCTGAAGTCTCTTCCAATAGCAGCGAAAGTAAAATAGAAATGCGGCAGGCAAACCGTTGAAAGAAATCCTTCCGGTCAGTCCTCTGGAGATTCGTGAGGCCGCTGCCAGAATACAGTCCCGCATCCTGGAGACTCCTTTTGAGCATTCCAGGACTCTTTCTGCATTATGCGAAGCCGAGGTCTGGATAAAGTTTGAAAACCACCAGTTTACCGCTTCCTTCAAGGAAAGAGGCGCTCTAAACAGGCTTCTACTGCTTTCCGATGCAGAACGCGAGAAGGGTATCATTGCCATGTCGGCAGGAAATCATGCCCAGGGCGTCGCCTATCATGCACAACAGCTTGGTATTCCGGCCACTATTGTTATGCCGCGATTCACTCCTTTGAACAAGGTAAGGCATACAAGAAACTTTGGCGCCCGGGTGGAATTAGCCGGGCAAAATGTAGACGAATCCTTTGAGGTGGCCCGAGGAATCATGGAAAAGGAAGGGCTAACCTTCATACATCCTTTCGACGATCCTGCTGTGGTTGCCGGTCAGGGAACCATAGCCCTGGAGATGCTTGGTAGAAACCCAGATCTGGAAATCCTGGTGGTTCCCATTGGTGGCGGAGGCCTAATTTCAGGTATCAGCGTTGCTGCAAAAGACATTAATCCTTCGCTGGAAATTGTGGGCGTCCAGTCCGACGCCTATCCCCATGCCTACAACCAATTCTATGAACGGGAAGTCAGACCCCAGAGCTCCGCTACCATCGCCGAAGGCATTGCCGTCAAATCTCCGGGACGGCTGACCATGCAAATCATCCGAGCCCTGGTAGACGAAATCGTCATAGCAACGGAGAGGGATATCGAAAGGGCTGTTGCTTTGCTTGCCAGTATAGAAAAGACCGTCGCCGAAGGCGCCGGGGCCGCCGGATTGGCCGCTCTCATCTCCGAAAATCGCAAACGCTTCAGAGGAAAGAAGGTCGGCCTCATCATTTGCGGAGGTAACATTGACGAAAGAATTCTGGCCTTTGTTATGCTTCGCAGTCTTGCCAGGGAAGGAAGACTGGTGCGACTGAGATTCGAAATACACGATGTGCCGGGAGAGCTTGCGCGAATTAGCGAACTCATTGCCCGGTTGGACGGCAACATTGTGGACGTAATGCATCACAGGATTTTTTCTGCACTATCCATCAAGAGTGCGGACCTGGACCTCACCATAGAGACCCGGGACGCAGCTCATCGAGACGAGATAATTCAAAAGGTAAAAGAAGAGGGTTTCGTTGTGCGCCTTCTGGAAGTTTAGAGCGGAACAGGCATCCAAGTGAGAAGGACTTCAGAAAGTGAGCAATGAAGAGAAGAGCATCCCTCTGGATGATCTGGATATTTCTGATCTGGGATTGCATGATTCCATGATACAGAATGGCCTTTTTCTGGGCCATTTGCGAACGCCGGAAGTGGAAAGCGTTGTGCAACAATCCGGACTTCTGGAGGAACTGAAGGGTCGAGGTTACAAAGAGTTCACACTCTCAGTAGAAGTGGAATCTCTACAGGATAATCGCATCCATATCTGCATACCTGGAGGCGAGGATCTGTTCTTTCTTAGATTACATCTGGGCAGCTTTCCTCTGGTCGGCCCCAATCCGGCGCGCCTAATTTCCATCGACTGGTTTCAGACCCAGAATCCTCGCATGGCGCATAAGAGGCTTTTCCCAGGACAGAAATATCCCGGGCTTGGCTTTGGCATTCTTGCCGCCTTCCGATCGCTCCTTGCCCTTCTTGCAGATAGAACGCATGCAGCCGGCATCATTACCGTTCCGGAGTACTTCCACGATGCGGTGTTATTCAACCGGTATATGAAGTGCAGATTTCTGAACCCGGAAAAGGCGGCGGACTTTGAGAACCTGCGTATACTTGGTAACGTTCGGGCCGTTAGCGCCGCTATCCAGGCAGGAAAATTGCAGCGTAAAAATGGCGAGGTTTACGCCTGGCGCCACGGCGAGATGGTGCATTTTCGCCCCGATTACCTGAACGCCATGGTATTTGACGATTCTTACAATCGACTTCTCCGACAGCATCTGGACCCGAAAAAATATGTCCTTGTTAATGGCAATGATGTGGCCAGTGATCAGACCTCCGGAGAGGATACATAAATGCATCCATGCGGCCAAACCGGAAGCGATCTATGAAACCAGCCGTGCAGGGATACATGCCGCGATCCTTACTCTCTGCGCTTGTCTGCGTATTATTGACTTTCTACACGCCGGGCTGCTCCAGTACTTTTCGATTCATGAGCGAAGTCACAGAGGATCCGCCGCCCACGATATTCGGGGGAACGGAAATCAATGTAGTGCTCATCTACGGAGCAACACAGGTGCTGGGGACTCCTTACGATTGCGGAGGAGCGGCCATCGTTGCGCTCATCTATGGCATAGTGGATCTGCCCCTCAGTCTGGCCATGGACGTTTTGCTGCTCCCAATTACAGTACCCTGGACCCTGCTCGATACCCAGCACAATGAAACTTAAGTTTCCTGGCTTTTGCGATCCTCAAGGCCTCTCCACTGCTAGCGCTCTCGTCTTCGCCGGATCTTGAAGTAGAGCGTCAGCAAGAGAGCAATGGGCGCTGAATGCGTCGTCGGATTTTTCGATGATGGCTTGACCCTACCCCTATGGGGTATTATACTGCAAAGTAAAGCCGTGCGAAGGAGTAATGGATGAGCTACTATTTTACAACTAAAATCAAAGAAGAGTTCGACGAAGCCATTCCCGTGGTCACCCAGGCGCTCAAAGAAGAAGGCTTTGGAATCATATCGGAAATCGATATCCAGGAGAAGCTAAAAGAGAAGCTCGGTGTAGACTTCCGCAAGTACCGTATTCTCGGCGCCTGCAACCCTCCTTACGCTCACAAGGCACTGAGTCTGGAGGACAAAATTGGAACCATGCTTCCCTGTAACGTAATAGTACAGGAAGCGGAAGGGGGCGGAACAGAGGTATCCGCGGTAAACCCCCTGGAATCTATGAAAGCGGTGGACAATCCGGCTCTGGGCGAACTGGCCGGAAGCGTAACCGAGATGCTGCAGAAGGTTATCCACAAACTGGCTTCCAGGTAACTTCTGCTCTGCCTCCGTATCCTCCTCCGAAGCAGGAGATCAGGCGCACGCTTCTGGTTCTATTGATTCAGGCCGTAGCCGGACGTCTCTGCAACTCGGTGGAAAAGCCTGCAAATCGTTTGACCGGCCAGAGAGGTCTGGGAGCTTCCGAATATGTGGAAACGGCTCCCGTACAATCTAAAATTGATGATTAGCTATGTTCTGATTAGCCTGGGACTGCTACAGGCTTACAGAATTGCCTTCTTCGCCATCTATGCGTACAGAGCGGGCGAAAGCCCCTGGACCGACGTTTTATGGGCCTTTGTTCTGGGTCTTCGCTTCGATATTTCCACGGTCTGCATCATCCTGGGCCTCTTCCTACTGCTTTCTTTGATTCATTATTTCAATCGATTCTCCCTCTACCGTATCCTCTGGGTTTACCTGCCTCCCATTGTTCTATTCTTTCAGGTAATTCTTCTGGTGGCCGACATAATCTATTTCGAGAATGGAAACAAACATATTGGTTACGAAGCCTACGCTTTTCTGGGACCGGAGATTTTTGTAATTCTGGGAGCGGCTCTGGAAAGCGCTCCCTTCACCGTCATTGGAGGTCTCTTGCTTACAGCTGGATTCGTGGCCGGCGTGATCTGGGCTTTGAAGAAGATCCCTTATGAGCACCGGACGCTGAGCTGGAAACTGCCGGCGCTGTCCTTCTTTGTTGCTCTGAGCCTACTGGTGATCGGCATCCGGGGCGGAGTTCAGGCCAATCCCTTGAGGGTCACGGATGCAGTATTCACACGCAATCACTTTGTGAATCTTCTGGCGGTGAACGGAGTGTACACTGCCATAGTCGATTTGAAAAGTACGTCCATTCCCGAAAAGCATAAGATGGAAGTAGACACTGCCATCAAGGTTGTGCGCGAGGCTATCGATTATCCCGGGGCGAAGTTCGTAAGCGAAGAGTATCCGTTGCTTAGAAAACTGGAAGCGAACCGCGAAGGTAGACCTCCTAACATTTTCGTTATTATTCTTGAAGGCTGGACCGGAAAATTCATAGCTCCCATCACCGATGGCAAAGTGGACGGCAAAGTCGTGGCCCCGCATTTTAACGCTTTGCTAAAGCAGGGACTTTTCTTTTCTCACTTTTATGCTCCAGGGGGACGAACCACCAACGGACTTATGGCTCTT
>JAGRNE010000157.1 GCA_020440915.1 Leptospiraceae bacterium | reverse complement strand
ACGAGTTCGATATTGCACGAGCTTTCCGCTCCCTTTCTTCCAGGCTGTAAAATGATTGTATGTATCGATCGTTATAGTGTGGTGCAAAAGAAAGGGCGGCATAGCCGCCCTGGTAGGGAGATCCCTGAAAGGTAGACAGAGGGGCTCGAATGGGCTGAGTGCTTCCCTGGCGTCGGTACTGCCCCTCTGTCGTAATGTTATCATAGCATAATCCCGTGGAACCGCAAAGAATCGGGAGTAAAAGGATGTATTTGGGAGTAAACGGGGGGAATTAGCATGTTATCCACCAGAATCATTCCCTGCCTGGACATTAAAGATGGCCGGGTGGTCAAAGGCGTAAACTTCATAGATTTCCGCGATGCCGGGGATCCGGTGGAGAATGCAGCGTTCTATGCAGCGGAAGGCGCTGACGAGCTGTGCTTTCTGGACATTACGGCTTCCTCGGATCGACGGGCCATTGTGCGAGATCTGGTGGAGAAAGTGGCCGACCGAATCTTCATTCCGTTCACAGTCGGCGGAGGAATCCGCACGGCCGCGGATGTAGAAATGATTCTCCATGCAGGGGCGGATAAGGTATCCCTGAATACGGCGGCCTTCCAGGATCCCGGGGTGCTTTCGCAGGCTTCGCGCATCTTTGGTAGCCAGTGCATTGTATGTGCCATTGATGCCCGGCGGAGACCGGAAGGCGGTTTTGAAGTATTTTTGCATGGGGGCAGGACTCCTACCGGCCGGGATGCCGTGGACTGGGCCCGGGAAGCGGAACAAAGAGGGGCCGGCGAGATCTTGCTCACAAGTATGGATCGGGATGGAACAAAAGATGGATTTGACCTGGAGCTCACCGCTGCTGTGCGCCAGTCCGTACAATTGCCAGTGATTGCCAGCGGGGGGGCCGGTTCCGCAGAGCATCTTGTAGAAGCGGTGGAGAAAACAGGAGTGGATGCCGTTCTGGCCGCCTCCATTTTCCACTTTCGAACCCACAGTATTGCCGAAGTAAAAAAAACCATGGCAAGCCGGGGCATTTCTGTCCGACTGGCATCCTGAACTCGGAGAAAACAATGGAATTCTTATTCAAGCTGGAAAGCGTACTGAAAGAGCGAAAAGAGAAACTACCGGAAAAGTCCTACACTGCCAATCTGTTCCGAGACGGCGAAGATCGCATTCTGAAAAAGATCACCGAGGAAGCCGGAGAGGTATTGCTTGCATCCAAGAATCATGATCGCCAGGAAATCGTGCACGAATCCGCCGACCTGCTTTTTCATCTGATGGTGAATCTGGTAAATGAAGGGGTTTCGCTGAACGATATCGTCCGGGAGCTGGAAAAAAGACATGGCTGAATCTCCGGCCCTGTTTCATAGGCCGCATCCCTTCCCATAAACACAAGAAAGTGCGTAACATGATTTGAAATCCCGGGCCTGCATCCGAAAGGAAAAAAAGGCGTAACCGTCGAAGGCACGGGAGCACTAAACCTCCAGAAAAAGAATGGAGGTTTCTTATGGATAACATAGTTAAAAAAGTTCTGCCCATTGCGGGCCGAGCTATGATTGCTTTAATGGCAGTGTTCTTTGGTCTGGGTCACTTCATGAATGCCCAGGGAATGGCTGGAATGGTGCCAGTGCCGGGTGGCATTTTCTGGGTCTATTTCACCGGCCTTTGTCTCATTGCTGGCGGCGTCGGTCTTTTCATTCCTAAAGTGGCGAAACTGGCGGGGACTCTTCTGGGTCTTCTGATTCTGATCTTCGCAGTGGTCATTCACGCTCCAAAAATGGGTGCAGACCAGGGGGCGATGATGAGCTTTTTCAAGGATCTGGCCATTGCGGGCGGCGCCTGGCTCGCTGCGGTTGTCTCCGATCTAAAGAGCTAGGATATAGCCAGATTATCGAAGAGGAAAGCCTGCCTGCGGGCAGGCTTTCACATTTCGGTCGAACTGTTGGCCGTGATCTCATAGAGTTCACAGTTTTTTTTGGCTTCTCGCTCTATCTTCAATCCAGGGTCCAATTTGAGCAGGCGATTGTCCGTGCTATCGCTTCTGCCTGGTCCGGTGGGCTCTGAAGCGCTTTCCGGAAAGGTATAAGATCCGGACTCTCCCCTGGCGAAAGAATTGAATTACATTCTATCTATGCAATCCTTTGGCTCGAGTCAAGCCGAACCTGCGCTGTGCGCCTTGCGAAACCGGGTAGGAAAAATGAATTACCCAATGAAAAAATGCTGTTAGACCTGGCCTCTGCATATTACTAAGCCAAATAGTAAACTAATTTGAGGGAAGATATGAATAACGTGGTAAACAAGCTCCTACCCACAGCGGGCAAAGCTCTCGTAACGGTTATGGCCGTGATGTTTGGCCTGGCTCATTTCATGAATGCTGAGGGGCTGGCGTCGATGGTTCCCGTTCCAGGCGGCGTGCTATGGGTGTACTTCACCGGTGTATGTCTGATTGCTGGCGGGGTGGGGATCTTCATTCCCAAAGTGGCGCGGCTGGCGGGACTTCTTCTGGGTGTGCTAATTCTGATTTTTGCATTCGGAATCCATGCCCCGAAACTGGGCGCCGAAGGCCAGGCGGGACAAGTCGCGATGATTTCCTTTCTAAAAGACCTGGGGTTGGCCGGTGCGGCCTGGCTGGCTGCAGTTGTCTCCGATCTAAAGCGCTAAATCCGGGACAAAGCCCTGGAAGAAGAAAGCCTGCCTGCGGGCAGGCTTTCACATTTCGGCGAATCTAATTGACCAGGCGCCTGTGGCTTCGATACTTTTGCAATGCTCCGGATTGGCTGTCGCTATTGGATCTCTTTTGTTCTTTCTTGCTTATCTGGTCTTGTGGCAACCGGATGCGCAACCTACGGGGTGCAGGAATTTGCCGCTGGCGAACAGAGTCGATTGGTTTCCAGAAATGCCATCAACTCTTCTGAGCTAAGCCACATGACCCGACGCTATCTGATTAGCGAAGGGCTGCAAGAGAAATGCGATGCCGAGCCTTTGATCTGCATCCTGGATATTGACACAGAAATCCGTTCTACGGGCAATATGCAACTGGCAGTGTATGCTGCAGAGATCGCCTTTCTTGCCGCTCGAAGTTACGATACAGGCGATCCCACTTTTGCTCGTCTGAACGCCTCGGCGCTGGTCTATGCAAGCGGCTTTCTTTTTGAACAGGATAGGCCCATTCTTAAGTTCCATCCTTCGCATCAACTGGCCATGGATCTGTACAATCGATCGCTGGCGCAGCTGTTGCGCTACCTGCATACCGGTCGTTCTCTCACTTCCAGTATACAGCGCATTCCGCTAATGCGAGGCAGTCTTGAGCTAGAGACGGGAAGCGAATTGCATTATCTTCCCCGCTCTTTTCTGCACATCAAAGTTGCCTACGACTACCGGGCCCTGGGATTTAGAAATCATCAATCCTACTATGGATTGGGAACTCCGCTTATCGTTGTCCGACCGTATGTAGATCCGGAAGATGCAACGGATAGTATTTCTGCAGCGGACCAGGCAATGGCTGCCGAAGGAAGCCCGGCGGCAAGGGAAGGCCATTCGCAACCGGATTACCGCTATCTCGGTAGAGCCGATCAAGCCTATCCAGCTACGGCCATTTTCGAGCACGATGGATCCTATTTTCGCAGCGATCGAAATCATTATTCGGCACGACTAAGATTTCTGGACTCGATGAAGCAGGACAGAATCCTACTCCATGGCAGGGAGACCCCGCTGGAAATTGATCTCACATCTCCCATGGCCTATACACTTTCAGGCGTAGAAAAGAGCGATTCCTTGCTACGGCGACTGGACGGGGATTCCATTGGAGAAACCAGCGGGCTCTACATGCTCTACCCCTATGATCCGGATAAAATTCCCGTGGTCTTTGTTCACGGTCTGGCCTCTTCGCCCATGACCTGGTTTCCTATGATCAATGAGCTTTTGGCCGATCCGGAAATTCGCCAGCGGTACCAGTTCTGGGTGTACTGGTACCCAACATCCAATCCTGTGGAGTTCAGTGCCCAGGGCCTGCGGAGTACTCTAAAGCGGGCCAGGGAACGCTTCGACTTTCAGCACCTGCTACTGATAGGGCACAGCATGGGCGGTTTGCTAAGCCGCCTAATGATCCAGACATCGAATTCCGAAGACTGGATTCGAGAGTCCGGAATTGAGCGAGAGCGCTTTCAGAAGCTCGACGAAGAATCGCTAACTCTCTTGCGAAGCGTCACCGAATACGAGCCTCTTCCATTTGTGGACCGGGTCATCTTTCTGGCCACACCCCATCGCGGTTCAGCCCTGGCCGATGGTCTGGCTGGTTACATGGGACGAAAGGTGATGTCTGTTCCCAGCGGGCTGGCAAGCATTCTGGGAAAAGGTCTGGAGCTTCTGGGGGCTGAAGAAGACGAGGCCAGCCTGGCCCCTCCCAGCGGAATCGAAAGTCTGTCCCCGGACAGTCTTTTTGTACGAGTCACAATGAAGCAACCTTTCGCCCCGGTGCCCTATCATTCCATTATTGGAAGCCGTTCCGCCACAGACCTGGACTGGATAACGGACTCGGTTGTTCCGTATAGTAGTGCTCATCTTCCCGGCGCAGCTTCGGAACTCCTGGTAGAAAGCGATCATTCCGTCCAGCTAACAATGCCCGCCATCCTGGAGGTGCGCCGCATCCTGCGATTGCATCTGGACCAGGGAGCGGGGCTGAAGCAGGCGGCGGCTATTTCCATTCGTCCCGGTATTTTCCTGTATGCATCCTTGTAGGATTCTCCCCGGGGATTTCCCTACCAGGTCAGCTTTCGGAGGAAAAGGTCGTCCCCACCGTCCGAGAGTCTTGGATCTGGTTGTTCCATTCCGGTAGGCCTGACGGACCGCTGTTGCCGGCAGTAATGGCACCGGCGTTCCACACTCCATATCCTTGAGCTGCTGGTCTATTTGCTCTCCATTGAGATGACGCCATCCCATTCCGGCCCGGGTGGCCGGTTGCGAAACTCCTCTATTCTGGATAGATATATGCTCGGTACCGCATCGTCAGGACAAAGCTCCAGCACCCTTTCAAACCGGTCGGAGGCAGCGTCGAACCGACGGTCCAGATAATCGTTCATGGCCTTTTCAAGCAGGCCTCGGGTTAGAAGCCTGGGCTCAAGTTCTTCTTCTGGATCGCCGTCGAGAATCTCTATTACCGAGACCGACTCTTCTTTGCCCTTGGCCCGTACTCTATCAATGAGGCGATAGTTGTATCTGCCGGGATCCTCCAGACTCATCAGACAGTGCTCCGAAATCGCCATCGTGATACCATATCGGCGAGTGAGACTCTCCAGACGAGACGCAAGGTTGACACCATCTCCGATGACTGTGCCATCCATCCGTTCTGATTCTCCAATGGTACCCAGCATCACGTCGCATGTGTTAATTCCGATTCCAATATGGATAGGCGGCTGGTTTCTTCCCCGCCGGATTCGATTGAACTCCAGGAGTCGTCGCTTGAATTCTATTCCCGAATCAATAGCATCTTCCGGTCGGCCTGGAAAAAGGGCCATGATGGAGTCGCCAATGTATTTATCTATGAAGCCGCCCTTGTCGCGGACGACAGGACCTACAGTGGCCAGGAGCTGATTTAAAAACCGAAAATTGTCTTCTGGATTCAGGGATTCGGAAATAGAAGTAAACGATCGAATGTCGGCAAACATTACAGTAAGCCGAGCTTCTGTGGCATCCCCGAGCTCCAGATCCTCAATGGACCGCTTCTGCATAAGCCCAAGAAAATCCGCAGGCACAAAGCGAGCGTAAGAATTGGTCAATGCTCGCTGCTTCTCCAGTGCTAGCTGACGTTCCTCTTCCCGATCGCGCCGCATTGCATGCACCCGGTAGGCAAGCCCTGCAGCGAAGGTTACAAACTCGAAAGCGGATCCAAAGAATATGGCGTTCCGAGTGAATATGTTTTCGGGAGTGATACCCAGGTAGCGTGTGGTGGTAACACTGGAAAGAAACAGAAAAACGGACCAGCCTGTGAGGAAAAAGTAAGCGTTGCGATTTCTCTCCATTGCAGCACGAACGGACACAATAACGAGAGCGATAGACATCAGATAGTAGGCGACGTTAATAATACGGCTATAGGTATAATAGGGTAAAATCAGGCCGGAAAACCAGACAATGAAAATCGCGATCTGAATACCGGTAATTAGACGATACCGGTACACAGATCTTCCTGAAACAATCTCCAGATATTCCTTGGCAAATTGTCCAACCAGGATGAAGCCCGGTGGCCCAAGGGCTGGAAGCGAAATATTATTCCAGGAAATCCAGTCAGGCCAGAAAAAGGGATAACTCAGGCCTTCCATCATGAATACGAAGAGCAGCGACGTCAGAATATACAGTCCATAGTAGAGATAGATGAGTTCGCGGCTAAAGGTGAAGAGCGCCAGGCCAGTCAGAAAGAGTAGAAATGCCAGACCAACATAAACTCCAATGAAGAGAAATTTGCGCATACTGTAGTCGTGCACTTCCTGTTCGCTCAGTTGTCGAATCGGAACGATGGTCGGTCCGATGGTTTCTACCGCAATATAGACCTCGCTTAACGATCTAAGGGGAAATAGATACTGCACATTGTGCCCGGGCCGATGCTCGAAGCGAAAATCATCCCCGGTTTCAAAGAGCAAATTAACCTTACCTTCGATTTCCTGATATACTCGAATTCGATCCAGTTGCGGATAATCGAATTGAAGATATATTTCTGGCTCAAAAGAATCATGCCAGGGCGTCTCTCCGGAATCCGCTCGGAACACCGAGCTTCCTGGTTGCTGTAATAAAACTTTGAACCATACTCTACCGGGCTGCTGTCCAAAGTTCACAGAAGCGCTCTGTTCTTTTTTCCAGGCCAGTTTATTCAGATCTTCGGTTTGCACCCGGGACTGCGGATCCTTGAAAGAGTACACCGTAGGTTCCTGACCGGGATAGGAGCAGGCTAAAGGACCAAGAAAAATCAGTAAGAGCGGCAGCAGTCCGCAGCAATGGCGGCCGGTCGGTAGAATTTCCGCCGCTACCATCGCTTTCCGGTATTTCTTCAATTGCCTAACCGATGGAGACATCCAGACGTTTTGTTTATCCTGGATTCTGAATACACAGAAGAGGTATCGTGTGCTGGATCGCTGTTCTGGTTCACCCGCATGGACCGTAATACCAAAGAAAAGTAAATTGAGTCAATTGAAATCAGACCGGATATTCAAGAAGCAATCCAGAGGCCCGGCCGGGTTCAGGCCACCTCCTTTCTGGTTCACTGCATGAGCATCCTCCCAGGACATCAATAGTCAACCAGGGTAACGTTTCCGTTTCACTCGCACGTAGCCCGGGGAAAACTAGATCGAAAGCCAGGAGGTAATCCAGATAAGGGCTGTGGAAGAACGAAAACGTCTTGAGATTTGACCGAGCTTCACAGACGCATTTCTATAACTCTCCGAATTCAGTCTGTAAGTCCGCTTTATTCTCGTGTCCAATTCTCCGGAATGAGAAGCTGCATTCACATTTTCTGTATCCGTTGCATGAATTACTGTGAGTTCACTTCGGCAGGCTGTCGGAGGTGCGTAATTCCAGGGATCTACACATGCCCGGCCCTCCGGGTTCAGAGTCCAGCCCATGACTTCCGGGTCATTGAGCATTACATATTCGTTGTGCTCTGTGGCCGTGCATTCATTGTCGTTCGCGGAAACCCGGGAAAGCGTAACTCCGTATTGCAGCGATTCATCGGAATGGAGCATACCGTTTTCCAGCGTCCATATGTACGGATTATTGAAGCAGAGTCTCCCGGCCACGCTCGCAGAATCCAGAGCCCGAATCAGGGAGCGAGCGTCTTGAGGAGATATACTCAGCAATTCCGGCCGCAGATGCATTGCTTTAGATCGTGGATTGTGCCTGGTTTTCCGGTCCTTCGCGCCTTCCGTCAAATTGTTTTCCTCCCCGGGGATAGATCTCGAGGCTGGCTGCAGCTCTTCTGACTGAGAGCCACCAGCAGGATCAGGCAAGTGAAGGCAGGCAAAAGGGACCGCTTGGTTTCATGGTTTCCGTCTCTGGAGGACTCCTTTTTGGGAGTGGTCAGCTGTTTTCTCTGTCTGTCATTCAGCCAATTGCACCCCAATTGCGGTGGCCAGCACAGGTACTCCAAAAAAAGTGGGCTCATAAAACTGCAACCCCGGAGGTTGCGAAAAGAACGGAGATTTCTATGGTTCATCCCAACGATGCATTATTTGCGGGCGAAAAGCCCTATCCCGTAATTCCCAGCTGCGAGCACTTCGCCGGGAATGAGAAAATGATAGGAAAGGCTTTCGGATTCCAGAAAGAAAAAGGCCCCATTTTCGACATTACTATGGACTGCGAGGACGGCGCTCCTACTGGCCAGGAAAAGGAACATGCGGAAATGATCGTTCGTATGCAGAATTCTGCAGAGAATGAATTCGGTATGGCCGGTGTGCGCATCCATGACTACACGCATACCGAGCACTGGAAGCAGGACGCCGAAATCGTAATCAAAGGCGCCGGCGAAAAGATTGCCTACATTACCATCCCCAAACCTACGGCAGCCTCGCAGGTAGAAGAGATGATCGACTATATCCGCAATACCGCTTCCAAAG
>JAGRNE010000156.1 GCA_020440915.1 Leptospiraceae bacterium | reverse complement strand
GGAGCGGCGGTGGCCTGGATCGAAGAGGTAGACCGTCGTCGCATAGCCGACGGGCAGATTGGGCCCATCAGTCGAAGGTTGCGAGACCGATTCAAGCAATCGGTACTGGGCAAGGATGAGCAAACCCGACACTGGGTGCGCCCGGTTTTTGAGTCCAGGGTTAATGCCTGATGGCATCCGGATATGAGCGAAAGCTCGGACTTTCCGAAACATTATCCATTGTAGTTGGCCGGATTATCGGTTCAGGCATCTTTCGCACGCCGGCTTCCATCATGCTGGCCGTGGGCGTTGTTTCCATGTTCTACGGCGCCTGGCTTGTGGGCGGAATCATTACCATCCTTTCTGCGCTTCTTTTTGCAGAACTGGTGGCCATGGTCCCGCGATCGGGCGGTCCCTATGTCTATTTGCGGCTGGCCTATCATCCCATGGTGGCTTTCCTTCGCGGCTGGGCCATGTTCTTTGTTTCCGAAACGGCATCCATTGTTGCCGTGGCCCTTGTTTTTTCGGCCTATGCACTGGGCTTGCTGGATCAAATCCGGCCGGAGCTACTGGCGGGCGCGGATCCCTTCCATGCCTTGATGCTGCGCGGAAGTATCGCATTTCTCTTGATCTGGCTTTTAACGCTGGCTAACTGCTTCGGCGTATTTCTTAGCGGGGTGATCCAGGATATCTTCAGCGTTGTGAAGATTGGCGCTCTGTTATTGATTGCGGCAGCCTGCTTTGGTTCCTCGCCGGATTTTTCGCACTTTGGAATGGAGGTTATAACGCCTCCGGATGCAAACGCTCCTGAGGCCGGCAGTCTGGCTGCGCTTTTTGCCGCGCTTCGCTACAGCTTCTTCGCCTACAGCGGATGGGAGGGAGCCACGTATGTTGCCGAGGAGGTGAAGCAACCGGAAAAGAATCTGCCCAGGTCCCTATTTCTAGGCATTGGAATGGTGATGGTTCTTTATCTTCTTGTTAATACTGCGTACCTGGCGCAGCTTTCGCCACAGGACATGGTGGAGAATCGTGCTGTAGCGGTGGAGGCCATGACCCGAGCCATAGGATTGGCCGGTGGCGTCCTGGTGGCTCTGGCTATAATGATCTCTACATTTGGCAACGTATCCTCCCAGGTGCTGGTGAAGAGCCGGACCTGGCATGCAATGGCCCGGGATGGACTTTTTTTTCAGTTCCTTTCGCCGCTGAGTTCTACCTATCGCAGTCCCAATCGGGCACTGGTCTTTCAGGGTGTCTGGGCCAGTTGTTTGTTGGGCATGGCCGTCAGTGGCGAACTCTTGAAGCCGCACCCTCAGGACAACAATCTGTACGAAGCCTTGATCGACTTCTTCTCCTTCACCAGTACTGTGTTTAATGTCCTGACCCTGGCCGCCGTAGCGGTCCTCCGCAAAAAGCTACCTGAATTGCCTCGACCGTTTCGAGTTCCGTATCTGCCGCTGGTTCTTGGACTGGTAATGCTAGTGCAGGGAGCTTTCCTGGTCTATACTTTCATGGATAAGCCAATCCATTCTCTGGCCGGGGTCGCTCTGACTCTTACTGGTCTAATCTACTGGTTTTTCTTTGTGGATCCGGAGAAAAGAAAGCCGGTACGCCATGACCGAATTCTGGCGGAGCTTGAGAAAAATGATTGAGCATTCCGACAGTAATGGGCTTACTCAATCCATGAAACTGGCTTTCCAGGTATGGGCCTCCGCCGCCATCTGCGCCGCACTAATCTTCGCTTCGGCCAGTCCGCTGTCCGCCGAGGGCTGCTACATCTGCAAGCCAGGAAGTTCGGAAGCTTGCAAACACTATTGTCGCTATAGAGGCGACGATGACTGGGAAAACCGTAAGAAATGCCAGAATGCTGGGTGCGACATTGCGGGCACTGCCTCCTGCCCGAACGGCGGCAACTATCAGGTCTGTTATGTGATGGATGCATTGCATATTCTGGCAATGCGATATGGCATCCTCTTGAATTCCGTAGCGCCCTGAAACTCTGCAGGTTGCCTTCAGGGCAGGGCGCTCTTTGAATCCACGGAGTCGATCTGCAATCTTTCCTGTCTCTCTTTGTGCTGCTTCACATGAGTCTTGAGGTCAAAGTGCATCTTTAGAAGCACAAATACGGAAAGGAAAAGAAGTCCGGCCCACTGCTGGCTGATCTGAGTCATTAGCCCGGTATAAAGAAAAGCGCCTACGATTATCGTAATGTGCATTACGAAGATCCGCGGATAGGGTAACATCATAAGGTTCTTGTCTTCGATGCCGCGATATTCCTTTTTCCAGACATCGTGCACAAGATAGGAGTTGAAGTGACCCAGAAAGATCATGGCGAGAATGGTTAACTGAAAAGGCTCTGCCACCTCCAGGGTTCCGCTGCTTACATAAGCTTCTTTCGAGAATCCGGTCCAGTCCAGAAGGGTATCTACAAATTCAGGCTGCTGTCCTCTGACCAGCAAGGCGGGCAGCACCACCAGAAAGACTAGATGACCGGCATTAAATCCGTTGAAGTGTATCAGAAAGAAGAAGGCCAGGAAAATGAGCGATACCATTCGAATGGGATTTTTTATGTCCGGCGGCGGCGAAAAGGCCGAGGTCATGAACCGCAAGAAATGCACAATGCCGATGCTTACGCTTTCGAACCAGAACAGAAACATGATCTGCCAGACATCCCAGCCAATGAGAATGGTCCCCGCAACAATGAGCAGGTTAGACAGGACCAATATGGAAGTGCTGTAGATGAGATTATTGGAAGCGCCTGATAGATGGGGTATGAGCAGCTGAACAATGCGAAATAACCAGTTCATGAGCAGGATTCTCCAAAGTGCTACAGTTTTTCACCGGGCATTATTTCCTGCAACGGCTTTAGCACCTGGATGAACTGTTCGTGAATTTTGCCATTCGTGGCCAAGAGCAACGGCATTCCAGGCACGTAGGAATGGCCGGCAAGGGAGGTTAGGACGCCACCAGCTTCCCGTACTATGCACGTGGCCGCCGCAGTATCCCAGGGCTTCAGGAAGAACTCATAATGTGCATCAAAAATGCCTTCTGCAAGATATGTCAGATCTACACAGCAGGCTCCGGTTCGTCGAAGTCCTCGCGCATTCTGCAGAGTGAGTTTGATTCCGGTAAGCAAGACATCCAAAAACTCCTGCCGTGAATATGGGAATCCTGTGACCACCAGGCATTGATCCATGGGTTCGCGCTTCGACACATAAATTGGTTTTCCATTCTTGAACGCTCCGCGGCCCTGAATTGCAGTGTAAAGATCGCCAGTTCCGGGATGCAATATGGCTCCGGCCAGGCATTCATCGCCGCGCATTATTCCGGCCGAAACTGCATACTGCGGACTTCCATGGGTGTAGTTCACTGTGCCATCCAGAGGGTCCAGCACCCATCGATATTGCGACGGATTCGAATTCCCTTTTTCGGCAGCATCTTCCACCGGCGACGGAACCGGGCCGCCCATGTCTTGCGCTGGACCTGGGCCCGCTGGTAGGCTTCCGGACTCCTCGGCAAGAATCGAATCTTCGGGAAACTGGCTTTGAATACAGTTTATGAGGATTTCTTCGCTTTCGCGATCGGCACGGGTAACCAGATCCCTGGGATTGCTCTTTGAAGAGACTCGTAAATCCCCATGTTGGAGCTTTCGCAGAAGGTCGGAGCATTGCTCCATGGCGGCGGTGATGGTTTGAATTCTTTTTTCCAGTTCTTGCATTGGCTGATTCATTATCGCTTGTTTCCTATGTGACCCTGCACCGATAAAGGGTCCAATTCCGGAGGCCGAAGAAAGCATGCTCGCTGCAGGAGCGCTACACGGGGAGGGGATGTTAGAGCCGGGCCGGAAATGCGAAAGTCCGTCCGGCAGGGGAATCATGCTCCGGTAGGCGCCAGTCCGTCGGGATTCAGTTCTGAGGAAAACAACCGCAGGCCGACCCACAGGGACCTGCGGGCCCTCCGGATTGAAAGGACCGCTCCGGCATGCGATCGGAGGAGCCAACTGCTATGGCCGCAAAGAGCTGGTGGGTGTTCTTTGAATGGCAATGGGAGCACTCCACCTGGACGCCCTCTTCTTTCTGGGCAAGGCTCAGTTTCACTTCCATAGTAGCGCTGCAATCGTCGCATTTGTAATCGTAGTAGGGCATAATCGCAATGAAGGCTGGCGCGGGAAACTCAGCAAGTAAATTCCTTTGCCCCTGGACGTAGAAATCGACACTGCCGGAATGATGGACGTCTTTTTGATCCGGCATGGGGAAACCCTGTACAATAGCGAACATCGAATACAGGGTACTCTGGACTCTCCGCTTTCGGAAAAAGGGCAGCGCCAGTGCGAAGAGCGAGGTAAATCACTTAAAAGCCGGCTGCAAGGATTGCCTATCCATCAATGGATAGTTTCGCCGCAGGGCCGAGCACGTCAGTCGTCGGAGCTCATTCGAAATTCCATGCAAGGTATGGATCTACCGGAGGAAACCGTGGAAAACGATGTCCGGGAAATTCATTGCGGGGCGGCAGAGGGAAAGATTCGCTTTGATCTGGACCCGGAGCTTCTGGAAAACCTGCACCGGGATCCCTATCAGAGGTATCCGGAAGGAGAGAGCGTAGCGGACCTTATCGATCGAGGAAAGAAGCTCGGTCAGAGACTGTTTCCCCCTCTACCGGATGGGCAGAGCAAGCGGATGGTCATGGTGTCCCATGGAAACTTCCTGCGCGCATTCGGCGCTGCTCTGACTGGAATGCCGCCAGAGTTCTCTTTGCGAATCAGCATGGGAAATACCGGTCTTTGTCATCTGGCCCGCCGGTCCGGCGATGAATTCTTCAAGATCTATCTCTGGAACGATCTATCCCATTTGAGTTGAGGCTGTCTGGACAAGTTTGCACGGAAGGCCAGTAGAGAGCGGTCAGGCAAGGGTTCAGGAGCGGCTTTCCGAGGATTGCAGCGCGGGCTCGCGCCGGGGAGCTACGCAAACCAGTGGGGCGAAGATCGTGGGGCGCCAGACCGAGCCAGGGTTTATTGTACCGGCAAATGATTCAAATACTGTAACATGGCGCGGTAGAATTGGCGATCCTCCTCTTTGGTGTTCAGTTGAATGGTGGCTCCTCCGCTAACCTGCACCGCCTCTCCTGCATCGAGTTTTCGCTTGAATCGCTCAATGAGGTCCTGTCTGTGAAGATGCACGTAATCGTTGCCTCCGTAAACGTAACCTTTTCCGGGCACTGGAATGCGAATCATGGCCGCTGTGGATTGCGCTCCTGCATCCACCAGGCCCAGTACCTTTTCTGCGATTTCCTTTTCGTTGGCGCTGGCCAGACGAAGGACTTGATCTCGATTGGGATAGAAATTTTTGTCCCACATCTGATTTACCTGACTCAATAGTAGGTTCAGCACTTCCTGGGCCGCATGATCGAATCCGGCGGCTTCGCTTTGTTTCTTGCTTTGTTCCGCCAACTCAACAGGGCCGGCTTCGGCGCGCTGGCGCGCCAGGGTTTTGACATCCTGTCTGGCTTTCCTGGACCTGGCTTTGCTTTTCTTTTCGCTGGCAGATCTTTCCTGCGCAGAACGCTCCATGTCCAGGCGACGGCGAATCCTTGCTATCTTTTCATCGCTAATTCGATTTCCGGTAAAAGCCAGCCACAGTCGTTCCAGGGGAGAAAGATAGACCTTATAGGTATCTCGAATGGCTTCTCGGATCTGCTCCAGATACGCAGGAGGAACATATTGCTTTAGCTCCTGATCCGATTTTGTATTGATCTGCAGCAAATCTTCTAGAATGCGCAACAGAAATGCATCACCTGTTTTCTCATAGGCATCCAGAGCAGTTTGAGCCGCCTGCCCTGTAACGTTGCGATCCTTGTACAGCAGGTAGATGGTTTCGTAGTCCCCGGCCTCTCTCTGGCCGGAACGTGCCAGTGGAGGGTCTGCGGCCACAAGCACAGGACTGTTGCTTTCGTTTAACAGAAGGTTCAGGTACTTCTCATCGATGTGAATTTTGCGACCATTCTTTGCGCGAAAGATGCCTTTCTGCGCCTGAATCTTCTGAAGGAGGCTCTGGATTTCCTGTTTCTGTTGATCCTGCTTCTGTGCTTTTGACTGGTGATCGTACCATTCTCGAAGTCGAATCATCTCTGCAGCAGTTTCTGCAATATGAATGGGTATGGTCCCGTTACCTCCGGAATGCTCAAGCAAAGAATGGGCTGCAGCCTCGGCTGCATCCTGCAAATGATTGGAATGCAAGAATCGTTGTACATTGCTGGCTGTGGCCGAATCCAGAAGAGCGATTACCCCATCGTGGGTCAGTATTTCGCACAATCTGGAAAAGCGCTGCTTTACATTTTCCAGGATGTTAAACAGCACAATATCCGGCAGTTTTAATCCGGTTTGCTGCCGAATCTCCTGGCAGGAAAGGCTGAAGATCATCTTTTCGCGAATCAGGTCCATGACCAGAGGGCGAAAGAGCTTAATGCGAAGCCCCTGGTTTACTCTTTTGAGTGTGATTTCGTCGTTGTGACCATCTTCCGGCGGCGGACTGGACGCATCGCCTCCCATACCGGGAAAGAACATGGCGCCCAGCAGGGTTTCCACTCTTCCGGCTCGGGGATTCACATCTTGCAGGCGATTAAAGGCAGGTCCGCCCGGAATATCCGGATCCAGATTTCGCATCATTCCTTTGAGCTGCACCAGGTTATTGCGTAGAGTGGCGCGATATGCTACGGAAACCTTGTCTGGATGTTTCTCCGTGGGCGCCACGAGCCGGCTAATGAAAACCGGAGACTCTGCATGATTGGGAATTTCCCGAAGTATGTGCAAAAAAGGCGGCGACTGGACGGACATCAAGCAGACGGTGCGTAGCAGTTCTGCCTCATCGGGCATGGGCGTTTTATCCGAGATGGCCCTTTTATGCATCTGCAGGTCGCTGTAGATATCGGTAAGGGAAGGATAATAGGTGTCTTTCGTGGCCCTGGCGCCGGTGAGGAAGCTTTGAACTAGATCATAGACTTGATTGGCAAGCCTGGAGCGATTCTTCAGGGGCGCAACTATACGGGATTCTTCCAGCTGCAGATTCGCCAGGGTCTTTAGCGCCAATTCTGGCGGCATGGAATCGAAGAGACCGCTTCCCTCTCCACGATTGGCGGAGGCGTTGTTCTCTGAATCGCTCACGGTGCTTTCTTACATCCGCTACTCAGGATGGCAAGTAATGCATGAACATTAATCTATCTCGCGCAATGCCACAGGCGTACCCCGGTGCGCCGTACTTCCTTTATTTTTAGCGGATTGCTGTCTTCGGGCCGGAATTGCACGCTTTCTGGATGGGTTTCGCTCCTGATTCGTCCAATGTGGAAGTCCATCCGTTCCATCAATCTCTGGAGAGCTGGCTTGCCGATTCAAGAGTTTCAGGCTGTCGATTCAGTCCATGATAGGATGCAGCAATATTCCAGCCTGCTTCATCGGGCAACAGAAGAGAGGAAAGCAATGATGCCAGCAGAGCTCCCGGGTAGATCCAGTACGGTAGAAGCACGTCGTAAGCAGTTTCAGGATGAAATCTAACATGGATGGACAGCGGCCAAAGCAGTCCTGCAAGCCAGAGCAGAAGGGCCAGAACAGCCAGGCCAGTAAAGATTAGCTTGCGGAAGGGAAACTGAATCAGCGATACCAGAGTTCCGGTAAATCCAGACAGCGCAAAAAAGGTCCAGAATCGGGACCGGATGGCATAGCTTTCCACTTCCTCCAGTTGAATCTGGTAGCCAAACCATGGCCAGGCCGCAAGGACGCAAACCGAAAGAGAAGTCAGGAGCAGTATCCATCCGCCACCCAGGGAGCTCAAAAAGGCCACAATGGCTCCGCTACCGCGACGCAGGATGGTCCACCAACCGCGTAAAAAGGAAATTGGAGTCAGCCAGATTAGCTGGATGATGCTCTGTATAATCTTGCTTATCATGGAAATAAACGGCCGTGCTCGTTGGACTCTGCCGGGGAACTGGTTTCGCCCGCCTCAGCCCGTCGGGCTGGCCACCTCGAAAATGATCTCCAGTTCCACCGATGCATTTAAAGGCAAGGCGCTAACGCCCACCGCAGAGCGGCAATGGATACCCGCATCCCCGAGTATTTGCTGCGCCAGATTGGATGCGCCATTGGCCACCAGATGGTGTCCGTGAAATGAGGGGGCAGAGGCTATAAATGCTCCCAATCGCACTAACTGAACAATGCTTTCCAGATCGGCCACGGTTGTAAGGGCCGCAAGACCATTGAGGAAACACTGGGCCATGGCCGCCTGGGCTGTTTCCACCTCATCGTCTGATTGCAGAGGCCCTTGAAGGATGAGCTTTCCATCCCGGACCGGTAGTTGCCCGCTGATATAGACCAGGTTTCCAGACTTCCGGGCCGGAGCGTAAGAGGCCACAGGAGGGTTCACTACCGGAAGCTCCAGCCCCAGTTCCTTCATTTTTTCGCGGATCATACCTACGGGATGGTAGGATCAGGTTCTGCCGGCAAATCTTTTTGTCTGCAGAGAAATCTAATTGTATAGAGACTCATCGCCGGGCTGGAATATGGTTCTGGCACCCGCGTAGCTCTGCTTCCAGTATTTCAGGCGCATGTCTGCAATGCTCACTGTCTTTCCGCTGGAAGGAGCGTGGATGAACTTGTAGCTGCCTACATAGATACCCACGTGGGAAATGCTTTTTCCATCTGTGCGAAAGAAGACCAGATCGCCCACTTCTGGCACACGAATGGGACGCAGCGCAGCGTATTGACTGGATGCA
>JAGRNE010000155.1 GCA_020440915.1 Leptospiraceae bacterium | reverse complement strand
CCGAAGGGGTGCGAAAACGTGTTCTGGCCATCCAGCCCGAGGCTACCGGTCCGACCATAACGCTTTGTGGTCGCACAATCAATAACCCGGCCACTTTCTACGAAGAGGATTTGAAGCAACTTAAAGAAACATCTTCGTCGCGGGCCAGGGCCTACATTCATGGAGATCTCAACGGCAGAAACATCATCCTGGACAGTCGGGACAATGTATGGCTTATTGATTTCTTTCATACTCATCGGGGCCACGTGCTTCGGGATTTGATCAAGCTGGAAAACGATCTGCTCTTCATCATGACTCCTGTGAACTCAGAGGCCGAACTCGCCGAGGCTCTGGACCTGACCGAGATGCAGATTAATCACCCCGATCTGGGTATCGCTCCTGACAGGGCCCTTGCGCAGAGCTTCAAGTATCCCCAGATGCAAAAGGCCTGGAATACGCTTTGCCTGCTCAGGAAGCATTACGGTCGGCTTATTGGATCGGATCGCGATCCCTATCAATTCTATGTGGCCTTTCTGCGCTACGCAGTGCATACCCTTTCCTTCGATGAATGCAACGCCTGGCAAAAGAAATGGGCTCTTTATGCCAGCGGATTGCTGACCCGGAAGATTGTTCAGAGTATAGAAAATACACAGCGGCTTCGCCTGGATAGGCTGTCTGTACCCTCTGGAAATCCAGATAATGTACAGTCAGAAATCTACATTACGATTTTACCCGGGCGAAAGGACCGAAAAAGGGATCTGCAAAAGGACCTGGATACAATAAGAGAAACCGGCATAGATTCGGTGATGTGCCTGGTGACGCCCGATGAGTTAGATTACTACGGAGTACCTGGACTGCTTCAGCATTACCGGGAAAACGGACTTGTAGCCTTTGACTTTCCCATACTCGATCAGCATGCGCCTTCCCTTTCGGGTCTACAGGCTGCACTAACATGGCTTGAAGAGCAAAGAGAGGACGGCAGGAAGGTCCTCATACACTGTGTAGGAGGTCTCGGGCGTTCCGGACTTGTCGCTGCGGCCCATCTTATGCAGAGTGGTCTGGGTTTTGATGAGGCAGTGGAAGTAGTCCGCCATGCGCGCTCGGAAAGGGCCATCGAAACAACAGAGCAAATGGAGTTCTTGCGAAGGTTCTACGCCGGGCTCCCGCAATCGGAGGCCACGGCTTGAATCAGGCAGACGGGCAGATCACACAGAAACTCATATTCATTACCGGAAAAGGAGGCGTGGGTCGCACTACCATCGCTTCATCTCTTGGACTGGCCTTTGCAGAAAAGGGCGAAAATACACTCCTGGTCCAGTGGTCCTTCCAGGACTTTATTTCCGGACTATGGAACCGTGAACCCTGCGGGCACAAACACAGCGAACTGCAGCCCAATCTTCATGTAATGAACTTTGATCCCTCCGAGGCTATGCGCGAATACTTCGTGGATCATCTGAACATGAAACTGCTGTATACCCTTGTGTTGCAGAATAAGCAGGTACAGAAGCTACTACAATCCGCCCCGGGCCTGGAAGAGCTTTTCTTTGTAGGCCGGCTGTTCTGGCTGGCCGAGCTTGCTGAACAGGAAAGGAATCTAAAATTCCATCGAATCATAGTCGATGCGCCAGCCACCGGCCATGGAGCTGCGCTCTTCGGCATTGCAAAGACAATTAGCGCTTTCGAAATGACCGGACCGCTGGTGGATGAAACAAGGCGAGTGAGCGCTTTGCTCTCCGATTCAGAAAAGACAGCCATTGTCACCGTATGCCTTCCGGAAGAACTTCCTGTGGAGGAGACTCTGGAAGTTCTTCCGCGCTACGCCGAAGAGCCTGGCCATATGCCCCGTGCACTGATTCTAAATCGAAGCGCCAGGCTTCCGGGAGGATCGGTGGACCAGGCGGGCTCCCCGGACTTCCTCTTTCCCTCGGTTCAATCCGAGGATCTAAAAGCAGAATTGCGCGCTCTTCATTCTGATCTAAGAAGACGCTTCGATATGGAAAAGCGTCTGGAAAAGGATGCTGGGATTCCGTTGATTTCGGTGCCGGATTTCATGATCGATGACCCTGAAATCGGCGCCGAAAAGATTATTCGCAAGATAAGCGAATCGCCGGCCTTCCTGAATCTGCTGGAGAGGCGAAGCTCAGCGGTCTGAATTTGCGGCCATGACGCCCGGTCGAAAATCCGAAAGCATTATTCCAACAAAATGAAAAACAAAGCGAAAGCAAGTCCCACAACAGAAAAGAATCTGGACGAATTGCCCCGACTGGTAGTCTTTCTGGGAGCCGGGGGCGTGGGCAAAACTACTCTAAGCGCCTCCTATGCTGCCTACCTGGCGCAGCAGGGGCATACAGTTGGTCTGATCAGCATTGATCCTGCGAAGCGCTTGCAGTCCGCCTTCGGAGGAAGCGGCATTACCGAGGAAGGCAGCATCATCTATGAGAATCCTGCCGGCGGAAGTCTGCGAGGATGTATGCTGGATTTGTCGGGAAGCCTTCGACGCTGGATTCGTGCAGAGGGTCTACAGCAAGATCATGAAGACAGACTGTTTGCTCACCCGCTCTTTCGCACAGTTACAGAAAAGATTGCCACTGCCACAGAAACCCTGGCTCCAGTCCGGATGGCCGAATGGCTGGAGCAATACCCGCAAACCGATTATCTGATTATCGACACTGCGCCTGGCATTCATGCTGTGGATTTCGTGACGCGACCGGAACGATTGCTGGCATTTCTGGACAGCAAGATCCTGGAGTGGCTGCAATGGTTTGCCGGAAGCGGGGACGATGCGAATTGGTTTCAAAAGATGGTCCGGGGCGGAGCAAGAGGAATACTGCAGGCTCTGGGCCGAATTGGGGGGGAAAATCTCATCCTTTCGCTGGGCGAAATGTTACTTCTTCTGGACAAAGTCTTTTTTCGCATGGTTGGCAGGTTGCAGGAAGCGCGGAAGTGGTTGTCTCATCCTTCCACAGAAATCTATACTGTCGCTGCTCTCCGGGACGATGCAATTAGCGTGGCCCGGGAGTTGTCGCGTCTGATGGCCGAACAGAATATCCAACCGGACGCCTTGCTTCTAAACCGTGCCCTTTCCTACGCTCTTCTGACGCAGAAGCGCTCATTGGAGTCTGCTCGGGCTGCCAACGAGTCCGAACAATTGCTACAGAAATTCGTCCTGAGCATGATTGAAAAGCAGGAGCAAATCCAGCGCTCCATAGCCAGCTCCGGAGATTTTGGAAGCGTGTTTACCCTGCCTGTTATGGCCAACCTGGAGAATCGTTCGGAGCTTCGCATTCAGGATCTGAGAGATCTGGGCGAAGCGCTGCACACACAGCTGACTCCCTCCGCAGAATAGAGATTCCGGTTCGGAACTCCTCTCTGGACCTAGAACTAAACCTGGCCGGTAAGCCTGGCCATAAAGTATTGTCGGACCTTCAGAATCTCCCGGTCATTAACATGCATCGGTTCTTTTCGGAGCTCTTCCATCTGCCGTCGCTCTACTGGAGTCATCATTTCGTAAAGAGCCAGGAGGGATTCCCTGTTCAGAGATCTGAGAATCAAATGAATCCGATTCTTTGGAGGGACATACTTCACCGGGCTTTCTCGTCCCGGTTTCTCCCAGTACCAGCTACGAAGAATGTCCGTGGATCCTCGTGGGTCCTGGCCCACCAGTTGCGAAAGATAGACGCGGGTCATGTCTTTGCCTTCCGGGGCCGGCGCGGGAGAAGAAGGACCGGATCCAGTACGACCGGAAGCGACGGAGCCATTCTTTTTCGATTCCCCTTCCATCTTCCCGGTCGGCTTGCTTCCGGCGCCGCCTGCAATGATATGGCCTCCCTCCAGCCTGGGCACCGACCATCCTTTTAATGGCGGTTCTGGATTGGTCGAAGACTTTGCCTCCGGAGAGGATGGGCCGGCAGCGGGCCTGCCCGATTCTTCTGCGGAAACAGGCCTTTTTTCCGAGTCTTTCTTCTTCGCCGGAAAATCGGCCTTTTTGAACTGCTTTTCCGGTTTCCATTCTCGCATACCACCAGTATCGGAACCAGGACAGGAACGTCCAGCGAGGATTCGGATTTCATTTGATCAATCATGCAATCCGAGAATCCTGACCGGGTGGAACTGCACACCGAAATCGATAGACGCAGGGCCTTTGCAATCATCGCCCACCCGGATGCCGGAAAGACTACTCTAACCGAAAAGCTACTTCTGTACGGAGGCGCCATACAGCTTGCCGGTCATGTGCGGGCCAAAAAGGATCGGAAGAAGACCAAATCGGACTGGATGACCATGGAACAGGAGCGCGGGATCTCTGTTTCCACAGCCGCACTGCAATTCCTGTATGAAGATCACATCCTGAACCTCCTGGATACCCCGGGCCACGAGGACTTCTCGGAGGATACCTACCGGACGCTGATGGCTGTGGACAGCGCCATCATGCTTCTGGATGGCGCACGGGGTGTGGAACCGCAGACAATCAAACTATTCCACGTCTGCCGGCAACGCAACATTCCAATTGTAACGTTTATTAACAAGATGGATAACTTCGCCAGGGATCCCTTTTCCCTCCTGGATGAAGTAGAGAAGGTCCTGGGAATTACTGCAGTGCCTCTTTTCTGGCCCATTGGTTCCGGACCGGACTTCAAGGGAGTCTACGACCTGCGCTCCAAACAGGTGTATCGATACGAAAAGACCACCGGCGGAGCTTATCCGGCCCCGACTGCTACCGGCGGTCTGGACGATCCAGAACTCCAGAATTTGATGGATGAAGAGCTGTATGCCACTTTTCGCGAAGGGGTGGAGCTCGCCTCGGGCGCGCTGCCCGAATTTGACGAAAGCGAGTTTCTCCAGGGAAACATGACTCCTGTATTCTTTGGTTCTGCTCTTACCAATTTTGGTGTTGAACTCTTCCTTCGCCGTTTCCTGGAAATTGCGCCCCGACCGGCCAGTATCCCTCTGGAGGATGGCTCCACGCTTCAACCCGACGATCCGGAATTCTCTGCCTTCGTATTCAAGCTCCAGGCCAACATGAATCGCGCACACCGCGACAGGGTTGCTTTCGTGCGCGTCACCTCGGGAGTATTCGAAAGAGGTATGACCGTAAACATCTCTGGCCAGAAGAAGACTGCACGGCTCTCCAGCCCGGTGGCTTTCTTCGGCCAGGAAAGATCCACAATTGACAACGCTTATCCAGGAGACATTATTGGACTGATCAATCCGGGGCTCTATAAACTGGGCGACGTGCTCTACACCGGTAAAGAGCCGGGTTTTCATCCCTTGCCCCGGTTTGCGCCGGAGCTCTTTGCTCGCCTGGTGCCTACTGACACTTCCAAGCTAAAGCAGTTTCGCAAAGGTCTGCAGGAGCTTCCGGAAGAAGGAGTGGTCCAGGTTTTTACGACTGGCGATGGTAGCGCCATAATTGGAGCTGTGGGTCAGCTTCAGTTCGAGGTAATCCGTCATCGATTGGAAGATGAGTATGGTGTATCATGCCGCCTGGAATCCGTGGGATTTGAATGCAGCCGCTGGATCAAGCCGGAAGACAAGAGCAAGTTCAGCGGATACGATCTTGTGGTCTACGATGAAAAGAACAATCCGGTGGTTCTCTTCAAAAGCGAGTTTCGAATGAAAAGCTTCATGCGAGAGAAGCCTGAAGTGGAACTCTTTGAGTCTCCCATTCGATCGCTGGCGCAGAAATAGGCAGATATCTTTTCTGCGCAGGAGAAGAAAATGGAACAGCCGGAATCTTTGAAAGGACACTTTCTCATATCGGAATCCAACATGATGGATCCAAATTTCCGGCAGACAGTAGTATTCATGATCGAACACAATGAAGAAGGCGCTTTTGGTCTTGTGGTTAATCGCAAATCCGATCTGACAGTGGCCGACATTATTCCGGAACTTGCCAACGACCTGGGCGCGTCGCGAGCTGTGTATGTGGGAGGGCCTGTGCAGCAGGAACTGGTGAGCGCGCTCCACTCAAGTTTGCCCGACGGTCCATCCACCACCGCCCAGGAAATTGTTCCCGGCGTTTTTTTCGAACCGGGCTTCCGCCAGCTGCAGAAGTTTTTCGAACCCGAGATATGGGAATCCATTCCTCTGGAGGACCGACCGGTAATTCATACTTTTCTGGGCTATTCTGGCTGGGCCCCGGGTCAGCTGGAGGAGGAGATGAAATCTGGCGCCTGGGTGACGTTAAAGGGAAGGCCGAAAATCGTTTTCCATGAGAATCCAGAGCAAGGATGGAGAGATGCCTTGAGGGCTAAAGGCGGCATCTACCGAATCTTTGCGGATTCCAATCAGGACCCTTCGTTGAATTGAAGGCTGAGGCGGCCAACATGCGCAGCCAACACCCCGAAAAGGCCTCCGAAACCAGAGTCAGTCCGTAGAAAGAGCTCGTTCAATGGCCATGGTAGCGCCGCCATAGAGCCCTTTTCCATGATTGGCCAGTATCACTTCGTTCATCCCTTTCAGGGCGGAGTTGTCCGATTTCCAGGTTTGAAGATCCTCCAGAGCGGATTGTACCGATCGGCGCTCAGCGGTGGCTTCGCCCAGTTTGAAGCCATAGTCGGCCGAATAGCCTTCATGATCGCCTACGCGACGGAGGAAAAGCCTGGGAATAGGATAAAAGGCCAGTTCCGAAGGTTTGGTGGCCAGTACATCACTGTACACAATTGCATAGTCGGTGGCATACACCGCTTCGTAGCGACTTTCGAAATGAAAAAGCACCAGATCAAAGTCTTCCAGGATTGCAGGAAGGTTCTGCACATCGCATATGGAGCGACATACCTTGACTTGCAGCTCATGACCTCTTCGCTCCAGCATTTCCTGCATGGTGTCAAAGAAGTCCTGATGATCGCCGCAATTGATGATGGGCACAAAAGCGCTCCGAAGCGAAGCATCATCCAGAATGGCTCCTATCCACTGTTTCAAGAATTTCTTCTGTGCGCCGGCGCCGCCCACGGATATTAACAACCGTAACCGCTCCTTTTTATCCAGACGATTCATGCGATCTGCCACGGCATTTTCCAGTGTAGACAGCACTGGTTCCGAAACCCAGTGCCCGGCAAAATCAACTTCCTCTTCGGGCACACCCATTTCCAGATAACCGTCACGCATGTGGCGAGTCTGCACCAGATTCAGGGCCCCCGGAGCGAGCAGAAAGTACTGAGGCAGAGTGTCGTTTACAAGATGTACTATTCGTCGAAAGCCGAGCGCCGAAGCGACATGTGCATTCAGAGGATAGGTAGTAATGATGGGCGTGTCCCTATCCATTCCGGAATAAAGAGCAATGAGTCGGCCTGCAAGTAGCATGGAAAAATGCAGCGCGCCAATGCCTCCACCGGTCATGGCTTTGCCCCAGGCCCACTCTACCGGTCCGCCTAGTTCGGTGGCCATTCTGGAAAACTGACTGTACAGCGAATCGAGCCTCTCGATGCAGGTGGCCTCGTTGGAATGAATGGCCAGCAGATCATGGAGCGCTGTGGTTATTCCCCGCTCCACAGCCTGGCTGTAAACAGAGAATGCCATTCGATGGTGTCCATAGCCCATGCGAATGGTACCTGTATAGAGCTCATAAGGCTTAAGGCCGCCGATACCATTGCCTTCATCGTAGCCGCTAATCAAATCAACACCCGGAAAAAAGGAAGACGGTGCCGCGCTCAGTTCCAGCTTCTGCGCCGGCGGATACATGGCCATTAACCAGTCCACAACCAGTGGATTGGATAGAGAAGCCATGAAGTCCGGTTTCTTTCCGTAGAGTTTCACTTTGACCTGCCCGATTCTTTTCTGTTACTCTTGCTTCGCTTTGCTTTCCGACTGTTCCAGGTTGTCTCAAGACCCTGGCTGTTTCTACGCCACCCCGCCTTCCGACGGTTCGGCTGCTGCGAATGTTGGCCCGGAATGGAGATGCCTAACGTCGTTTCCTTCGCCTGGAACCCTTTCGCTTGGATGCACCGCCGCCGGATACCACGGCCGCATTTCCGCTGCGTTCCCCGCCGCTTTGCGCCGCAGCACGGGAAGCCACGGGATCTGAACCCGCCACCGGTCCGCTAAAGCTATCCAGGCTTTCATGACGTGCAGTGCCCAGATTCCGACGGGGGCCTGTAGATTGTTCCACCGGTCCTTCGATTTGAACTCGAAACAGGAATTCCACAATCTGATGCTTGACCGTATCCATGATGGCATCAAAGAGCTGGAAACCCTGGAGCTTGTACTCTACCAGAGGATTTTTCTCAGAATAGGAAGAAGCCCAGATTCCCTCCCTGAGATGGTCCATCTGATACAGATGTTCCTTCCAGCGAGCGTCAATAATGTCTATGGCGATTCTCTTTTCGATGTAGCGAAAGTTCTCATCGCCTACCGACTCTACTCTCTGGCTGTAATGTTTTCGGGCGATCTCGTTGATTTTCTGAAACAGCTCGGCCTGAGGATCCCGGGAAGCCTTGAATTCGTCTTCATTGAGATCCAGCGCCAGTCCCAGACCGTTTAGCATCCATTCGGATAGACTGGCCAGTTCCCATCGGCTGGGATCGTTGGTGTCGCAGAATTCCAGAACCTTCTGCTCGATAACGTCTTCTGCCCATTCCAGTACGGTATCTCGGATACTTGTTGATTCCAGGACTTTATTTCTTTCGGAATAGATGATTTCCCGCTGGCGATTCATTACATCGTCGTATTCCAGAAGGTGCTTACGAATGTCGAAGTTATGGCTTTCTACTCGTTTCTGGGCTCTGGCGATGGCGCGGTCCACCATACCCGCTTCCAGTTCCTGCCCTTCGCTCATTCCCAGGCGTTCCATGAGGCCCATGATACGCGGACCGCCAAACAGTCGCATGAGGTTGTCTTCCAGGCTTAAATAAA
>JAGRNE010000154.1 GCA_020440915.1 Leptospiraceae bacterium | reverse complement strand
CACATGACAATGGGCTTGTTCAGACCGCGATCATGCAATATACTGAGATACAGTTCGCGAGCAATGTCGGTTCCTTTCTCCAGATAGATTTTGTTAACCTGCTTTCCGGTACCTCCGGTCTGATGGGTTACAAGATAATTCCCCAGCATTTTGGAGCCGAATTCCACGGCTTCCTCTTTGGTTTTGGCAACCTTTACGCCGCCTTCCTGGATTTTCGCATCCTCATGCGGATTGGGCCCATCATACAGAACACCCTTTCCCCGGCCCCCTGCATGTACCTGGGATTTTACAGCGATAACTCCGCCGCCCAGAGCTTCGAAGGCAGGACCGATGTCCTCTTTTTTCTCTACAACCTTCCCTTCCTGGACCTTAACACCATGACGTTTTAGTAATTGCTTGGCTTGATACTCATGAAGCTTCATCCACGCTTCTCCTGGATAATAAGAATTTCTGGACAGGATTTCCCTCAAGGGGGTCCTTGAAAACCGTTTTTAGCCCATGCGCCATCCCGATCTGTTACGCTCACTGTCCGATTCGCAAAGAAAAGCCGTTCTGGAGGCCGCGCAAACACTTCAGGAAGCCGGATTTCATTGCCATCTTGTAGGCGGATGTGTTCGGGATCTATTGCTGGGTCGGCCAGTCAAAGACCTGGATCTCACTTCGGAAGCCACCCCGCAGCAGTCCAGGAAACTCTTTCGAAAGACCATTCCCACGGGCATCGAACATGGAACCATCACCGTACGTTTGTACGGACACTCCCTGGAGCTGACGACTTACAGAACCGAAGGCACCTATTCCGATGGCCGAAGACCGGATGAGGTGAAGTTCGGGAAATCCCTGAACGTAGATCTGAGTCGCCGGGATTTCACCGTGAATGCTCTGGCCTACAATCCCCTGAAGGAGGACCTGGTGGATGAGCACGGAGGCCTGGAAGACCTGAAATCTCGCTTGATACGGACCATCGGCCGTCCCGAGGATCGATTCTTCGAAGACGGACTCCGACCGATCCGCGCCTGTCGATTTCTTTCTACGCTGGACTTCACCCTGGAACCGGCCACAGAAAGAGCCCTTTCCGATCCGGAAGTCCAGCGGCGCACTGGCCTGGTCGCCATGGAACGATTCACCGATGAACTCCGAAAAGGAATGAGAGCGGCAGATCCCGTACCC
Source organism: Leptospiraceae bacterium (assembly GCA_020440915.1). Lineage (GTDB taxonomy): Bacteria > Spirochaetota > Leptospiria > Leptospirales > Leptonemataceae > UBA3465. The sequence goes on along the minus strand of JAGRNE010000154.1, from coordinate 7,662 downwards.
ATGTTGTGGACGCTATACGAAAGCGGCCTGCTACAGGTTTTTCTGAATCGGGTGGGCCAGGTTGAGAAGCCGCAGATTCCCGGGCATGGAATTATACCCCTTCCTTTTCAAGATGAGCTTCTTGCCGCTCCAGACAATCGGAAACAACTGGAGACGACGATTCAGAGCATTCCGGACGGATGGGACTGGCTGGTTGATATTCGAATGTTTCTCTGGTTTCGCTTCCTTTTTCCGGAACTAAGTCTGGAAAAAGAGACAGCTATTCTACGGGGCTGGAAATTCCCGAATCACACATTGCAGTGTTTCGAAGCATGCCATTTGCTGTTCGAATCCAGTCCGGCATTGATGGGCCTGGCTTCTGAAACAGATGCAGCAGACGCCACTGTGCAGGGAAACTACGAAAGCCGGAAGCTGCTCTTTCGACTCGAGAAAATCCTCAGCGGACGGCTGGAGGCTTTTTTGCTGAGCTGGGAGGGTTTCGCCAAATTGCAGCTTATTCCTGCTGGTCTTCCCGAACCCGTGATTCAGATGCTTATCCAGGATTTCCGGCATACTCCCTTTCGCATCAAGGATCTAGCCATTGGAGGAAAGGAGCTAATGGATAGGGGCATCCAGGGCAAAGCCCTGGGCGACGCTTTGCAGCTATGCCTGCAGCGAGTATGGGCGAATCCGGAGATGAATGAACTCGAAGCATTGCTGCAATTTGTAGAGAAAGAATACCAGAGCCCATCCTGAAGAGCGCAACTGACTTTCACGAAATGTTCCCTGTTCTGGCGGCCGCTGGATTAAGAAATTCCGCCCGCGGGAACGAGAATTCGCGCGCCCCGGAGAACTTCCCGCGGGAACAAAAAAACTCGCGCAAACAGTAAAATTCGCGCGCGAAGAGGAATCCCGCCTGACGAAAACACCCCGGGGTTCCCGCGCGAAGAGAAAATCTCATGCGAAGAGAAATTCCACCCTGCGAAGCCTTCTTCGATGCGCGGACTATTTCGGCTGGCCCTGGGCCATAAGGGCACGAAAATCGTAGGGAGGCCTGTGAATGCCCTTTTCCGTCACAATACCCGAAATCAGATCTCCGGGCGTTACATCAAAGGCAGGATTAAAAACTTCCACTTCTGGAGGTGCGCTGAAATTTCCCTGGAATTTTCGCACCTCATCGGGGTCTCTCTCCTCGATTTCAATGGTTGCGCCGGAGTCCATGGAAGGGTCCAGAGTGGTTGTAGGAGCTACAACGTAGAATGGAACTCCAAAATGTCTGGCCAGCACTGCCAGGGGCATGGTTCCGATCTTATTCGCTGTGTCTCCGTTGGAAGCGATGCGATCCGCGCCTACGAGAATCAAATCCACCTCGCCCCTGGCCATAACCGACGCTGCCATACTATCTGTTATCAGACGCACCGGAATGCCCGCTTCAAAAAGCTCCCAGGCGGTTATACGACCGCCCTGCAATAACGGCCTCGTTTCATCGGCAAATACCGAAAGTCGTTTTCCCTGTAGATGCGCAGTATAGATGGCCCCAAGAGCCGTGCCAATGCCTCCGGTGGCCAGAGAGCCTGTATTGCAATGCGTAAGCACTGAAGCGCCATCAGGAATCAATGTGGATCCGAAACCGCCAATGGCGCTGCAGAGGTTTTCATCTTCGGAGTGGATAGCTATGGCTTCTTCTTCCATCCGCTCGGCAGCCCTTATTGGCTCGAACTGATCTTTCCAGTCGAGGGCAATTTCGCCGGCTATACGATCCATCCGATCCATACAATGAAAGAGATTCACGGCAGTAGGTCGAGTAGATCGTAGCGTCGCTGTGATCTGGCGGAATCGATGGAGCCAGCGATCGGCATTCAGAGCTGCATTGGCCGGTTCGGCCCCGTAAATGCGCCGGATTTCCAGGGCCGCCCCATAAGCGGCCGCAACACCGATGGCCGGAGCGCCCCGAACGCGAAGCATCTTTATGGCTTCGCATACTTCTTCCAGGTTCTCCAGGCGAAGCCATTCCTGATGCAGCGGAAGCCTGGTCTGATCCAGCAAAAGAAGATGGTCACCTTTCCAGGTGAAGGCTCGGGGAATATCAGTGACGGATGAATTGATCATCTTCAAACTCCGGGAAGTATTGGAAAAAGGATTTCCGTGGGACAATTCGAAATGCCTGACCGTAGGCCTTTTCGAATTCCTCTGTGAAGCCCATATAAGGCGTCATATGAATGGGAATCTGATTCTCGAATTGATGGATTTGATCCAGCGTCAGTTCCATTCCTGGTACTACGATAGTCTTCATGAAGTTCCAGTCTCCCTTGAATCGCAGACTGTTGGGACGCAACTCCTTCACTCTTTCGGAAAGATGAATCAATCGTGGAAGCGGACAACCTGCATCCGAATAGGCTACCAGATTGATCTTCAGTAGTCGGCCGGCCAAACCCAGAGGTTCCCAGACGCCGGAATACCTGGGAGGGTTGAAGCGCGCCACGCGAATGTCCTCTGTAAGCTGATCCAGAGCGGAAGAAGGCGCTTCGCCGCCGTAACCAAATTCGCCCAGATACAGCCAGTGATACAGATCCACCGCTTTCTGACCGGGGTACATATCCAGAAACCATTCGCCGGTTTCGGTCTTGTATTCCGGGGTTACATCGTTGCTTTGCTCTACAAGATCATAGTAGGATTCCATCATCGACTCCTGTCTCGAAAGAATACCCGGAGCGGGACGCCCTGCAAGGAGAAATCCTGGCGAATTCGATTCTCAATGAAACGGGAAAAACCCTTCTGCATTTTTTCGCGGTCATTAACAAAGAAAAGAAATACCGGAGGATTTGCATCTGGCTGGGTGGCGTATAGAATGCGAAAGCCTGCATTCTTTCCGGGCCAATCCCGGAACCAGACCTTAATTCGATTGTTCAGTTCGGCTGTTGATACGCGAAAGGCGCTTTTTGCCTTTAGATCCAGCGCTTCAGCTAGTATTTTGAGGCAGTTCTTACCGGTGAGGGCCGAAATAAAGAGCACCGGAACGTTGTCCAGATAACGAAAGGCTGCCTTTAAATCCAACAGGAAATTCTTCTGGGTTTTCTGATCTTTGTCCGGTATGGCATCCCATTTGTTGACAACCAGGACACATGGTCGAGCAAAGCGAGCGATCATCGCTTGAATCTTCTTATCGTAATCTGTAATACCCTTTAGTCCATCGATTAGATGGATCACCACCTCGCTATCCTGCATGGCGCGCAGGGTCCTTCGCATAGAATAGAAATCCGCAGAATTGCGCACGGCGCCTCGCTTCTTCAGACCTGCAGTGTCTATGACGCGAATAGCCTTTCCCTGGTAGCGAAACACAGTATCCAGAGTATCCCTGGTAGTACCCGCGATTTCGGATACAAGAGACATCTCCTCGCTTACCAGCCGATTGAAGAGGGACGATTTGCCGGCATTCTGTTTCCCGACGAGACTAATTCGCAAATCGCTAATGCGATCGTCGCTGATTGTAGTGCTGCGAATTTCCTTGCTCTTTTCTCGGCGCTGCCACAGACTTAGCAATTCCTCTTCCAGTGCATCGGAAGCGCCACCTGAAGATGGATTTGATCCGGCCCGGGGTTCATAATCCTGCCTGATTGCTTGTTCCTCCCCGTCCGAAGGCGCAGACCGGTCTTCATCCAACTCGATCTCCGTGGCCTGGGAGCCATACTGCATGTCGTAAGGTGCAGACTCAACCATTGAATCGTAAGGATCCTCTTGTAAGGAGTAACGCTCTTTTCGCTTTCCTGACTGGCCGCCGCTGGCCGAATCGTCGCCTGCCTGCAGCATGGCTCCTTCCTCGTCTATGGCATCTTCCAGGTCCTCCTCAGCTTCCCTCTCATCGGTTTCGAAAATGTCCTCCTCGGAAGCCGAGGACTTTTTCCATCTTCGATTTTTTGTGGGACCGGCCCAGTCAGGTCGCTCCTTCTGCGGAGGTACGCGAATTCCCCTTTGTGCCAGATTCTCCTGTATAGCTTCGCACAGAGCTTTCAGATGATATTTACTCGCAGCGGAAACCGGCAATGGGTCCAGGCCGTCTTCGTAAAAGCCGTAGAGCTCGGATTCTTTCTCGGGAGCATCGATCTTGTTTACGGCAAGGATTATCGGACGACTCTCCTTTCTCAGCCATCGAATGAAGTCCATATCGAAGGGCGCGGCTGCGGGCGGTTCCATGAGATACACCAGGAGATCCACTTCATTGAGGCTGGCCCGGGCGCGGCTCAGAATAACATCGTCCAGCCCATTTTCTGGCTCCAGGTCCAGTCCAGGAAGATCCAGAATCTGAAGACGCATCCCATAGCGATTCATCTCTCCGCGGAGCACATCCCGGGTCAGACCTGGAGTTTCATGGGTTAGAGCGCGATTCTTGCCCAGCAGAGCATTGAAGAGCGAGGACTTTCCCGCATTGCGTCGACCGGCGAGGCCTATCACTGGAATTCGTTTTGCCATTTTATACCATTATTGCTTCGAAGTTGCTGCTTTGCCGTTCTTTAGGCCCGGATGCGGGCCTGCTCTTTTGCCACAGGGACCGGCGCTTTTTGAATCGAAGGCAACCCTCAGTGCCCGGACATTGCCGGGGCCATTAGCGATTTACTTCTTTGAGTGCACGGGCCATTTCCCGATCCGCTTCCTTTTTCTTTTCCGTTTCTCGCTTATCCGCCTTCTGCTTACCGCGGCACACACCCAGCAGGACTTTCACCTTGCCTCGCTCGTTGAAGTATAGCTTGAGCGGAACCGCTGTGAGTTTCTTTTCGCGGATCTTGGTGGTGAGCTTATCGATTTCCTTTCTGTGCAGCAGTAGCTTTCGCGTCCTGGTTTCTTCATGGTTGAAGTGAGTAGCATTTCTGTAGGGCTGAATGCGGAGATTCAGAAGAAATGCTTCGCTACCCTGGATAGTAGCGTAGGAATCCAGAAGGTCGCCTCCCCCTTCACGAAGGCTCTTTACCTCGGTGCCCTGCAATGCAATGCCGGCCTCCAGAGTCTCCAGAACCTCATAGTTCCTCCGAGCTCTCTTGTTCTCCAGTGTCGGGGCTGCCTTCTTCATTGGGATTCTCTTCAGGGTTCTCCTGGGCTTCCCGGGCTGCGGGATCCGGGGCGGGAGGATTCTCGCTCAGCTGTTGCTGCTCCGGCAAAAAGCGCGGATTGGCAAGGTTGCCTTCCAGCTTGAAGCATAGTTCTCCGCCTCCAGCCCCGCCAAAAGCCGTATAGAAGTCATAAATGGCGGGGTTCTTATCCTGTAAATCCGATACCGGTTGCAGGCAGATTCGGCCCTTCAATTGCATGGTCGCCAGATTTCCCCGCACCGTGCCCCCTCCCAGAAGCCGGATATTGAAGAGGTTGGTCTGAATCCGGCTTCCTTCGAAACTTACTCCGCCTGCAGAAAAGCCCAGCTTCAAGGATCCCTCTTTGATCTCCAGGTCGGAGGCAGCGATGGGAAGGGGAATACCGGAAGGGAGGGAGGAAAAGCGGAAATCCATGAGCTGAAGTTCTATGCTGCCATTCCAGCTGGCGACCGGAAGCTCAAGGCCGCCGGGAAGACTCAGGTTTAACTGAGCTTGCTTTCCGCTGAGCAGAGTGTCCCCCGCCGTAATGGTGAGGGATTCGGGCATCCGCACCGTTCCTCGCAGGTCCTGTTTCATGAGTCCGAACCAGGAAATGGAGGACTCCACTTTAGGGCTGCTTATGGAGAATCCGCCAGCCCGGAATTGAAAATCCTGGATTTCATCCGCTCCGAAAGCGTTCAGATCCAGTGAAGTGAAGTCAGCCTGAAATCCCTGGGCCGGATCCTGCAGGTTGCTGCGAATCAGGATTTCCAGAGGAAAAAAGACAATGGAGAAAAAAATAAAGGATACCGTAATGGTCAGCGCGATCCAGAACTTCTGGGTCCTGGTTAGCGTGGTTTCCTCAAAATCGTCATCCAGTTCGGCGGATGGATCGACCATCAGGGCCGGATCCGGCTCCACCGGTTCCGGTTCGTAGGCAGACTCCTGCAATTCCTCATCAGCCACTATCGACTTCCTCCCTGATCGGGTCGCAACACAAACAGATCCATCCGCACATCATAGACTTCTTTGTTCGAAAATGGCCGCTGTAGACGGAGCATCTCCACACGAGCCGGCACCTGGCCGTTGACTTCTACTTCATAAAGAAACTTAAATACATCAACCAGTTTTACGGAGTTAAATGTAATTTTGATTTCAATCTTCGCCTGACCTTTTCCTTCCTTTCGTTCGTTGGCATCGAGATTGGAATGCTCCAGACCAATATTATTCATTAGCTGGCGTAGCTGATTTTTTATCTGATCCTGTCCCGGCGCCTGCTGTCCGGAAGGAAGTCTTTGAATAAGTTGGGTCATCTCTCGAATTTGCGCCAGGGAACGGCGCGCATTCTGCACTTCCGTGCGAAGCTTGGATCGGTGCTCCAGCACCGTCAGCAGACCGACGCCCAGAATCAGAATCAGGGCCACCAGACCGCCAACGAGGACGAACATTCTTTCTCTTTCATTGAGCTTTTCTAGCATCATTCACACCTTACAGCGGATGCGCCCTGGTCTTCGGACAGGCTTATTGTGAATTGCACTCTAACACGACCTTTGGGCAGCGTATCGCTTCTTGCTTCCGTCACCGAGGCAAACATTTTGCTTTCCCGCAGGGATTGCTGGACGCTTGCGATCTGTGTATCGCTACCCAGTTCCAGGGTTACATGCACCTGCCCTTTCTGGTAATGGAAATCTTTCAATGTAAGCTCGGGCACCTGCGCCCTGGAAGGAGTCTTCTCGGAAATCTCACGAATTATATCCAGACTGCGAAAGCCGCCATATCGTGTCTGCGCCATGGATAACCTTTCCCGACAGACTCGCTGCACCTCTACCAGAGGATCCTTCTCCGGGCTCTGGGCCTCCGGCACAATTCGGCCAGCTTCGGCCCTGGCCAGCTTCTTGTAATTGGCCAGGCGATCCTGATCAGAAGCAATGCCCCAGATAAATCCGATAAGAAGCACAATCAATGCGGTGGATGCAATGTACAGCGGCGTGGAAAAAGCGCTGAGTCGAATCTCCCCTCTTCGCAATGTGCTTCCGAAAGGAGTGGAGAGAAAGTCGATTCTCTCTTTCTGCTTTCGTGCATAGTGCTCCATCATTCCCAGACAGAGCACCCAGGGAGAGATGTTATCCGTTTCCAGTTGGAGCGGATAGGGGTTCACCGGCACACCCAGACTTGTTTCCAGGAAATCGTCGCAGCCGGAAATCGTGGCCCCACCGCCGGAGATGTAGACCGTTTCTGGGGAAGGCACCGGCGCCGAAATAAAGGTTCGTTCGATTTCTGCAGCTACCTCGCGATAGAAGTCCTTTGCCTTCCGAACGATCTTCTTTGCGTCCTCCTTGGACAGACGGTACATGGCAACCACTGCTTCATTGTATCCGCCGGCTCGACTTTCGCTGACATCCAGTTCTAGATCGCGCAGCAGGCTTTCGCTTTTCTCCAGGTCGAAGCCTGTAATCTCCTGGATGGACTCCAGCAGATCGGCAAAACCAAAAGGTACGCTGCGGTTAAAGCAAACGCTGCCGGAATCCAGCAGATTGATCAAGGTGTCCTGAAAGCCAATGTCCGCCTGTCCTACGATTTTTCCCAGGTACAGATGCTCCGGCAGCATTTGAATAGCGCTGGC
>JAGRNE010000153.1 GCA_020440915.1 Leptospiraceae bacterium | reverse complement strand
AATGACGTCTGCGAAGTCCAGGATAAGCCATCCTGATTCAATGTCTTCGGTGCGCAGCCCCTTGGCCCGAAGCCGGTGGCCTAACCGCTTCTGCACTTCTCGTCCCAGCGTTTTGAGCTGCACCATGGAACTGGCGCTTGCAATAATGAAAATGCAGAAATAGGGATTCACCTTTTCCAGATTCATTCCCAGTATCTTTGCCGCTGACTTCTCTTCCAGAATGGCGATAATCTCTCTTGCCAGTTCCGCCGCATCGGAATCAGCATCGGAAGGCAGCAATTCCACGGTGGGGAGCCCGGAATTGTTTCTTTTCGCGTCGCCGGCCATTTCAGTGCCAGATATGGAGCGGGGGCTGTGCGTTCAATCAGTACTTCAGATCTTTGATCTGGAAATCGTCGCCCAGAATGAAGGTGCCGCTAATGTCCAGAGGCTGCCGCAAAAAGAAAACATGGTCCCTTTCCCGGCCTGTTTTGTAGCCCATTCGGCGAGCCACAGAGAAGCTACCGGACCGTTCCAGCACAACACTCTCGGGAAGTGGCTTTAAATCGTAGTTATCGGCATAGAGCACCTCGGTGCCGCTGCCGTGCAGGAATTGCTTCACCCGACCGGCCAGACCCCCGCGCTCGGTGCCATTTTGCACATCCATGGGAAAGGAGGCAGTATCCAGGGCGCCGCTCTTCATTTCCTGAATAAACTTCTGATAGTGCTCTTCGCATCGCTCCTGGTTTACAGCCAGGCGCTTTTCGTATGGATTCTTTGGATCGTCTTCGAACTGAAGCGGGGTTTCCAGAACAAATACATCCAGGTCCTCTTCCGTTGCAAAGTAGGTCCACAGAGAGGTAAACTCCTCCACAGTCAGGTCGGTTTCCGCCAGACCATGCAAAAAGGCGCCCACGCCTTCCTTCTCCAGGAGTTCCTGTTTTTCCGGCATCTGCCAGAGCAGGTTCATAAGGATACTCTCGGTGCGAAAAAGCCGGTCCATTTGGGCCAGATGATCCGAACCCTTTTCCAGGGGGATGGTACCGTGAGCAAATTCCATGGCCTGCCCACCGGGAAAGAACTGAATGCCGTGGGGGTACTGAAAGCGGGACTCCTTGATCGTCACCGGTTGTGGAAGAAAGACCCGAAGACCGCCAAGGAAATCCACAAAGCGAGCGAAGTTCCGCTCGGAGAAATACATGTTGTAATCGGCTCCGCTACCAACCCATTGACGAAAGCGGTCCGCCGCAAAAGGAGTCATTTTCGAAATGTTTTCCTCTTCGTCCGGGAAATGGCTTCGGGTGTTGAGAAAGTAAAAGGCCGCCTTTTTTTCGGCCGGATACATCATTAGTCTTGCATGACTCAGTAGCTCTCCCCCTTCTCCCTGAATCGCAAATCGTATGGAAAAAGGCTCTTCGTCCGCAATGCGGGAAGCAATGTCATCGGCGAAGAATCCCCGCACCCACTGGAAGAGAAAAAATACCGCCATCAGAGCGGCGAGGATCACTAGAAATCTGGTAAATCGATTCATTGAACAAGTCCAAAAACTGCGCCTGCCACAATCCGAATCGATTCCGGGGCCGGAATCGGAAGCAGCTGTAGCATTCTAGAAGTCTGGAAAGGAACGATCAGGCTTGCGCCCCGGCCAGTTCCTCTTCCTGCCGACTTCGAAGGCTGACCTGACTCACAGGTTCCACCTCAATGTCGGTGGGAATTTCTTCATGGGCCAGTACTGCGAAGTTTCTAATGGGAAACAGGCGTTCAAGTATATAAAAGATACCGGCCCGCACCGAACCGCTGGTCAGAAAAATTGCATTTCGGCCCCCATCCTGGGATTTTCGAACCTCCTCTTCCAGAGCATCCCGCAGAGCCATCTGTATCTCCGGCTTCAGGGACATGACAAATCCCAGTTCCGGATCCCGATGAATTCCTTCACGCAGCCTTCGATCCAGGCCGGGATCCATGGTAATGACTCGGAGCTTCTTGTCGCTGCCCACCAGTTCGCCTACGATCTGACGCTTCAAAGCCTGGCGCACAGACTCCGTAATAAGGTAGGGATCCCGCGGCTGGCCACGGTCGATATGATCTGAAATGGTCTCCAGTATCTTCACCATGTTGCGAATGCTGACTCCCTCTTTGAGCAGATTCTTGAGCACGGTCTGCACCTGACCCAGGGACATTCCATCTTTGGAGAGTAGTTCGTCCACCACCACCGGGTTGTCTTCGCGTACGCTGTCGATGATGGATTTGATTTCCTGACGTCCCATGATCTCCTGGCTGTTTTGCTGTATGACGCTGGAAAGATGGGTAGCAATAACAGTGGAAGGATCCACCACGTCGTAACCCATACCTTCGGCTTCGGACTTCTGGGAAGGATCGATCCAGTAGGCCTTTAGTCCATAGGTAGGCTCCTGGAAAGAAGCCACTCCTTCCAGAGTACCGCTGGTGCGGCCGGTATCGATGGCCATGAGCTTCTCCGATTCCAGCACGGAGCCGGCAATGGAGCTGCCCTGAAGCTTGATGTTGTATTCGCCGGCCTCCAGATTCATGTTGTCCCGAATTCGCACCGGGGGTACAATCAGACCGCTTTCCATGGCAAACCTTCGGCGAAGTCGAGAGATCTGATCCAGTAGCGTGCCTCCCTGCTTGGGATCCACCAGAGGAATCAGACTGTATCCGATCTCCACCTCCAGAGGTTCGGCGCGAAGTTGGTCCAGATAGGATTCCGGTTTTCTTTCGTCCGATTGTTCCTGTTCCCGTTTCACCTCTTCGGCCGCCGCCTTCTCTTTGCTGCGATCCATTTGATACCCGAGATAGATGAGACCGCCGCCAAGAAGAGCCATGGCAAAAAAGGGAAAACCAGGAAGCAAACCCGCAAGTATTAGAAAACCGCCGGTTACATACAGTATACCGGTATTCGAGAGTAACTGAGTTTTGAGGTCATGGGGCAGCGAATCCTCGGATGTACTTCTGGAAACGATGATACCGGTGGCGGCGGAGATCAATAGTGCAGGAATCTGAGATACCAGACCGTCCCCGATGGTAAATCGAGTGTAGATTTCGAGCGCGCCGGTAAAGGATTCTCCCTGGATGGTTACTCCAAGAATCAATCCTCCGATGATGTTAATGGCTGTAATTACCAGCCCCAGTCGAACGTCTCCCTGCACAAACTTGGAAGCACCATCCATGGCCCCGTAGAAGTTCATCTCTGTTTGAAGAAGATTTCTTCGCCTGCGCGCTTCCCTTTCATCGATGTAGCCAGCTTGCTGATCGGAATCGATGGCCAGCTGTTTACCGGGCAAAGAGTCCAATGCGAATCGAGCGGCCACTTCGGAAACCCGCGTGGCGCCTTTTGTAATTACAAGGATCTGCACCAAAGTTAGAATCAGAAAGATGATGATCCCCACGACGTAGGAACCCAGACTATTACCGCCTCCCACTACGAAAGAGCCGAAGGCGCTGACCAGGGCGCTGTCCGCCTGATCTCCTTCCGTAAGAATCATCCTTGTAGTGGAGATGTTCACTGCCAGTCGATAGATAGTAGTGATCAATAGCAGGGTTGGGAAGGCAGTAAACTCTGCAGGACTGTTGGTACCCAGGGAGGTCATCAGAATCAGAATTCCAGAAAGAATGCTGACTCCGATCAGGATGTCCAGGATAGCTCCGGGCAGAGGAACGATGATCAGGGTCAGGATGAATATTACACCCAGCCCCAGAACCGTCTCCGTGCTTCGGAAATGCTTTGATAGTTGTTCCAGCATCTCTCTCATGCTCTTGCTCTCTGTTTGAATTTAGACAGTCGGGAGAAGATGACGCTCACCGCCCGATACAGGGTCTCTGGAATCTCCTGACCCAGTTCCACATCTGCGTACAGGGTTCGGGCCAGCAGCGGATTCTCTTCGATGGGCACATTGTTTTCTCGCGCCACGGTCCGAATGCTGAAAGCCAGCTGATCCGTTCCTTTTGCAATGACCACCGGCGCTGTGGACTCCAGCTGGTCGTATCTGAGGGCCACCGCATAATGTGTGGGGTTTGTGATCACCACATCTGCCCGGGGAACCTCTTGTAACATATTCTTCTGACGGCGCATCTCATAAGCCCTTTCGCGCTGTCGTTGCTTGAGCAGGGGATCCCCTTCTTCGTCTTTTCGTTCCCGCTTTGCTTCTGCGGTGGTGATCTTCAGGTTTTCTATGTATTCGAATCTCTGATAGAAGTAGTCCGGAATGCTGATGATCAGCAGAAGTACGCCGCACAACAAGAGCAGCTTGAGCGCCACCGTGGCAAAGATGGTCACAGCCTGGGTCAGTCCCATGCCGGAAGCCTTTAACATTGGAATAAAGTCGTCCACCACCACCAGGTAAGCGGCCCCAGTGATGATCAACATCTGGGCGATAACCTTTAGAAGGTTTACTAGATTTCTTCGGACCGGCAGGACTCTTTTGATATCTGGCTTAATTCTCTCAAAGCGAAACTGCAATGCCTGTAGCGAAAACATCAGACCCACCTGTACAATGTTTCCCACCACTCCCATTACGATGGTAACAGCCAGTATAGGCAGTAGTATCATTCCGGTTTGGTAGAACAGATCTTTCATCAAGACCTGCAGCTCTTCTATGCCAAAGACGCCCTGCTGAGTAGCGATCAGGGAAAAGTAACGATTGAAAATTTCTCCGATTCGCTGCACAATGTAGGTTCCGAACAGAAAGAGCATTAGAACGGCGCCAATAAGAATGGCGGAGCCCGCCATGTCCTGGCTCTTGGGAACGTTTCCTTTCTCCCTTTCTTCTCTCTTTCGGCGTTCCGATGGCTCCTCGGTTCGGCCTTCGTCCTCGGCGGCGAATAGCTGTAGATCCAGCCATCCCTGAAATGTGCCTTCGCCTGGCGCTGAGCCCTGGAGGTGATGCACAGCCCGGAGGCTTTCCAGTGCCGACAGAGCAGGAAGGCCTGCAAGTAGCGTGGACTCCAGGGAATTTTTGGAACTCGAGGAATCCGGGGAATCCGGGGAACGATCGAATCTGGCACCATCCGCCGGCAAAGATTTCCAGATAGAACGTTCGCCTGCCAGGCCCTTGCAGTAAGAAGGTCGCAGGCGGATCTCTATTCTCTTGAAGAGGGCGAACCGGGGGGCCGCCATCAAGCTCTGAAAAAAGGCGAACAGTGCATTAACCATTGGGGCCTCCCGGCCGAGCCAGAGGCCAGGTATCGAACATTTCTCCCAAAACGTTATACATGGAAGAGAAGGAATCCCGCATCAAAGGCACAATGACCGGTAGCACTGTCAGAAGTACCAGAATACCCACAGTAATGTTTACCTGAATACCCATGTTCATCAGATTGAGCTGCGGTGCGGCGCGGCCCATAATGCCCAGCATTACAGAACTAATGAAAAGTATTCCCATCATCGGAATACCAATGCGCAGTGCAGTTGCGAACATAACTCCAAAGGATTGATCCATATACTGCAGCAATCCTCCGGTGGTTTGCCCGTCGATAATGATGGTGGGCACTGCTACGAAGCTGTAGGTTAGAGCGCGAATCAAGTGTAACAGAGCCGGAACATACACTCCGTCGATTTCGAAGGGCACAGCCAGAAAGAGCAGCGTTCCGATAAGGTTTTTCAGGGTGCCCATAACAGGAATGGAGACCTGAGCCTGGGGGTCCAGAACCTCGGAAAAGGATATACCCATTTGCAGAGAAAAGAACTCTCCGGCCAGCTGAAAAGCTGCAAAGAGCAACTGGATCATGAATCCCATGATGGTGCCCATGAACACCTGAGACAGGACCTCGAGAATAAAAGGACCCATCTGAGCGGGTGGAGGATTCAAGTGGTTGGCAACAATGGGATACAGTACAAAAGATAGCATCAACGATACTACCATTTGCGCCCTATATCCCAGGGCCTGAGAGTTCAAGATAGGAGTGGAGAATACCAGCCCCGCCACGCGTGCCAGTATCAGTACATAGTACAGTAATCCTGTGGACAAGGCTTCCAATCTTAAATTCTCTCCCGAAGACTCTTTCGCCACCGCGGCCGAAAGCTTCTTTCCTTGAGCGTCTTCTTTCCATAGGGCCGTTCAAGGTTATGTTACTATCCAGGGCCGACTCAATCCAGGGCCGACTCAGAATCTGCGTATAAGCTCAAACACACCTACGGTGTAATCTACCGTGGTGTGAATAATGTATGCCGAAAAAATCATGATAGCTAGAAAGACAGCGATCAGCTTGGGAACGAAAGTGAGGGTCTGCTCCTGAATGGACGTCGTAGTCTGCAAAATCGAAATCACCAGGCCAGTTATCATACTAAGAAGCAGCATGGGTCCTGCCGCTTTCATGGTGACGATCAATGCATCGTTTATGAGCTTTATTGCATCGGTTTCCAGCATAGTCTACTCCCGTCAGGTCGCATAGGACAGCACCAGGTTATAGGTAATCAGGTGCCAGCCATCCACAAGGATGAAGAGGATTATCTTAAAGGGCAAAGAGATCATGGCCGGAGGTAGCATAATCATCCCCATGGACATCAGAGTGGACGCCACAACCAGGTCGATTACGATGAAGGGCACAAAGATGACGATTCCAATGATGAATGCTTTCTTGATCTCCGAAAGCATGAAGGCAGGGATCAGAATATATGTATCGATGTCTTCTACGCTCTTGATTTCGTTTCGATCTTTGCCGGACATCTCTACAAACAGAGCGATTTCGCTGGCCCCATCTTTTCCAATTTGCCGGATCATAAAGCTGCGAAAGGGCTTCACACCTTTTTCCACGAATTCCGTGGTGCTCATGTCGCCTCCGCTAAGGTAGGGATTTAAAGCGACTTTGTTGAACTCCTGAATCGTGGGTGCCATGATGAAGATGGTCAGAAAGATGGCCAGGCCAAACAGGACCTGGTTCGGCGGCATATTCTGAAGAGAAAGGGCCCGTCGGACGAAGTCGAAAACGATGACCACCTTCGTAAAGCTGGTCATCATCATTATGATGGCCGGGGCAAGACTGAGAAAGGTTACCAGCATGATCAGCATCAATGACGTTGACGCTTCCTGGCCATTTCGTGCGGAGCGAATGCCCTCAATTACCGGCAAGTTGATATCGGGGATGGCTTGGGCCATGAGCGATACCGGGCAAAGCAATAGCAGCATAGCTGCAAATATTAGATATGTTCTAAGCCGCTGCATACAATCCTACCTGCGAAGGTGTAGCACAGGGCATCCTGCGTACAAGCAAAAAAAATTATGTCACGTAAATTCCTGAATGAGCCGATATCCACCCTGCTGCAGTCCTCCGAAGCCAGCAATGCGGGAGCGAAATGGCAGGCCGGAGCCGCCCGAGCAAAGCCCAGACACCCGTCAAGGAACTCCGGCGAGTGCGCCTTAGAGCATCGTCCGGGGGATAAGACGAACCGTGCGCTCTTATTTGCGGATGCACCTCTGCTGGCCCGCATGCGTTGCCCCTCCCCGCAGCTCGTATCTCTGCATTTCTGCATCTCGCCTCGGACAACAACAGGGACGCTGGAATTGGATGCCCGAAACCCGCAGGGACATCGGGCCGGCGGCTGGGGCCGAAAAAGGACAAAGAGCCTCAGATGAGAGTGGGAGGCACTCTCGAGAAATCAGATGGAAAAAGTCCGGCATCCATTCGAAGTAATTTCAAAGGCCAGTGGGCATATCGAGCGCCGCAGAATCCGGGCCCACAATCCTGCGCCCAAAATCTGAGCGGCCCCATCAACTGGTTTCCCGGGGTCCCGGCTTGGACGTTACAGCCCGCAAGCGCCGATTTTGCTGCTGGAGCAATGCCTCCAGATCCTCCATGGGCACGTCATCAGAGGAGGACCGACCGCTCAATATGGCCTGAAAGTCGGGCTTGCTTTCTCTCTGGTTCTTGGATTTCCAGAGGCGCAGATCCGTGGTCTTGAGCAGGCCCTGGAGCCCCTGCAAGAAGTTCTCGGCAGGTTCCGGGCGGTTTTCCTCCCAGAGCCGGATTCGATCCGCAACGGAGCCATCTTCCACAGTTTGGAGCAGTCTTACACCCTGATCGCTAACCCCCAGCACCATAAGCTGCCCGGCCATATCCACCACCTGCATGTATTTTCCCGGCATGAGGCTAATGGAAGCAACTACCCGTAACGGACCGCCATCCCCGCTGGAGACGATTCCAGATTTTTTCTTCATGAAGCGAACCAATCCGTAGAATCCGGCGCCCATAAGGCCCATAAAGAGAACAAAACGGAAGAACAGAGAAAAGAAAGACGGTCCTTCTTGCTGGACAAACATGCGGCTGGAGGGGCCAGGACTCTGAGCCGCAGGCTCGGCGCTGGTTTCCTCCGGCTTTCCTTCAGAGTTCTCGGCCGCCGACTCCCCGGGATTGGAAAATGTGTTTCCGGGTTGGCTACGGCTACCCTGAATGCTCTCCATCCAAGCACGATCGATATCTTCCATCGACGGGCCGGCCTGTCGCGTACCTGCCGGAGTGTCCGATGTCCGGTGGGAATCAGGCTCTCTGGCCTGTTCTTCGGCGGCTGGTTTCTCCTGCTTCTGGTCCTGCCGCGCTGGTTTCTCTTTCTCCGCCTGTAATGGGGCGTATCCCGAAAATAGCAAAGCAATGACCAGAACAGTGGCTGATGCCGCGCCCCTGCTGACTAGATTATGTCGCATTTGATCGAAGGATAGAGCAGGAAAACTCTATGACAATCCTTTTTTCGTTGCCGTGGATGGCTTCCAGCACTACTCAGGTGACTGCCCGAAGAGGGCTCATCTATTTCAGGAGCATTCAATGGCTATAAAGGCGCTTAGAATCGTAACGGGACTTTTCTTTCTGGTACTCGGAATCCTGGGTGTATTGCCTTCCATAGAAGAAGGGATCTTCAGTCTGA
>JAGRNE010000152.1 GCA_020440915.1 Leptospiraceae bacterium | reverse complement strand
TACCAGAGTAGAGATCAAAAACCTTAACTCATTCAAAGCGGTGCGCGCAGCCATAGACTACCAGATTGAAGAGCAAATTGCGCTTATAGAATCAGGAAAGAAGATTATTCAGTCCACGGTGCTCTGGGATGCGGATAAGCGCGAAACTCGCCTCATGCGAACCAAGGAGAATGCAGAGGATTACCGCTATTTTCCGGATCCGGATCTACCGGAATTTGTGATCGAAGAGGATTTGATCGAGAAGGTTCAGCGCGAGATGCCGGAGTTGCCAGCCGAGAAGCGCGCCCGCTACGTTGCCAGCTACGGTTTGCCGGAGTACGATGCGGACGTTCTGACCCGAGAAAAAGAAGTTTCCACGTATTACGAAGAGGTGGTCCGGCTCACCGAGGACCCCAAAAAGTCATCAAACTGGGTCAAAGATGAAGTCCTGGGAATCGTCAATAAAAACGATGTACCTATAGATGAATTCTTTGTGAATCCGCAGCGGCTTTCAAAGATTATTCAGTACCTGAACGAAAAGAAGTTCACCCAGCGAATCGCCAAGCAAGTATTCGAGCACTGCTACGAAGAGAAGCTGGAAATCGATGACATCATCGAAAAATACGATTACAAGCCAGTAGATACCACGGATCTACCTGCCATCGTAGAGAAAGTCTTTGCTGAAAATGAGCAGCAGGTAAGCGACATCCTCAACGGAAAGGACAGAGTCAAAGGCTTCCTGGTGGGCCAGATAATGAAAGCCACTCGCGGACAAGCGCCTCCCGATGAAGTGAATCGCCTCATTGACGCAACCATCGAAAAGCTTAAAGCCGGCCAGTAAGCAGCCGAAGAAAGGCTTCCGCCCTGGCCCGGAAAACGTGACTCTACGGAAAGTCGGAGCAGACGTGACCGGGCGACCACCGCTCCGGGCAACTGCGAGTCTCAACGGGAAGACATCAAGAGCTACGCATGGAAATCCACATTCGCACATACCGGGAGATGCTCGCTTCCTTTTCCGAAAGGGATCTGGTATGCACGCTGGGCCAGCTTTACCACAGAGCAGTTCATGCAATAGACTCCGCCATCTACTCCGACCGAGAAAAGCAGGCCTGGTCTCCAGAGCCTCCCGGCCTGGACTGGACTCAGCGATTTCGGGATGCTCCTCCCTGGATTGCGCTGCAGAAGGAACGGATCATTGGATTTATGAATCTGCAGAAGGATGCGCACATTGACCTGGCCTTTGTGGATCCGGAATTTCAGCGGCAGGGTATATCCGAAAAGCTGTACCGGTGCGTGGAGCAGGAAGCACGAAATCGCAACTTGAATCATCTTTCGGTGGACGCTTCTCACATTGCGCGACCGTTCTTCGAGAAGCACGGTTTCAAAGTCCTGAGGAAGAATCGGGTACTTCGCAATGGCTGCGTGTTGATAAACTTTTCGCTTGAAAAGGTCCTGCATTAACAGTCTGCAAATGCATGCCAGCCCCATGCACAAAAGGACCGTAGCAAAATCCAGCACGCGGAACTATCAGCAGCGCGCACGACGCTGTACTCTTCCATCGTTCTCGGTGCGCCCAGACCGGATCAGAAGATAAGCAGATCAGATGATCAGAGGACCAGCGGAAAACAGGAAGGCAGGATCTCGTAGTCCACCCGTCCTGGCGCCTCCGCGCTGTAAACTTCTCCGTCCGCTTCGCCCTCGATCTTCTTTTTGCATTCAAGAGTCATCCTTCTTGCACGAAATAGCGTAGCCCCGGGAAAACCTTCTATCTGACCGGCATACACACGGGAGCTGGCCACTACCATGCGAGTCTTGCTTACGCCTCCAATCAACAACCCTTCAAAGAGGCCATCCTCCAGGCTGGCCGAAGGCGCCCAGTTCATGCCGCCTCCATTGAAACGACCGTTGCATGCAAAAAAATTGAGCAAGCGCACTTCCTGTGTGTGCTGCGCGCCCTCCGGATCTTCATAGGTGAGCCGGGCCATCTCTGGATTGTAGATAAAAAGCGATTTAAGAGTGTGATAATAGTATGCCGGCGAACCATGCTGAAACTTCGAAGACTTAAGAGATTGCATGATTCGTCCGGCTATTCCGGCCGAGGCAATATTTATGAAGTATCTGCTTTCTGTTGCCGTGCGTAAAAGACCCACATCCACATGCCGGTAGGTGTTCTTTTGCAGGGCTACATCATAGACTGCGCTTAACTGGCGAAGCGTTTTAATGAAGTCGCTTCCGGTTCCCATACTAATGACGCCGAGCGGAATCTTGCTGGAAATCAGCTTTCCATCTTCGAAGTATCCATTTACTGCTTCGTTTATGCTACCGTCGCCACCGGCCACAATTACCTGGCTTACTTCCTTTTTCTTAAGCGCCGCTCTGACCCGGGCGGATGCATCCATGGGACCTGTAGTTTCGTATAGTTCAAACTTTCCCAGCTTCTTTCGAAGCTCGGGCTCCAGGGCTTTGAAGGCAGACCGGGCATTGCCGGCACGACTCTTTGGATTCAAAATAATCAATCGATTCATGAAACACCCTTCTTGGCGGCAGATTGTTCAGCCTGCCCGTTTCTTTTTCCTCTACCCAATTATCGGAACCTTTTCTTGCCCGATGTTTCGTCTTATCTCCGGCCGTTCCATCATGATTGCCCGACCACTGGAAAGCCTGAATACCTCCGGTTGCGATCTGCCATCCGGAGTCAGGGTACGGTGCCTCAGTAAGGAAGCTTGAGACGTTCCCTGGCCTTCTCAATCTCTGTCTTTCGTCGCTCCTCGCTCCAGCCGAGTTCCGTTTGCATGGCCCCTGCAATCCGGTCCAGATTTTCCTGCGAAGGAAGTCCCAATGTACCCAGACCGGTTCTTCGCTGTAGCACGTCCAGCAGGTGGACTGCCATTTCCTGGCGAACTGCAAAGACTACCTGGGCCAGAATTTCCCCATCATCGTTGAGTGGCCTGGCCCATTCCGGTTTTTCCCGGGCAATGGAAACCACATCTTCCATCTCTGTTCCGTACAGAGTGGCCAGCGTATGCAGAGTACTTGCTTCAAATTCAGGATACACCTCTTTGCGACTGGCAAGAAAATCAGTCAGACCGGGAATATCGCATCCCTTTAGAGGAACGTTGGCGGTGCGGGAACGAGACACCTTCCGACCCAGCTTCTTTGCAATCACTTTGATGGTGCTTTCTGCGAGGTTGCGGCTGGTGGTGTATTTGCCGCCTTCGACTGTGAGCAGACCGGGTAAGCCTTCGTCCTCGCCGTCGATGATCTCATATTTGCGCGACGATTTGTAGCTGCTCTCCGTATGCGTATCCGTAAGTGGACGCAAGCCTCCGTAGGCATGTACGATGTTTTCCCGGCTTACCATGGTCTTTCCGAAGGATCCGTTAATCTCTTCTATGAATTCATCAATGCTTTCGGCGGAGACGCGATAATCGTCCGGGCTGCCCTGGTAATCCTTGTCTGTGGTTCCGTACAGGCTGTATCCTCTCCAGGGTATGGCGAAGAAATGTCGGCCGCCGGGAGTTAGCAATACCAGAGCATGGTCCTGGGTGAGTCGCGGACCTATGATATGAATGCCTTCGGACATTCGCACACTGTGGCTGGTTTCTTTTCCGGAAAGCTTTTTGATGATTCGCTCCGCCCAGGGGCCGCCGCTGTTCACAAAGAGCCGGGCCCGGACCCTTTTTTCCTCACCGGATACCAGGTCCTTGATCACCGCCACTCGAAACCGGCCGTCCTCTTTTTCCAGGTGCACAGCCTCCGAGTAATTGCTGGCTTTTGCTCCGGCCTCCACAGCGGACTTCAAAAAGGCAAGGGTGAGCCGCTCCGGGGCCAGGCTCTGGCAATCATAATACACTGCACCACCGGTAAGCCCATCCGGCGGAAGGTCCGGCGCGATATCCAGCACCTGGGCTTTCTTCAAGCTGCGATGATGGGGAAGTTTCTTCGACGAATGCCTGGTATGCCCCTTGTCAAAAGAGAGCATATCGTAAAGAATCATACCGGCCTTGATAATCCATTTATTGGATTTAAGGCTTCCGTAGTTGGGGATCAAGAAAGGCAGCGGATAGACCAGGTTGGGAGCAATGTCTTCCAGGATTCGCCTTTCCCGCAGGGATTCCCGCACCAGGCCAAATTCCAGATAGTTAAGATAGCGTAGACCGCCATGGATCAGTTTGGACGTTGCGGCGGATGTGGCTCCGCCAAAATCCGATTTTTCAAAGAGGGCCACGGACAATCCGCGACTGGATGCTTCGTAAGCCACACAGGCGCCGCTGATGCCGCCGCCGATGACTACAACGTCGAAGTCTTCGGATTCGTTTGATATTTTTTCAATATAGCGTTCCATCTTTTCTCCTTTCGCCGGCGCGGCAAAGGTGGGCAGGCAAGATCATTGTTTTCGCATTCGCTGGCCCGGAGTCTTTCATAGAAATCCTGGATCGCTTCTTGCGCCCTTTTGCCACTGTTCAATGATCCTGCGGTCCAAGGCCCAGAACGCCGGGATTCAAGATACCTTCAGGATCCAGGTGTTTCTTGATCGAAACCAGCAAATCATAGGCGGTGGTGCCCACCGCCTCCGGATACCAGGGCGCCAGAAGTCGGCCAATACCATGATGATGACTGATGGCAGCGCCGCTTCCGGCAATGGCATCCACTACCTTGCGATGGTACTCAACAAAATCCCTGTGCCCCATCTTACCAATGAATATGAAATATAGATTCGCGCCCTGACCGTAAAAATGGGACAGATGACTCATCACAATTACGTCCGCTTCGCTGTGGCAGGCGTTTCGCACGGTCTCATGCACCCGCGGTAAATTCTCCCAGGTTGTAGAACACTCCAGGGTATCGATGATGATTCCGAAATCCATCAGATCATCGCGCATATACGGATCCAGAAATCGGCCTTTTTCCCATTTCCTGGTTACATAGGATGTGGTGGGAAAGCCGCCAAAATGGCGGGCCTTGCGACGAATGTTTCGCAGCACCATTCGAGTGTATCTATGTGAGCCGTCCGCCGAGCCAATTAACAGGGAGCGCCGACCGGCCTGGTATCCCAGGATTCGAAGCATTCTGTCCAGAGGGGTTCCGTGGACGCCGTAGAGTCGCAGCGCTATGTCCGTTTCTTCCGGATCGGATAAGCGAAACACGGAAGGATAGCCCTCCTGGCTTTGCAGGATTTCGCGCGTGGCATCCAGCGCCGCATCGAAGTCCGAAAACATGTAGCTAAAACGTCGGGTATTCTGTGGCTGGTAGCGTCGAATACGCAGGGTGGCGGAGATCAGAACGCCAAAACTGCCTTCGGAACCCATCATTAAAGCATCCAGATCAGGCCCCAGGGAACTGGCCGGGAATTCCCGGGTGACCAGTTCGCCGGCAGGACTTACATAGTCCTGAGCCAGCACCATGTGTTCGATCTTTCCATAATAGGTGGAGTTCTGGCCGGCCCCCCTGGTGACGATGGCCCCACCCACTGTAGCAAATTCGTAGGACTGGGGAAAATGGCCCAGGGTGTAGTTGTATTCCGTAGAAAAGCGGCGCACGGAATCGTTGATCTCCGCTTCCAGGTCAGGCAGCAACATACCGGCTTCTACTGTTACCGTTTCATTCGTCGAATTCAATTTCAAAATCCGATTCATGTGTCGGCTCATGTCCAGAGTGATCCCTCCTCTGGTGGCCTCAAAGCCTCTGGTTACGCTGGAGCCGGCGCCGCGGGTTTGGAGAGAAATTCCCTGCTCGCTGGCATATCGGACCAGATCGATGACACTTTGCCTGTCTGCAGGATAAACCACCACATCGGGCAGGTTTTCTACAATATCTTCCCGGAGTCTGAATAGATCGAGCATGGTCTTGCCGTAGGCCACCCTTGCCCGCTCGTATACATCGGTGCTGACATTTTTTGGACCTGCCAGAGAGCGAATCTCATCCAGCTGATGGGATTGCAGCCGTATGGGGTACTCCCCCTTCAGCGGTTCATGGCCTGTACTAATGGGATTCAGTAGATCGGCGGTGGTAAGACCGAAGCGCGTTTGCATCAGCGCTACAAGACGCTCGTTGGGATGCTTGTAGACTGATGGATCCCCCCAGCGAAAAAGGGACCTCAAAGAGCCGGGCGGTGTTTCCACAACCCAGGCGGGGAATTGGTTCTCATCTATCCTGGACAAAACAATCACGTCATGGATTGTCCGGGTTCGCAGATCAATTTCTTTTCCGGTGTGGGACCAGGAATATGTATAAATATGTGGCAGACCCGATTCCTGAATCAAAAGTCTGCCAGACTATTGCGGGCCGGCCCCATGCAGATTATGAATCCCGGCAATTGCTCGCTTTTGTCGAGCGGTGTACGTAGGTTGAAGTATGCTACTTGCTGTGCCAGTGTACAACGAAGCGGGCTCGCTGAGGGATGTCTTTTCGGAGATTCTGGAGCACCTGCCCGCCGGAGTGGATTCAATTCTTGCCATTGATGATGGCTCCAGCGATGGTTCCGCAGAGATTCTGGACGAATTATCCCGCCAGCATTCCGGGATTTTCGTGCGTCATCACGGGCAGAATCACGGCTACGGTTGCGCCATGATCGAATCCATGAAGATTGCCCGAAAGCATGGCTATTCCCATCTCATTACCATGGATTGCGATCAACAACATCGTCCCGAAGACCTGGCGCGATTCATCGAAGTTGATCCGACCATTGATGTAGTATCCGGTTCCCGCTATCTTCCGGATTCCCGACGCCAGGGAAATGCGCCCGAAGACCGGGTGGAGATCAACGCCCGGATTACTGCACGACTCAACCGTGAGTATGGCTGGACATTGAGCGATAGCTTCTGCGGCTTCAAGCGTTACCGAATGGAACGGATTGATGCAAGTCTATTCGAGGAAACCGGTTATGCTTTTCCTATGGAATTCTGGGCTTATTGTCGTCGATTGGGATTGACGATTCAAGAACTTGCTGTATCCAGAATATACACCACTGACAGCCGTAGCTTTGGCGAAGACCTGGATCGCAGAAGAAAACGATACAGATACTATCTCCAGACTTTGCGGCGGGCAGAAAGCAAGTTTCTGCAGTTGAACAGGACCTGACAGACATGACATCCCCGGAAGAACATCATCAGCCGAAGAGCGGGCGGCTCTTTCAACACCCGGCGGTGATGCAACCTGCCTTTCGCAGGATGATTCAGGCAACAGCCACGTTAACCGCCATTCAGCTACTGTGGGCTGCCGGAATCTTCTACGTCGGTAGTATGGAACCGGATCTAATTCTTCTGCCCGGCGAACCTGCCATCGCAGCCGAGCAGAATCGAATCACCGATCCCATGAAAGCGCAGCAGCGACCGGTGCTCTACCGACCCCTGGTGATCTACGCAATGTACTCCATGCTACATGGCTTCTACGTACTTCTGGCCTGCGGAATGGCGCGCTTCCTTTCCAGCCGGGGTTGGCTGAAGACCGCGCTTTACTTTGCAGGTTTACCCAGTCCCGGATTCCTGTTCGGCCTTTTTCAGGTTCCCCTGGCGCTATATTTCCTGAGGGCACTCCGCGAACCTGGCTGGGAAGAATTTTTTCAATGGCAGGCGCGCCTCCAATCCAGTAATGATTTGACTCCAGGGCAGCGCCATCAAAAGTAGTGCATCTTCAGGGGTAGTAGCTCAGCTGGTTAGAGTGCCGGTCTGTCACACCGGAGGTCGCGGGTTCAAGTCCCGTCTACCCCGCATCCAACTCGGCCGAAGTGGCCCAAACCAAACTCTTCTTCGCTTTTTCACGAACAGACCCTCGCGAACGGTCAGCTACCATTACCAGTATCCCGGGTCACTCGGACGGGTTGCAGGGTAGATGGATCGCGAAGCCGCGAAATTCGCGGGCGACCCACAGGATGTGGGAAGTGTCCGCGAAGCCATGGATGGCGAGAGCGGACGAACAAGTCCCGTCTTGCGGAATCGGAAGCAAACCTCAGGTTTGTCTTTAATCTACTCTCGCCTATCCGTTGAGCCCCGCGCATTACCAATCCGAACTCGCTCCTCCTCCGCCCGAATCGCCTCCCCCTCCAGAATCCGAGGAGCCAGAATCGGAACTAGATGAACTATCGTAGCTCGAAGACGAATCCGAGAAGCCTACAGCATCGTAGCTCGGGTTTTCTGTGCTACCCGAATCGTAATGCGAGTTGCCGTAGTCCCGCCCGGCCGATACCGGAGCCGGGCCGGCATTCCTGGCAAGACGGCCCACCAGAGAGCCAAAGAAGAACAACAGGCTGACGATCAGAAGCAGGCTACCAAGGACGATGTAAAGTGTAAGCCAGAAATCGGGAATGGACCATTGGAAGATGAATGCCGGTATGGCCGGAAGCCATAGAACTGCACTGAGCCCCATCAACCAGCGTCCGGCCAGTTGATTCTCCTCCTGCCTGGACAACATTCCTATTATTATGCCTGGTATATTGAGCAAACCAAGGGCAAGCCAGAGAATGGTGGCGTAACTACTTTCCGAATCCTGCGATATGTCCGGGGGAGGCGGGAGTTCTTCACCTTCAATCGCTGCAATGAGACTGTCGATACCCGCTTCGATTCCCGGCCCGTAGCGCTGCTGTTTAAAATACGGCTTCACTCGCTCATCCAGGATCCTCTTTGCCAGAGCATCCGGAATGGCGCCCTCCAGTCCATACCCGGTATGAATTCGCATTTTTCGTTCTTTCCTGGCAATGACAAATAGAACGCCATCATCCACCTCTTTGCGGCCCGGACGCCAGGCCTCAAATAATCGCTGGCAATAGTCCTCGATCTCCTCTCCGTCCAGGGCTTCCAGGGTCAATACAAAGATCTGGGAACCCTTGCGCTTCCGAAGATCGGCGATCTTCTGTTCCAATCGATCTTCTTCGCTTTGCGAAAGCAAGGAAGCGTTGTCGTT
>JAGRNE010000151.1 GCA_020440915.1 Leptospiraceae bacterium | reverse complement strand
GCACTGATGTTGATGGTCACCGGAGAAGCCGGAGCAGTGGTCAGAGCAACGGTGTAGGAATCACTGGCGCCTTCGGTGGCCGCGCTGCTTCCACCACTTTCGACGATAGTGAAGCCCGGAGTGTCGTTGTCGGTTATGCTGACAGGGATACTGGCGATTGAGATGCCCGAGTAATCCGTATCCGTGGACGTCGCTGAATGAGCAATGATCTCTGTGTGCGGATTGGATTCCGGGATGCCATCGTCGACGGCCGCCACGGAAATGGTCTGCGGTGAGCTCCAGCAGTTGGGGCCCGGGCAGACATTATCCAGCAGGATACTCTGGGGCGATGTGCTGCTTCCGTTGATGGTAATCTGCGTGCCATCGAAAGACAGAGAGACATTCACTACAGCAGCTGGTTCGGTGTTTAATTCGATGGTGTAGCTATCCACCAGCCCCGATTCGGCCACATCTACGGTTCCTCCGGTTGGAGTCAGAACAACGCCTGGAACTCCAGCAGGCACTTCGCAGTCTGCGCACAGAAGCGCAGATTCCAGAAATCTCTGCACTGCAGGATCATCCGGGAAATCCTTTATAGAACACACTGGAAGCAAAAGCAGAGCTACCAGTGCCAGGCGAAGAAGGCTCGAAATTCTGAGGATTTCGATTCCCGCACGCATACTTCGAATAACCTGATTTGTGGCTATTCTGTAAAGGTATATATTTTTGGATTCTGTCGAATCCTTTCCCTTGCACTGCGGCCTGTATTTTGCTACATATAAGCTATAGCCAGGATAGATCCCAGCAACGCATGTGCTTTGCGTAACTGATTTCTGGCCGCACGAAACGGTACGGCAAGCCAGATCTATCGGGGTGTCACAGAGATCTGGACTGCCTGCCGCGGATGTTGCAGGTAGAAATCTCCGGGAACGTCACAAAGATCGTTGTTTCTGATTTGATTCATGTACTCGGTGTAGGAAAGGCCAGAATAGGACATCCAACCGGCCACGGAATCTCCAGACCCTATCTGGTCTAGTCGATTTCCGTTCTGCTGCTTCGTATCCGCATCTACTAGAATGCTCCAGATTCTCTCTATTCCGCGACTGCGTACGCGTAGCAGTGTACGGCCGTCTTTCCGAGTCTCAACGGAATCCACCCATCCGTCGAAGCGTATCAGCTCTCTGAATCGATAGGGTCCGGTATGCGAAAATGTAGAAATAGACTGAGCCACTCCGGCCCATTTGGGAATGCACTCTGTACTTGTCGTGAAAGTGTCGGGACGAAGGAATACCTGCACAAAAGTGCGCTCCTGCAGCGAAGCCTCGCCGGTCATGACCGTAGAATTGTCCAGCCTGATGACATAGGCATCGTCCATACGGAAGGATTCCGGGCGATTTGCTGAGTCAGGACTTAAATTCAGATCATGGGCATGGCCCTGCAAGATGATCGTTCCATCGGGTACATTTTCAGTGATAGAATGCAGCGTTTGGAGCGGAGCGAATTGCTCTGGTTTAGTGCAACCCATGGCACAAAGAAGCAGCAGAGGAAGAAGTCTGTTGGTCTGCGGAAGACGGTTCATAAATGGCTGATCATTCGCGGCGCACGTTAAGAGTCAAATGCGTATTCGCAGCCAGCATCGGTTTGAGCGAATAAGGCGATGGCCGCTCATTCTGACGCCGCGCTCGACTCGAAAACCAGGACCTCAGCGGCATGATGAGGTCATTACCGGTTTCTGACCGGGCGTGGTATTCGATCTCCGGCATTTCCGGCTCGGCTGCCGATAACTTCCGATAATGTGGATTATGTCTCATTGGTGCGTAGCGCTCATTATACTAAACACCACATCGAAAGGCCCGATGCCCCGAACGAAAACGAAGGCCCACATGATCCAGGCTGCCTGGTTCCGAGACGCTAAGGGCGGAAGTGTGGCAGTAAAATCCAGGCGGAACGACGTGCGCCAGCCAGGCGAGAAAGTGAAACTAGCTTCTCAGTTGCAGTCGTTCGGCGCACAGAGCGTCGATGGCTCCACGTTCTGTGCTGTAGATCTCAAAGAAATCCGTTAGGTGGAGCAATCGTATGGTGGCCCTGGTCACGTCCGATGGTTCGGCCAGATAGACCGCTCCGCCGGATTTGGATACGTCCTGGCAGAATCCGATGATGGCACCCATGATGCTGGAGCCAATGTGGTCTACCTCCGCGAGGTTTAGCACAACCCTGGGATCCGAATGGGCCAGGATATCGTCGAGTACGTTTCGAAACTCGTAATGGTTCTGCAATTCCCAGCTGCCCCGGAGTCGGAGCACTCTGCAGCAGTCCTGGAACTCCAGTTCAAACTCGGCCAGCATATGGACAGATCGTTACGCTTTCGTTTGCAGAAAAGCGAATTTTGCATTGCACACAATAAACCTGTGGCATTAGAAAATATATGTTCTGTAACGAGTTATCGAACGGCCCGCGTGTTGAATACCGGCAGGACTGCTAAAAAGAGAGCCCTTCAGCGCTCCAGCAGCACCAGGGCGCCGGACGGACCCGGATCCGGCCCAATGGGAACACCCGCTGGAGCACGAGAACTCCAGCGGGTGTTCGACTTAAAGCGATCAATCCAGTACCAGAACCGGTTTCAGGTTTACTTCATCGCGAATTGCGTCGTCTGGCTTACCCTTGTAAACGATGCCCCACAGTTGTCGGTCGATGTTAAAGTCAGCGCTAACTTTGACTGGCTTTCCGCCATCGCCTTTCTCTGTAGTGGCTGTGAAGCTTACCGATTTTGTAATGTCGCGCATTGTAAGATTCCCGGTGACCTGTAGTTTCCCGTTTTCGCCCTGCTCCACCGAGGTGATTACAAACCGGCTTTCTGGAAACTTCTGAATTTCGAAGAAATCTGTGTCTCGTAGATGCTTTTCCAGTTTCTGTTTGTTCTCCCCGGTGAGATCGTGCACTTCAATAGTGGACATATCCATGACGAATTCGCCGCCCTTGATCTGATCGCCATCCAGAAGGATATGGCCGCTCTTTAGCTTGATTGTCCCATTGTGCTGTCCTGTGAGTTTGGTTCCGATCCAGGAAATCTTGCTGTCTGCCAGATTGATGGACTGCTTATCGCCGGTGGATGTGCTTTCCGTTCTGGCTTCGCCGGTGCCTGCCTTTTCCGCATCCGGCGCCTCTGCGCAGGAGGCAAAAACAAAAGCTGTGACAATAAGGGAGAGTATAGTTCGATACATCAAGTGAACTCCAATAGATTTTGTGTTGGAGTGAATTAATGTAGGACCGCGCACCGCGGCCAGCAAAAAAACCACTTCGCGGGCGGCGAAAGGCCGTGAATTCTTTACTTCAGCATTTCGCTTACTTGCTTTCGCGTCAGCGGCTTTGTGATGAATCCCTGAATCGAAGAGTGCTGAGTCGACCTTTCCCGGTCGTCCGGATTAATGCTCGCAGCCTGGATTGCCTGAGTTCGATTCAGGTCCATGCGATAACCGATGGCCTTCATTTAGCTTGCAAATTGCTGCCATACTGGAAATCAATCACAATTTTCCAGGCGACGGGTTCTGAGCTGGTCTGGCATTCGCAGGGATGGCTCAACGAATCGAGAATGCAAAGCCAGGATGGATTTTGTCCAGGCAGGCGCCGGTGGGAAAATCCCTGGATTGCATCCAGAAGAACCTGCCAAAGAGAATTCGCGTCCTAGATGCTTGCTTCCTGCCGGTTTCTTTTGTCCTGAAGAATCTGTTCCAGCGAAGCCTGAAGTTCCCTTACATCTATGGGTTTCTTCACAAAACCGTCCATGCCTGCCTTCCAACAATGCTCTTCCACTTCGCTAAGTACATGGGCTGTGACCGCAATTATGGGAAGGCCTTTCTTTTTTTCTCCGCATGTACCGGATCGAATAGCAATGGTAGTTTCGAAGCCGTCCAGCACTGGCATTTCCAGGTCCATCAAGATGAGGTCATAGTCGTCCTTTCGCAGAAGATCCAGGACTTCTTCTCCGTTGGAGGCCAGAGCCACAGTATGATTTGCCTGCTCGAGAACGGTTCTCTGGACCAGCGCATTTATAGCATTATCTTCTGCCATCAGAATGCTCATTCGGGAGAGGCTGGCCGGAGCATTGCCTTTTGCATCATTGGTCGCCAGGACTTCAGTGGGAAGCGACAATGGAACGGAAATTAGAAACGTGCTTCCTTTGCCGACATTGCTCTGCAATGCAATGTGTCCTCCCATAGAATCTACGATGCTGCGCGCAATGTACAATCCCATACCGGTGCCTGCAGATCGCTTGAGTAGGCGGCTACTGCTACTGCCGGACTGCGTAAACTTTTCAAACACGCTCTGCTGGTCTGCCTCAGGAATTCCGGGTCCAGTATCGGAAATGGCTATGTTCAGAATACACGTTCCATCGTTGGAGGCGTTTTGAGAGCAAGAAGCGTCCAGCTCTACGCCCCCTTGTTTCGTATACTTGGCGGCATTGTTCAGTACATTGATCAAGACCTGCCTCAGTCGCTTTGCATCTCCAACTACGGTTTCCGGTAGTTCCTTGGATAGGAATCGGCGAAATTCCAGGCCTTTTTGCTCCATGGCCTTATCAACTATGGAGGCGGCCTTATCGATGGCCTCTCGAATACTGAAGGGATGGCGCTCCAGTTCCAGTTTGCCCTGTTCCATTACCGCTGCATCCAGAAGATCGCTTATGATGCTCATTAGATGATCGGAAGCATCCAGTACAGTTCGCAGATAGCTTTCAATCTCCCGGGGCACTTCTTCTTCCAGAGCAAGTTCGGTCATTCCTATGATGGCATTCATGGGAGTGCGCAACTCATGACTTAGATTACCCAGAAAGATCGTCTTTGCCCGGTTTGCTTTTTCCGCTTCTTCCTTTGCTTGAATGGCTTCTTTTTGCGCAATGGCTCGCTGGGTGATGTCCTGGAAAGATCCATAAAGCCGCACCACTTCGCCTTTCTCATTTTTTAGCGGTAAGCCGGTAGCGATGCCAAAAATGTGTTTTCCGTCCTTGCGAACTCCTTCGACCTCGATGAAATAAGGCATTGCCTTTTGGATGGCTCGCTCCAGGGCCCGTTCAATCCGTTGGCTGCTTTCCGGGGTAAACAGGGAGTCTTGCGCGGCGATCGAAGGACTGCCCTGCTCCGGAGGCACTCCAAAGATGTTAAAAAGTTCATCGGACCAGACCACTTCACCGGTCTGCAGGTCCCATTCCCAGCTACCCAGACCGGCAACATGCTCCGTTCGCATCAGCAGGTCAGTGGTATGCTGTAGTTTTTCCTCCATTTTCTTTCGATCGGTGATATCCTGGATCGAACCGTACATGCGAACACATCGTCCTGCCTCGAAGACAGGACGCCCCGACGCAGCAATCCAACGTCGATTACCCCGGGCCGTAGTCAATGGGACCTCAACGTCATAGGGCTCTCCATGAGTAATTGCCATGGAGAAAAGACTGCTGATTCGCTTCTTTTCCTGAGGAGCAAAGTAATCCATGAGGCGATCGAAATTCAGTTCCGATTCCCGATCCAATTCCAGGATATCATAGGTGACATCGGTCCAGCTCAGTGCACGGGTTTGCATGTCCATTTGCCAGCCCCCCACTCTTGCAACCTGGCCGGATTGCTCCAGTAACTGTCGTGATTGCTGCAGTTCCTGGGTTCGCTCCTGTACAAGTTGTTCCAGATGATTGCGATGGGCTTCGAGCTCCTTTTCCTGCTGGCGACGTCTGGTTATATCAAAGAAGGTAAAGACTGTGCCTTCCTCTCCTCCTTCGACTCTTGTATAAGGAAATGCGCGCAGCAAGAAAGTGCGGCCATCCCGGGCTTCGAGGGTCTTTTCCAGAGGGTCGGACTTCAACCGAACCAGTTCCTGTTCGGCGTACCAATCCAGTTCCGGAAATACATTCTGCAATCGGTGTACGGATTGTCCCTTATCTGACTCCTGCAAAGAGATCAAACCGGTCATTTCATCGCTAAACCAGGTAATTCTACCCTCGCTATCCAGAAAGATGACCGGAAGATGGGTGCTTCGCATCAGATTATGGGTATGGTTGTTGGCCCGGTCCAGAGCTTCGATCTTATGTTCCAGTTCTGCATTGGTTGTCAGGAGTTCTTCATTTAGAGATTCCAGTTCCTCTCTGGACGTTTCCAGCTCTTCGTTGGCGCTCTGCAACTCTTCATTGGCCGACTCGGCCGACTCATTGCTTATCCGTAGCTCTTCATTTGTCTGTTCCAGTTCATGGATAGTGTTTTCCAGGTTTTCGCGCAGGCGATAAAGCTCACTCTTTAGTTGCGCTTCCTGACTGGAATTCTCTGCGGAATCCCTGTGGTCTTCGCGCCTCGCTCTCTCTAGAAAGGCCACAAGCATCAGATTCTCGCCGCCGGGCTCCTGGTTCAAAGGCTGCGCAACAATCTCAAGAAGCGTTTGCGAGTCGACGTCGTCCCCAAAGACAATATTGGAGGCGATGGCCTCTCTGCCGCTTTGCCTTGCCTGTCGCAGGACTCCCGATAACGGGGCCTTGAGTCCGGGTTTTGCCAGAGCCAGAAGCTCATTGCTGGTTTCTCCGCTGGGCAACTCCAGAAAGGCGCCCGTTCTGCCTTGCACGTACAATATCTGATTCTTTGGATTGATCAGCACGCTGGGTGGTATGAAGCGGCGCAGTGCCGCTTTCTCCGCAATACGGGCCAGGGATGGTTTCTCCCTGGCCTCGGTTTTCTGGCCCGCTCCATGCCAACCACCTCTAAGTCGTCTAAATCGTGTACCCGGAATCCGAGTGAATAGATGATTGGCTCCGTCATAGGTGCCAAAAAATTCCTCGGATTCGGCCACGGATTCCGATTTACCCAGGAGCAAAAAGCCATTATCGCGGAGCGAATAATGAAAAGCCTGGAGAGCCTGTTTCTGGGTCTCCCGATTAAGATAAATCAATAGGTTTCTGCAACTTAGAAGGTCAATTCTTGAGAACGGCGGATCCTTGAGCAGATTGTGCCTGGAGAAGATGACCATATCTCGCAGGCTTTGCTTGATTCGATATCCCTGTCCTTCTGCATGGAAGAATCGACTGAGCCGCTGAGCCGAAACATCGGCGGCAATGCTGGCGGTGTACAGACCGTCTCTGGCGCGCTCCAGGGCCCTGGGAGCTATGTCAGTGGCGAAGATCTGAACGTCCAGTTTTCTGCCCATTTCATCCATAGTCTCTGCAATCTGCATGGCAAGTGAATATGCCTCTTCGCCGGTGGCGCATCCAGGTACCCACAGGCGAAGACCGGACGTTGCCGATGCGACGAGCTCGGGAAAAACCTTGCTTCGCAGAAAATGAAAGACTTCCGGATCCCGAAAAAAGCTACTGACTCCGATCAGAAAGTCGTCTCGAAGGGCTATGAGTTCAGAATCCTCCGTTTCCAGAAGATCCAGATATTCCGGCAAATCAAGCTGCAAAATGCCCAGCTTTCTTTCCAGCCTTCGACGCAAGGTGCCTGGCTTATACCCCTGAAAATCGGTATCGCTTTGCCGAACTAGCAAAGAGAATATACGTTGAAGAGCCGCTTCCCATTCTGCCTCTGAATGCTTCATCTGGCTGGATAACAGATATCGAGCAATGGCCGGGCCCATCAATGCCGGTTTCATCACAAGATCTGGATCCGAAATTGCTATTGCATTTTCTGGCATTTTGGAATGGGCCGCAGTGGAAGGATCCTGAACCACCAACAATCCGCCGGAATTTCTCAGAATACGTCCGGCCCGGCTACCATCACTTCCTGCTCCGGAAAGAATAATCAAGGCTCTATGGCCCGGGTAGCCTACCATGGACATAGCGAAGGTATCTATAACGTTGGAGACGGTGGTGTCGGTAGGACGATCTTCCAGGACAAAACGCCCTTCTTTCAGAACAGCCGATTTTGCGGGCGGGAGGACGTAGACCTCATTGGTCTGCGGAACCAGATCGTCAACCATCCAGCGAACCTGCCTACCGGTAGACTTTTGCAGGATATCGGGAAGAATGGAATCGTGAGAGGCGTCCAGATGCTGAATCACAACGAGAGCGCATTGCAGCTCATCTGGCAGGCCTTGCAGGAATTCGGCGAGCGGACCGTGGCTACCTGCTGAACCAGCGATGCAAATCAAAGGGGGAGATATCTCTTTCATGGGCCCTCGGACCGTTATTTTTCAACTTCGGCGAACCGAAGTATTCTGAGATCTACCCTGATTTTCCCGTACCGGGGGAAAGGACGTTTTCTAACATTTCTTTATTTCTGGTGAGCGAAGGCTTCGCCCGTTGTAGAAACGCACTCTGATAACAATGAGACGATCAAAATTCTCTCCCTGCTTGCGAATTGCAGAAAAAAAGTCCATAGTGGTAGGCTAAATTGATCTTCTTACGTCTTTGATATTCTATCGGAGCGGTCAACGCTTCAACGCGGCTGCGAAACCAGAAATGGGAAGAATCGAATTAAGCGCATGGGCCCGGGATTCGCCTGCTGTCCAGGGACATGGAGCGGCCCGAGGGTCAAGGGCCTGAAACCGCAGAGCGTAGATCCCGCCGATTCCGGGCCAGGGTCTGATCCGTGGCTACTTTCGGCTGTCGGCGGGCTTTCGGGCCATCGAAACAAGAATTTGCTTTTTTTCGGCCCCTACGGATTGTGGCCAGCAATGGCTGTGGATGCGCGTTATATTCGTAATTTTTCCATCATTGCCCACATCGATCATGGAAAGTCGACCCTGGCGGACCGGCTTCTGGAGCTGGGTCAGATAACCAATGATCGGACCAAAAAGGAACAGATCCTGGACTCCATGGACATTGAGCGGGAGCGAGGGATTACAATCAAATCCAACTCGGCCACTTTTGATTACAAGGCCGAAGACGGCATTACCTATACTCTGAACCTTATCGATACTCCGGGGCACGTGGA
>JAGRNE010000150.1 GCA_020440915.1 Leptospiraceae bacterium | reverse complement strand
TCACTCCCGGGAGAAGCGCAAAACATGAAAAAAGGACTGTTCTTCTGCGAATCATAATCCCAGGTTTACTTGCCCTCCAGATTCTGTAAATTCCTTGCCCGCAATACAATTGCCGGGAGCGATGTTTTCATGACCGCCATCGGAACGGCGCTGACACAAAGCGCCACACGTGTACTTTTCTGCGGAGCCGGAGAACTGGCCAAAGAGGTTGTTATTGAATTGCAGCGACTGGGAGTGGAAGTCATCGCCGTCGATCGCTATGCAAATGCGCCGGCCATGCAGGTGGCCCATAGAAGCCATGTCATCAACATGCTGGATGGGCTGGCACTTCGCCACATCATCGAGAAAGAGAAACCTCATTACATAGTTCCGGAAATCGAGGCTATTGCCACCGAAGAGCTTCTGAAACTAGAACGCGAAGGATTTCCGGTGATCCCCACGGCCAGGGCTGTTCGCCTGACCATGGATCGGGAAGGAATTCGCAAACTGGCCGCCGAAGAACTGGGTCTGCCCACCTCCCCATTTCGCTTTGCCAGCTCGAGAGAGCAGTACGATGAGGCTGTAAAGGAGATCGGTTTACCGCTGCTGGTAAAGCCAGTGATGAGTAGTTCCGGAAAGGGTCAGAGTCTGGTCCGTCCGGAAGATGGCCAGGCCGGTATCGACCAGGCCTATGATTATGCTCTGCAGGGCGGCCGGGCCAGCAGCTCACGCATGATTATTGAGGGCTTCGTGGACTTCGATTATGAAATTACCTTGCTGACCCTCAGGCATCGGGATGGCACTAGTTTCTGCGCCCCCATAGGTCATAAACAGATCGATGGCGATTATCGCGAAAGCTGGCAGCCCCATCCCATGAGCGATACGGCGCTGGAAAAAGCGCAATCCCTGGCCCGGGCAGTTACCGACAATCTGGGCGGTCAGGGTATATTTGGCGTGGAGCTATTTATCAAGGGTGAGGAAGTGTATTTCAGCGAAGTAAGCCCCCGCCCTCACGATACAGGTCTGGTTACATTGATCAGTCAGGATCTTAGCGAATTCTCGCTGCATGCCAGAGCCATTCTGGACTTACCTGTGGCAGGTATTCGTCAACTCGGGGCCTGCGCCAGCCATGCGCTGGTGTTCAACGGCCAGTCCAGCGCCCCTTCCTTTACAGGCTTGAATCGCGCACTTTCCGATGCAGACGTGCAGCTGCGACTTTTTGGTAAGCCGGAAATCCATGGTAATCGACGCATGGGTGTGGTGCTGGCCAGGGGATCCACAATTCAAGAAGCCCGGGAACGGGCAGCCAGAGCGGCCGAAAGCATTGAGCTGCTGGAACATGCATAATAATAATACAAGAACGCTGCCTTCGAACCTTCCCGGGCAGGCCATAGGATGCCCGGTGACTTCGCGATCCATGGAATATCGCAGCCTCAAATCCCCGGACTTCCTCGTACTTACTAGAGCAGATCATGAAAGACATTCAAAAGAAACTGGATACAATCTTCCGAAATGCAGTTGGCTCCCGGTCCATTAAGTCGGCCACGCTAAGGATTCAGGGCTTCCAGGACGAACTGGACTGGTCCGCCGCGTACGGATCCATGGGACCCGATGGACCGGACATCCAGCCGGACAGCCCTTACTTCATTGCTAGCGCTACCAAGATATTCACTGCCACTGCCATCATGATGCTGCACGAAGAGGGCCTTCTGAATCTGGAAGATACCTTGCTGGATGCACTGCCGCATATCGATCTGACCGGTCTTCATCTCCGTAAAGGCAAGGACCATACTCCTGAGATTCGAATATTTCATTTACTGGCCCACACTTCCGGACTGCCGGACTACTTCGAACAGGCCGGTACCGGGCGGCGCTCTCTTCTAAAGGAGTTGCTGGAGAAAGGCGATAAAGGTTGGGATCTGAATGATGTGCTGGAACGCAGCAGAAAGATGAAGCCTCCCTTCGTTCCTGCAATCAGCGAAGGCTCAGGATTCAAGGCGCATTACTCGGATACCAACTATCAACTTCTGGGAGCCATCATCGAAAGATGTACGGGCCAGAGTCTGGGCCAGGCCCTCGGCCGACTGATCTTTGATCCGCTGAATCTCCGCCATACATATATGTACGGCCAGGACCATGCAGAGGGAAAGGAGAGGCGAACGGAACCTTCGCTTTTCTGCTATGGGCAGCGATGGTTGGAGATGCCCCGTGCCATGGCTTCCTTTGCTGCAGATGGAGGTATGGTCTCTACATCTGCAGAACAGATTGTATTTCTGAAAGCTTTGCTCCATCGAAAACTGATTCGCTCCGGCGACTTGATCCAGAGAATGCAGCAGTGGAATCCATTGTTCTTTCCTTTTCGGTATGGATTTGGCCTGATGAGATTTCAGCTACCGCGTATATTTACATTGTTTCGCACCATGCCCGCTTTTATTGGACACTCGGGCGCCTCCGGCGCCATTAACTTCTACTGTCCGGAGCGGGATATCTATGTGGCAGGCACAATGAACCAGCTGGCCAACAAGTCCCTTCCTTTTCAGTGGATGAGCCGCATTCTATCCATTTGAATCTTTCAGGCCCCCCGGCATTCTGCCACAACTACCGCCACATCGTCTTCAAATACATTGGAGCGACACCAGTGCCTTAAGTCTTCGATGATGTAATCGGTGCAATTCCGGGCGCCTACTGGCGCTTCTTTCAGAGCTTCTGCCATTCGGCGGGCATTGTAAAACTCTCCGTCCGGGTTTCGGCATTCGCTCAGGCCGTCCGTATAGAGTACCAGACGATCCCCGGGTTTGAGTTCTCGTTCTACCATCCGGTAGCCGCGAAAAGGCAGTGGAGCCATCAGGTGCCCTCTGGGACGAATCCAATCCACTCCACTGCGATCTGCAGAAACGAAAGCCAGAGGAGGATGGCCGGCCGAAGCGTACCTAAAGAGTCCTTGTTCCATGTTAATGTAGAGCGCCCCGGCTGTTAGAAACTGTCGCTGCAATTTGTCGACCAGAGATACTCGCGTAAGCTCCAGAAGGCGCTCTGGCCTGTGCGCCAGGGAGGTATGCTCGGAGAATGCGATTTTGGCCATAGACACTCCGAGGGCCGCAGGAAGACCATGGCCGGAGACGTCGGCAATCATGACCCCAACCTGCCTGCGATCGATGCGAATGAAATCGTAGTAATCCCCGCCCAGACTGGCCTGCGAGATGTAGGCTACGGAAAGGTCCAGACCATCGATTTCCGGAGGATCCGCCGGGAGGAGAGACTGATGCAGTCGGCGTGCTGTTTCCAGCTCTTCGCTTACCAGAGCGTAGCGAACGTTTTCCTCTCGCATAATGCCGTATCGTCGAATGACCACAAGTCCAAGGGCGCAGACGAACACAAATAAGCTATAGTGTGTGTTCAGTCGCAGATCCGGCAGCAAACCCATGTCCATGAGCATGGTGGCCGATGCGTTCAAACCGTAGACTGCAAATCCTACCAGAATGATTCTAGCATCGCGGTTGCCCCGGGCTGCACGGCGAATTTCCAGAGAGAATATGGCCACAATGCAGATTAGAGCGAAGATCCGGAAAGGCACCGATACCATGGCTCCCTGCAAATCCCAGAACAAATATCCAGTGTAAATAGCCGAGATCGCAAGCTGTATGCGATACAAATAGGTCATGATCACCCTTTCGGTACCGGTGTAGATGCTGCGGAAGAAAGCCAGAAGGGCAGGAATAAAAATGAATAGCGCCACCCAGCTTGTGTAATGCCAGAGTAGCATGTTCGGATACATGTATTGAGGATACATGGAATCCGCCAGGGCTCGGTAACCTTCGGTAAGACAAACCAGACTGAAAGCAAGATGAGTCCAGCTTTCTCGTGTTCGCAGAAAATGCAGAAAGGCAAAAGCGCCGATGACAATCAACGCTCCGGCAATGGCCAGAAATTCTACACGGGAAAGAAGCAGCCATTCAATAAGATCAGCTCGATCGTCCAGAACGATCCGGTAGAAGACGCCGATGTCCGGGTAATCTGAGTATACTCTTAGATAGAGGTACTTTCCTTCGATGTTTCGCGGCAATGCAATCAGATGAAAGGGCCATCCTTCAAAGGCTGGACGCTCCACATCCAGGTTACCGTACCTGTAGATCTGTTTTCCGTCGGCGTACGCCTCAAAGATTGTATCCACACTGTAGATATAAAGTGCGGGATCCCTCCACTGACCCTCGGGTATCTGTACCCTTTGCCAGATAAATGTATTCCCTTGCCTTCCGGGTGGCTGGGCCGGAAAGGGCAGATGACTCCAACCCACCGATCCCTGTTTGCCCGGATCGTCATTTTCGGAGTCCGGTTTCCTATCCTGCTGTGGGGGCGAAGGCAAATTGGCGTCAGGCCCCACCTCTTTGAGCCAGAGAAAATCTCCGCTCTCGGCTCTGGGAGAATCGCCCCAGCGATATTCCCAGGTGCTTTCCAGCCGGACACCATCCCCCGGAAGGATCTGCTCCGTTTCTGTGGGCAGGTCCGGACCGCAGGCAGACGAAACGAACAAAAGGATTAGAGGAAAAAAGATAACCAATCTGAGCCGCAATTCCTGCCCCCTGCAAACAAATTGAGCCAGGCAAAAGCATGGGCAATAAATTTTTCCGGTCCTTGACTTTACCGTCGAAGAGCCACAACTCATGCCATGTTTGCCTTCCGCACTCTGGATGTTTTTACGCAACAACCTTTTGGAGGAAATCCACTTTGCGTTTTTCCAGAGGCCCGGAATATTCCGGAAAGCCTCTATCTGTCCATTGCCAGGGAAATGAATCTTTCGGAAACGGTTTTTATCCTTCCAGGAGATACTCCCGCAGAGTACACTTTGCGGATCTTTACGCCGGCCCGGGAGCTGGCCTTTGCCGGACATCCGGTGGTGGGCAGCGCAGCAGCCCTGGCCGAACTTCTAGACTTGCGGGATTCAGGTAACCTACTCTTTCATTTGCCCGCAGGCGAAGTCCCGGTTACCGTACGAAAGGATGGAACTCTCTGGTGGGCCAGCTTTGGTCTGCCGCGCATTCCAGAAGAAGGACCGCCTCCGCCCTCCGTTGCAGCGCTGGCAGAAATGCTGGGAATCGGCGAAGAATTGATGAAGCCAGATTGTGCAGGCTTTTCGGCAGGCACGCCTTTTCTTCTGGCGCCTCTTCAAAGTCGAAAGGCTCTAAGTCTTTGTAAGATGCAATTACAGAAATTCGAAACTACCCTGGCATCTTACTGGGCCCGGGAGATTATGCCTTTCTTTCAAGAGGGCCAGACCATCCATGCACGCATGTTTGCTCCTGGACTTGGAATCGCCGAGGATCCGGCTACCGGAGGCGCCGTGGCCGCTCTTGCCGGATGGCTGGCCAGAGAGTCCGCTGATGGAATACATCATTACACAGTCTTTCAGGGCGAGGACATGGGAAGGCCGTCGCGCATCGATTTAGACTTTGAAAGCAGAAATGGCAGAATCCAAAGCGCTCAAATATCCGGCACTTCGGTGCCCATGGGCCAGGGATCGCTACGTCTTCCCTGACCGTGCGATGCTCAAACGCATGCTCAAAGCCGGGCTCAAAGACGGGCTCGCAGGCACAATCGAACGCAGATTTGAAGCCGGGCTCGCGGGCAGATTAGAATACAGACCCTGGTAGACCATTTATGGTTTGCGTGATCTGCTCCGGGCTTGCGGGGCGCGAATTCGGATCAGGAATTCTTGCGCAAATACTCCTTACCTTCCGGAAAACTCAGAGGATACCCATTCTTCTTTTCCCATTCGGTCCAGTATTGAATCAATTCTTCGGGATTTTCCGGCCGCGATCGCCAGCGTTTATGAAGCCAGTAATAATCCGCCGGATGCTCCCTTACCTTCTCTTCCAGGCGCTTAACCCATCGATAGGTGAAGTGCCGTTCCCATTCCCGTGGATCCGCATCCGGATCCAGATCCGGCCTTTCGAATGGTTCCATCTTGAAATGAAGCCTGCCCTGGGTATCATGGTAAGAATAACAGAAAATAATAGGAGCATCGGTTTTTCTGGCAAACAATGCCGGTCCCTGAAACGTGGAGGCCAGCCGCCCCAGGAAAGGAAAGAAAGGCCCATCCGTGCCCGCATCCTGATCGGAAATAAAAGCCACAAGAGCCTTCTGCTTCAGTAGCTTAAACGTTACGCGAGGACTCTCATCGGTATAGACAAGCTTTATGCTCTGGGATCCGCGAATTCGTTCAATCCAGGCGTTGGCCCAGGGATTGGATTGCCGCTTGGCAAAGACATGTAATTCCTTTCCTGTCACTCGAGTAATGGAAACTCCCTTCCATTCCCAGGAGCCCAGGTGGCCCAGCACCAGTATGCCTCCGTTTCGGGTTAGCTGCCGGTGGCTTTCAGTGTCCGGTTCCTGGATAATCCAGCGGTCGATAAAATCTCGCTTCATGCGAGGTTCCTGGTAGAATTCGCAGGTCATGCGCGCCAGAACTCTAAGATTCTCTTTCACAATGGCCTTTGCTTCATGAGGTTTACGCTCGGGAAAGCTCGCTTCAATATTTCCGTACACTCGTTCACGGACATTGGAAGAAAGCGCTCCCATGAGCAACGTAAGCCGCTGCATAAGCCAGATCCGAAGACGAAAGGGAAAGAGTAAGAGAAAAAAGACAATGCATCGAACCAGGCAGTATTCAAGAAATTTCAGAGGTCCTCCTCTGACCTTTTTCTTTCGCTGCATGCAGTCAGAAACAGAGTTCGACAATGAGGGTCAACGCTTATTGGACTGCGCAAATGAAGTCTATAGTAGAATTGTTTGCTGGACTTCTCGAATACACTATGCCCAACTGATTCGTTTGCCATGCATGGTCAGGAAGAAACATCGGGTCTGTATCTGAGCCATCCGCTTCTGTCGGGTTCGCCAGAAGCCATCATTCTGGTTTCGCACAAATTGCGCGTTCTGGATGCGAACCCGGAAGGCCTGCTTTTTCTTCATGTTAAGGAAACTGCGGAATTCGGGTTTTCCCTTTCAGACTGTCTGCCAGAGCTGGCCACAACCATTGGGGGATGGCTTGGCTATTTCCAGGAATCCGCATCTTCTCAACCGCTGCAGTTCGACTATTTGCGGCGGGACGAGAACAGTTCCGATAGCTACCGGATACGCATTATCCCGGCGGATGGTGGGAAAGCAGCCGAATCCGATAAGCGCAAATACTATGTGGCGGCGCTCAAGCAGAACTATCTGACATCTCATGCGACCGCCTCCACTGCTTCGCTGGAAAAAATCACCAGCGCGCTGCCAGCCGTACTCTACGTATTCGATCTGCAGGAAGGAAAAAATACATTTCTAAATCATAGATTCGAAGAAATCATGGGATGGAACCGGAAGAACGGTGAAATCAACAATCGCTATTTCGAGGAAAATCTCCACCCGGACGATGCCAGGCGGTTTCCGGAATGGCTGCAACGCTGGGATCGGGCCAAAGATGGGGAGGTGTACAATCTGCAATACCGGCTGAAAGACACCTCCGGGCGATACCACTGGTTCCAGACCTACGATACGGTGCTTTCGCGGAGCGTAGACGGCCGCGTAAAGGAAATTGCTGGCTCCGCATTCGAAATCGATGAACTCAAGGAAGCCAGGCAGGAACTGGAGCGCGAAAAGTCCAGACTTCAGGCCATCGCTGCAAAAGCTCCAGTTTCCATCATGGAAGTGGATTCGCAGGGAAGCATACTGTATTTGAACCGGCTGCAGTTCAACACCGGCTACGAAATGAAGGATATAATAGGGTATTCTTTGTTCGATTTTGTTAGTCCACAGTACCATCTGAAGCTGGAAGAAACCCTGGAGCGGGCATTTCGGGGCGAAGAAATCAATCTGGAGGTCCAGGGCCCGACACAGGATGGCAGAAGCCGCTGGATACTTCTTCGCTTTGCACGAATCGATTACTCCACGCCCGGGCGTACGGATGGATATCATCTACTGGTGCTGGGCGAAGAGATAAGCCAGCGAAAGGAGATGATGGAGCGTCTGGAAGCGCTTTCGGCCCGAGCAGAAAGCGCCAATCGTTCTAAAACGGAATTCTTCGTCGGCTTAAGCCACGATATTCGGACCCCCATGAACTCCATTCTTGGCATTGCCGACCTGCTGCTACGTTCCGAATTGAATGACGATCAAAGAGAAATGGCCGAAATCCTGAGGGATTCCAGTGAAGCGCTGCTCGGCCTTCTGGAGCGTACATTGCAGCTATCCAGAGTGGAGCTGGGACTGCTGGATGCTGCACGAATGCGACGCTGCCACCTCGCCGATCTGGTGCGAAAATGCATTTCCCTTTTTTCCACCGAGGCGCGTTCCCGGGGACTGGCGCTGGACTATTCTCTGGATCCGGGACTTCCGGAGTCCGTGAT
The DNA here is from genome assembly GCA_020440915.1 of Leptospiraceae bacterium. GTDB lineage: Bacteria > Spirochaetota > Leptospiria > Leptospirales > Leptonemataceae > UBA3465. The sequence goes on along the minus strand of JAGRNE010000150.1, from coordinate 528 downwards.
CTGCTTTGAATCTGGGCTTATGCAGATCATGGTGAATCTGCTGGGTAATGCCATCAAATATACGCCATCCGGCGCCGTAAATTTACGGATTCGACCGACAAAGGATGACGAAGTGGGGCGAGCCACGGGGGCCTCCGAAAAAGATCTTCAATACCTTACCCTGGAGGTAAGCGATACAGGCCCGGGCATATCTCCCCAGGATCTTCCGCATGTTTTCAAGCTGTTCTACCAGGGTCAGGAAGCTCGAAAAATGGGCGAAGGAGGTATTGGGCTGAGCGGCTGTCGAAGAATTGCAGAGGATGCCGGAGGCACCATAGACATTATAAGTCCGTATCCTGCAGGCGGCGAATCCGGCACGCTGGCAAGGCTGGTATTTCCGTATCAGAAGCAGTCCGAATCGGATCGCCCCACCCCATTTCGAGGTCGGAGCTTCGATGGATTTCGCATACTTCTAGTAGAGGACAACGAAATAAACCAGCTAGTGGCCCGGCGAATGCTGGCCCACCTTGGAATTTCCGCAGAATGCAC
>JAGRNE010000014.1 GCA_020440915.1 Leptospiraceae bacterium | reverse complement strand
GGTTACATTGTTAAAAGATCGACCCTGAATCGTAACCGGTTCATTGGTTCGAGTATCCGGAACCGTGACCGTGGTTGTTCCGATGAGCACTCCGTCCTGATAGAAGGTCATTGTCCGATCCTGGTTGATCACCAGTTTGAAGTGGATCCAGGTATTGTCGTACGCAGGGAGCCAGGGTCGCTGGATGTTACCATTCCAGCCCAGCCCAAACCGAAGATCATACTTCACCGTTTCCGGCCAGATTCGAATGGCCGGACTGGCAGCAGGCTGCGTTGTTGTACCGCCATACCCTGCCGCAGTATCCTGTCCAAAGCCAACCCAGAGAGTCTCCCAGTCCGTGTTATTGGAATAGGTGAAGGCACGAAATTCAATGGAGGTACGCTTCGTAATGTCGAAATTCTGATAACTGGTAAAACCGCTTTCGTAGCTTCCGTCGCCATTGCAGTCCACTGTGTCGCTGCCGCCGTAGCCTACTCCGGCCTGGGTTGCAGGGAGCGGAAATCCCCAGGTCTTCCATTTCGCTCCATTAATCCCGGTCTCCCAGTCCTCCTGAAAGACTACCTGCAAAGGCGGGAGCGCGGTTTCGCCGGTACCGAAGCACTGATTCTCCGTCAGGCAGCGCATCAGATTATAATCGACGAAAGCCTGGCTGGCTGGATCCGCAGGATTATAGGGATCCACAACGCAGGATGCCGACCCCAGCACGAGAAGCAGAAATAAACCGGAAACTCGGCCGGTTTTGTTCACCGGGAATTTCATGTTCCGATTTTCGTAGATTATATAGTTTAAATCAAGAGAATATTTCCGGGAAACGGTGGGCGGTGGGGCTGCGAATGCTCGAAGCCTACCCTGTCGGTGCAGTTGGGCGCCTCCTGCGGGATGGTCCGGACCGAATCATGGCAGACCACAGACCAGGATCCTGCCACCGGGCCCCATCAATCCTGGCTGGAATCGTCAGAATTGGCGTACTGCACTACCACTACTTGATTACGTCCCTTTTTCTTCGCTTCATAAAGGGCGCGGTCGGCACGAATCAAAATAGCGTCTTCGTTATCATCGTCGGGATGTAGATAGGTCACTCCAAAGCTGGCGGTGATTCCGATCTGTGTTCTGTTAAATGCAATTCGCAGGTTTTCGATAGTCTGGCGAATTCGCTCCGAAAACTGGTTTGCATGAGGAGGATCGGTTTCGGGCAGCAGCAAAGCGAATTCTTCGCCTCCCAGGCGGGCAAAGTAGTCTTCTTTGCGGATCTGTTCATGGACGGCTCCGGCCATGGCGCGCAATACGGCATCTCCAGCAGGATGGCCATGATTATCGTTTATTTCCTTGAAGAAGTCCAGATCAAAAAGGACCAGCGCCAGGTCTTCTTTGTGGCGCACACATCGACGATATTCCCTTTCCAGCGCATCCACAAAGCTGCGTCGATTCAGAATTCCGGTCAAAGGATCGGTGCTGGCAAGATGCTCCAGCCGTCCGTTCGCATCCTGTAAATCCAGAATCAGCTGATAATGCTTTCTCTGTAATCTCTGAAAATGCCCGCTCATGGCCAGAGTAATCAAATAGGCGGTGCCATAGACGTAGAATGCCTGAAGCGGATGCTCCAGACCGGAATACACCATCATAACGAATGCAAAGCAGAAACCGAGAAGTGAGATGATCAAATTTGTCAAGAAGTGCCCCGGCACAAAGAGTAGTACCGCTGCACTAACCACAAGCCATGCTGTCATGCCGTCCCGGGTGACATGGACCACCTCCCATAAGAGTCCAGAGCGCGACTGATCCATGGCCGACATGCGAAGGGATATGACAATGACCGAACCAAGATAGATCAAACTGGTGAAGTCATATACACGAAAAATAGAAGTGTCCCGTTGACTCAGCCAGAGAAGAACAATGCAAAGAGCGGCGAACAGCCCTTTCAAGACCGTCGCAATAGTGCGAGCATGCGGGCGGTGGGCCAGAGGTTCCAGGGAGCCGTGCCAGGTGAGAATCGTTACAACAATGGACAAAAGAGCCAGCAATCGAATAAAGCGCCGAGTCCGGCGTGCATCGGCTCGCAAGAAATCCCTTTCTATTTTTACTTCTTTGAATGCAGGCAGGATCCCGTGCAGGGGCCTCTTCTGTTCCTGGGCTTCAGACATGCCGATCGTTCATCGCATGAGAAAACCATTATGCTGTCAATGCCGATACCTCAAACAAAGTTTGAAAGATGCGGGTTCGCAGGATTCGCATGCCCGGCCGTTACCACTACGAAGCGTGGACTGTCTCCTGGCAGTGTCGGGAGCGACTTTGCAGACTCCCTTCCAGCGCGGGGCCTCTGGATCGGCTAAATAGCTAGATGTCCGTGCTGACTGGCACGCTGCGCCGCTGCAAGAAAGCCTGCATGGCCAGAAAGGAAACGGTCGTAATGACTCCGGCCAGCAGTACAAATAGTTCCAGGCCGGGCCCGGAAGTTGCCCGGGAAATGTCGCGAAAGGCATACGCCACGATTACTGGAGCAATGAACTGGTTCGCAAAAAGGGCCGCAAAAATGATCCGATTGGAATACGAGGCCTTCAAGAACTGCCAGAGGAAAAGATGTCTGTTAGCCAGCACCGCCGTTACGGCATATGTTCCCATGAAAGCCATTTCAAGCAATGAAATGCCGACTCTTGGATCGCTCCCTTCACTAATGTAGGTTGGATTGCTCAATAAAACGCCCAGCAGACTCAGTCCGCCGGGAACCAGCGCCAGATGCAGCAAGATATCGTCAAAGATAAGCGCGCTCTGAGGGGTTTCCCGAAGTGCAATAAGTAATTCATACAGACAGAAGAGCGCAAGCCCAATGGAAGTCATTACGGAAGTAAGCACGATATTAAATGAACCCAGAAGCTCCGGGGGCATGGAAAGATGAATCAACATGGAGGACACGTTGCCGCCCAGAACAAGACCAATGACTGCAAGAGTTAGCGCCGTAGGCCAACCAAACAGAAGCTTTCGCGCCAGCCTTGCGCCGGCCATAAGCAAAAGAGAAAATGCAGTGAAGATAGACATTACCGGACCATCCTCCACGTAGAAGAGCGGACGATTTGCAATCCACATGATACAAACGAAAACTGCTCCAAGTAGCAGAAGCGCATCGAGAATGACTGAAAATCTAAAGGCCAGACCGTCTTTCTTCATCATTTCCTCCGGGAGTGGAAGAATAGCGACTGTACTGTCTGGTTTTCCAGCATTTTTTGCGAAGTAGGCGCGGCAGCCAGGGGATCGCCGAAGCGAGCGGGAGCTTGCCGCAGCCAAAGCTCAGTCGTGGAAAGTCAGGGAAATGCGCCCGGACTGGCCGAAGCCCGCTAATGCTGCCCTTTTCTCCGGTACTTAGACCCAGGGCTTCCAGAAGATCTTTTCGCTTTACCGGCTTGGATAAGTAACCATCCATACCGGCGGCCAAACATTTCTGCTCTTCTCCTTCCATCGCATGGGCCGTCAGCGCAAGTATACGGCCGGAATAACCGCCGCTTCGAAGGAGGGAAACCGCTTCATACCCGTCCATAACAGGCATCTGAATGTCCATCAGTACAAAATCAAAGGATTCCCCCGGTCCCTGTCGCTCTCGCTCCTGCACCATGGACACCGCTTCCTTTCCATTCCAGGCAAAACTAACTTTTACTCCGGCGCCTTCGAGCTGACGGCGCAACAACTCCTGAATATCGGGAGTATCTTCCGCCACCAGAACAGTCAGCTCGCCGCTTCCTCCGTCAGAGTTACGTGGTCTTAATTTTCGATTTCGAGGGCTGGCCAGGCCTCGGCCCACCGGCGACGTGGTCTTCGCGCTAGATTTGGACTCATTTTCTTGCGCTTGCCCATTGGTCGTCGCCGAAAGCGCCGATGAAGAATCCTGGGTCGCCGCCGAAGGCATTGATGAAGAATCGGAGGTGGCATGGGAAGGCTGGCCCTCACTCCGTCCGTACCAGTCGCAATCGGCAGCCATTACAGGAAGGGTCAGATGAAAAGCGCTTCCGGCCCCCGGCGTGGACTCCACAGTCAGACTTCCGCGAAGAAGTTGAGCCAGCCGATAGCTAATGGCAAGTCCCAGGCCCACTCCTCCATGTTCTCTGGTGGGCGAAGTATCTAGCTGCGAGAAGGGGCGGAACAGTAGAACCAGCTGTTCTGACGGAATACCCATTCCGGTATCCACAACGCTGAATTTAAGTTCCAGATCGGTTCCCGAATGTCGCCCACGCAGATTTAGACCTACGGATCCCTTTCGAGTGAATTTAATAGCATTTCCCAGAAGATTGGAGAGGATCTGACGGACCCGCAAGGTGTCCAGGGCCAGCTTTATAGGCAGATCACCTTCGGTTCGCATCCAGAAAGAAAGGCCCTTCTCTTCAGCACGCATGCGAAAGACTTCCGACACTTCTTCCAGAAACTCCAGGGGATTGACATCTTGCTTTTTCAGAACCAGCCGACCGGCTTCAATGCGCGATAGATCCAGGATGTCACCAATCAAACTAATGAGATGCTCCCCGTTCTTTCGAATCACTCGAGCAAAGTATTGCTTTTCATCCCGGGAGGTATCCTCTTTTTCCAATAGTTCCACAAAGCCCAGGATGGATGCTACCGGAGTGCGAATTTCATGGCTCATGTTGGCCAGAAACTGGCTCTTTAATCGATTCGACTCCTCGGCTTTGGTCCGCTCTTCGCTGATTTGTTCAAGATACTCCCTCTTCTCTGCGAAGATTGCTCCCAGAAGTAGAGTCGTAATCCCAAACAGCGAAAGATAGCTGTGCAGGAAGAGCAAACTGGAATGCACATCCCTCATGGAAAATGGCCCCAACCCCGACGCTGTACTGCCGGTAGCAAAGCTGGCCACAATTAGAAGGATAATTGCTCCGCCGGACGGGCCAAATCGTAGCACACCCCATACAAGAAGTGGAAAGGAAAGGTAAATGAAAGGATAGTTGGAAGCGAATCCCAGATCGCCATAAAAGATGATGTAGGACACCGTAAAAGTTAGTAACAGAAGCCCAAAAAGCTCAGCAATTCTTCGAGGGCCTCTGATGACCCTGAAGGAGCGATTGTCCGTCAATAGGATTGGAGTAAGAAGCAAAACGCCCATCGCATCCCCCACCCACCAGACCATTCCAGTTTCCAGAAAGGCCTTTGAAGCTATCACTCCTCCAACGAGAAGCGTCAGGCTTCCCCACAGCGCGGTTCCCAGACTCCCCAGGATGCAGGCATAAATGACGAAATAGACGATGAAGCGGGCCTTTCCCAGATCCGGCCGGTCGCGATAAGCCGCGGACATGAGGCCATAACCAAGTATCATTCCTCCGGCATTGCCGCCAGCTATGGATGCGGCGATAACTGGAGGAGCTCCGTTCATGAGATTTGTGAGCAGAGCTCCAAGCAAGATGCCCGGAGCAAGACTGAGCCCGCGCCTGAGCAGCGCGGCCATGGCAATTCCGGTCGGCGGCCAGAGCAGAGTTACGTTCGAATTGACAAAAGCCAGCTCCAGACCCCATAGTCCGGTAAGGCAGTACGCTGCTGCTACAATAAGGTTCCAGAAGATTGTCTCCCGTAACGGGCTGTGAACGGCCTTCGCCATAGCGACAGGCCATAATTGCACCAGGAGTAACGCTGTCGATGAAAAGGGAAAAAAGCAGCTTTGTCCCGGCCCTTCCCGACTCGAAAGGGGACTCCGCATTCTGGGACGTCCGGCCCGTAGCCATTAAGAATCGCAGCCTACCGAACGTTCGTTCCTGGTCCCGGATGGCGTCAGGCAGGGGGTACCACCCGATGGCCAGGGAGCCTGTAACCAGAACTTCTGGCGCGATTGAGATTATGCAATGAAGGCGAAGAATCCAGGTCCGGCCATCCTCTATGAAGGCACCATCCATAGATTTTCAGATCCTGCATTTGCAGAGATCATCTGTACCGTGTATGGATTTCTGCAGCAGTTTCCCTTATCCCTGAATATCTTTGATAGCGGGCAAAACCAACTCTATCTCAGACGGCTTCACCTTTTGCGTTGGAAAACGGCGCGAAACCCCTTCCTTCGAGAAACGCTAATTCACAGTCTGGAAAGACAGGGATTTAATCCGGGAGATCTATATCTGGATTCTGTGCGATTTCGCTGCATTCCGCCGGATTTCCAGAATCATCCGCAGGCACGGGGATTGTTGTGCTGGCATCGCGATACCTACTATGCCAACCCTGCCTGCCAGATCAACCTCTGGCTTCCCCTCACCGACTGCGATAGGACCAATGGGATGGGTTTCTTCCTGGAGTATCTGGACCGACCGATGCCCAACAACTCCTCGGACTTCGATCTAGAGGCCTGGAACCGGAGCGGAGGCTTTCAGGCATTTCGCAAGAAAGGTAAAGATATTAGGGCCAGCACAGGCCTGACCTACCCTTCGGTCTTCGATCCGCCCCCCATGGAAGAGGTTTACAGTCCCCCAGTGAAACGCGGTCAGGCGTTGCTTTTCGCATCCCGTCATCTACACGGTACAATGCCCAATATTTCCGGAAAGAATCGTTATAGTCTGGAGCTCAGGTTCTTTACGCGGACGGACATGGAGAAGGCCGATCGTCGCCTGAACGTAGACGACAAATCCAGAGGATGTTTTGCTGCCAGCTTTCGCAACGGGGCAGACAATGGACTCTGCCCCCGCGCACTCTGGTCAGGTTATCAAGAAGGATTGAGGAAAGGCCGTAATCCGGCCTGAGGTCCCGGTGTTCGACGGACCTTACTTCTCCGACTCTTGCGACTTATTCTTTTGCTCGATTACCTGAATCTCTTCCATCGTGTTTCGCAGGTAGCCGGCGGCTTTGATCATTCGCTGACCTTCATCGGAAATCATCCATTCGGCGAAGGTATCTGCATCCGCATTCTTACCTGGACGAAAAACCAGATACATAGGTCGCGAAAGCCGATAGGTACGATTGTAGACATTTTCGATGGTGGGCGCCACCGGCTGCTCGCCCGGAACTCGCGCATAGTTCAGGGTTTGGACCAGCGCTGTATGCACCTTCTCCGCGCTGCCCATACCCATAAATCCAATGGCTCCAGGCGAATCCGATATGATCTTGCTCATATCGGCGTTGGACTCCACAACTTCGGCGCCCTCTGCATATTCCCTTTCCCTGGCTTTTTCGAAAGCAGCTTCTCCCAGATCCAGCTGACGCAAGACATGCTCTTCGAAATAATCTGCGCTACCTGATTTCTCATTTCGCACCAGCACCTTGATTGGCAGGTCCGCTCCACCGACTTCTTTCCAGTTCTTGATTTTTCCGGCAAAGATATCCGATGTTTCCTGAAGGCGCAAAGATTCTATGGGATTGTCGGGATGCACGACCAGAAGAAGACAGTCGTAGGCCACTTCCTGCACTTCCACAGGACCGTTCTCTTTTAGCTTATCCAGTTCTCCCGGGTACACTTCCCGGGAAGAAGTGGCAATGTCCGCTTCTCCTGCCTCAAGCGCATCCAGACCCGCTTCCGAGCCCGGACCAGAGACCACAAGATCCACATCCGGATGTTCCTCTTCGTAGGTCTTTTCCACAAGCTTCAAAATAGGCAGCATAGTATTGGAGCCACGAATGACTAACTTGCGCTTCTCCTTGCAGGCAGCAAAGCTCAAGGCCAGCGCCGATACTAATAACAAAGTTACAAAACGATTACATTTCATAGGTCGATCCTGGATCAAAATGGCAGGGTAGTGCAAACCCCATCCGCGCTAGAGTCAAGCCAAATCAGAACTGCTTCAGATAGTCGGTAACGATTTCGTAAGCATTCTGTAATCTGTGGCGAAAGGCGCCCCCTGCGATGGCATAACTTGCCCTGTGTTCATGTAGGATGTCGAGAAAGCGTGCTCGAAACTCCCTTCGGAGATGCGGAGCATCCCTTTGAGGATCGTCCACCCAGGGAATGTCCACATCCATAAAGACATAAAAGTCCCCTACCCGTTTCTGAAGTTCTGTAGCTACAAAATCCGGACAGCCGCCAAAATAATGCTGGCTGTAGATGATTGTGGCCATTAGATCCGTATCGCAGATGTAGGCGCGGTTTGCCGCATTTCGCATCCGATCCTCGAGAGCGATTTGACCGCGGGCAATTTTGGCAATGTCCTGTTCCTCCACATAGCGACCCATGCAATCCAGGTACTCCCTGGCGTATTCATGAGCCCAGACTGTATTCAGCCGATTGGCCAGGTGTCTGGCCGTTGTGGTCTTTCCTGTGGACTCTGCTCCTGTAATTACAATTTTCTTATGGAAGTATGGCCGGACAATCTCCGGGATGAAGCGATAGTTGCGAAGAGGGCGGTGGCGAATTTCTGTGCCCGATATTGGCACCGCCTGGCGCTGCAGATCAATACATCGATGCTCCGCGCCGAGCTCTGAAGCCAGTCGGTCGCCGTACAGTTCAGAACTGAAGAGAAGGTCCACTGGCTCAGGATGCATGCGCCGCAGGCTGCTTTTCCATATGTTCCAGAATTCCGGATGCTCCTCTGGATACTGAGGATTTTCGTCTGTAAGGTGAACTACACGACAGCCCTGACAGAGCTCCTTCATCCAGCGAAAGCGTAACTGCCCTTCTATGGGTTCGCTTTTGAGTGTGCCCACCACCACGGTAAGCAGATCGCATTTCTGTCGAGCTTCCCGAATGAGGTGTAGATGCCCGGTATGCGGAGGGAGGAACTTTCCCAGGACCAGCCCTCGAATCATGCCACGACCCGGTAGGGGTAATCGCCTGCCACTTCTTCGCTCCAGGGATGAATACGCACCGTCAATTCGCCCAGAATCTCGGCGCTCTTTCTGATAATTTCATCTCTGTATACAGAAAGATCAAAAGGACCCGGATCCAGATACATATCCAGGCTTCCATCTGATTGCTGAAGCAGGCGATGCCTGCGCAGCGGAACAAACCGCAGAAGGCGAGCAAAGTCCAGCGGATTAACGCAGTGACCATCCATGTCGCGAAACAGAACCAGGGGCCGGCCAGTGAGGCCGCGAAGATATCCAGAGGCGCCGCAGCTACAGGATTCCGGGGTCCAGGTGGCCAGATCGCCGGTATCGTAGCGCAACAGGGGAAGAAGCGGATTTCTCCCACCGGTGATGTGTACAGTGCCGGAGGCGCCGGAGTCGTCAAAGTTTAGAGATTGGGACGAAGCAAGGGTTTCCAGACGAATGTCCGGAGCCAGAATGTGAAATCGATCTGGATGTTGCGCGCAACTTGCTGCTATGGGACCGCTTTCATTGGTGGAGTACATATTTACCACAGGACACTGAAAATACTCTTCCATTTCCTTTCGCAGTTCCATCGAAAGCGTTGATGCAGTGCTCAGTACCGCCGACGGCCTGTAATCGACATTGTAGTCCATGTAGATGCGAAAGGCAAAGGGATCGCCCGTGAGAATAAAAGGCTGGAGTTCCTGAAGGAAGGCATCCGGACCGGACAGAGAATTCCATTCCGAAAGCAGGGATTGTCTGCCGCCAGGAGCAATGTTAATCTTGGCAAAGCCTGCGCCCCCATAGGCAGCGTGCACAGTGCCATAGGTCATGGTGCTTCGTTGAGAGCAGATCTGAACTGCAGCCATGTCATCTGTGCCCGGTCGTCGTTCAATGCCATGACGCGATAACGCTTCCAGAATCAGGGGCTGATAGTGCGCCACGCCGAGTGGGTCATTGGGTACCTGCACCGGCATTCCTGTGGTTCCACTGGTAGGATTCAATACCAGCCGACTCAGATCCGCATCCAGAGGAACAATTTCATGGAGTCGATGGACCAGGTCTTCGCGCCTCATGGAGGGAATGGATGCAAAGTCACGAGACCGATCTTCAAAAACTCGCTGAAACCAGGGACTGCGAAGCGCCATGTTCTCAATAAATCGAATGGACTCCTCTTCGCTCCATCCCGAGGCCGGAACGTTTCTAGATTTCCGCAAAGAGACTTCAAAAGCACGAAGCGCCGGTAAATCGCTGGAAACAAGCCGATCGCCGCACATAGCATTCCATCGCGGAGCATGATTATTCTCCAGGATTCTTCGCAGCATTGGAAGATGGCGATCCTCAAAGAGAGGAATGCGCTCAAGTATTTCTGCCTGTGACTTCATCTGCCTACTCCCGGGACCACTTGGAGGCGGCCTCCTCCGCGGCCTTCCGCTCCATGGCTTTTCTGAGTTCTTCCTGACGCTTCCTGAGTTCGGAGGCCTTTCGCATCAAAGCCACCCGGCGCACAGTATCCAGAGCTTCCAATCGATTGGCCGCCATGGCCTTCGTTTCGCCTTCGGGGAGAAGTCCCAGCGACGAAAGAGAGAGTCTTACCAATTCTTCTCTGCGGTCCGTAGATAATACGAAGTCCGGTGCGCGCGCCACCGCCGAAAGCTCCATGAATCCCTGGCCCAACAGTTCCAGCGCACGGGGCAACAGATCTTTGCGACCAGAGAACATGGGATCCGCAAGAACGTAGCAGGCCAGGAGCATGAATGGCATGCGGCCAGAGGCCTTTTCAGATGTTATGGCTTTGCGGATGGATGCAGAAAGCGCCGGCCCTCCAAGATGAAAGACCGTATCCTGGACAACTGCAAGAGGGACCACCGATTCGTTGGGAAAATCATATAGCTCCGCAGGACATCGGGCCAGCCTGCGCATCAGAAGATGAATGTTGACCTCTTTTTGCTCCATCCGATTAACAAAGGTATCCCAGAATGGACTGGAGCCATCCAGAGTGGCCAGCCTTTTTTGAAGAGACCTACGGCTCGGAAAGCTTAGTGATTGACCGGCAAAACGGTTTCCGCTTATTTCAAATCGTGCCCCTGGAATTCCTGAACAACTTTGTTTTGCTGGGCGCTTCGGTTGCTTTCCTTTCTACAAGTCTGGGCGCCCTGCCCGTGGTTCTTCGCATCCGTTTTTCTGCCCGATTGCACGACATTACCATGGGAATCTGCGCCGGCGTAATGCTAGGAGCAACGCTCTTTTCTCTTATTCTTCCCGCCATGGATCGCTTCGAAGGCGAAGGGAATCTGCAAAAGGCTTCGCTGGCCGTAGGGGGCCTCCTACTGGGCGGAGGCTTCCTACATGTTGCGAATCGATTTATACCGCATGAACACTTCTTTCGCGGCGCCGAAGGCAGCAATAGCGAAGCCATTCGCCGGTTATGGCTCTTTATCTTCGCTGTGGGAATCCATAACCTTCCAGAGGGGATGGCCCTGGGCGTAGGAACCGGCACCGGGGATGAGAGCATTTCACTGCCTCTGATGACGGGAATTGGATTTCAGAATGTCCCGGAAGGAATGATTGTGGCGCTGGCTCTGGTAGCCGAAGGTTTTTCTGCGCGAACGGCCATTCTGGTAACCATGGCTACCGGCCTTGTAGAATCGCTGGGGGTGGTTCTGGGCGCCTCCGCCGTATCGTTCAGCGCCGCTATGCTTCCCTGGGGTCTTTCGGCCTCGGGCGGAGCGATGCTCTACATTATCAGTAGCGAAATGATTCCAGAAACCCAGAAGAACGGTTTTGAACACCAGGCCACGGCAGGCCTGATGGTAGGCTTCTGCCTGATGATGATCTTGGATAATGCTTTCCAGGCCTGAAATCAGCCCGAGCAATGGTCGTCGCAGCCGCAGCTCAGATCATTGCTTCCCGCTTTTTGCAGCGACTCCCGACCTTCCCGGAACGCAAAAAAAGCCACTGCCAGGGCTCCCGCTGTGTCCGCGTACAGGAAGCCCGTTAACTCAAACGTTGCCGCCGAAAGCAGCACCGCCACGGAAAGATAAAGACAACTCCTGGAGCATTGGGCATCAGCAAGCAGGGCCGGAGAGTTCAATTGTCGCCCGAGGCGCTCTTTTCCAAGAATCAAAAAGCCCATCCCCAGAATGCTAATCCCTGAAATCAGGATCCCCGCCAAACCGCTTTCCGGTTCCCGGGAAGTGTATACCTGAACAAATGCCGATGCAATGAGCCCCAGAACAAGCAGGTAGAATGCGATCCCGGTAATGCGCAAAGCGCGGCGTTCGAACTCCTCGCGCCCGGCGCTCTGCGGCCCCGCGCTTCGCATGCGTAAAGTCATATGAAGTACACCGAAGGCAGAAAGCACCTCAACAAAGCTGTCGATACCAAATCCGAGCAGCGCGAGCGTCTCATCCTGTGCGCCGAAGAATAGTGAGACCAGGCCTTCCAGGATATTGTAGCCAATCGTAAGGATGCTCAGCCAGATCACAGCTCTCAGCCATCTTGAAGTATCTTCCAGCGAACCACCCGAAACCGAACTGTCTTTCTCTGATGAAAATCGCCCGGCAGGTAAAGCGGAGCGCCTGCTTTCAACTTCGGATTCTTCGGGCAAGCCGACATGGGCGGCGGATTTTTCGGGCGCTACGTTATTCAGTGATTTCATTTCGAATCTCTTACTCTATTTGCCGGCCAGGCTACTTCTGCGCTTTCTGCCCTGTTGAGTCTTTTCCGTAGCGAGCTTTCGCAAAGGATCGGGCAAAGCGAGTGAGATCTTCAGCGCTACCGACTTCATGAATCCGAAATCCCAGCTCGGAGGCACGAATTAGCTGCTGGTTTTTTTCCCAGGAGGAGTAAAGCTGCAAGGCAAAGGTTCCTCCACCTCCAGCCTTCTCCAGCGCTTGCTTTGCGATCTGTTCGCCAGCATTCCCAAGTTCATCATTTTGAAAGATTGTGTCCACTCCTTCATCGCTGATTACAAGCAGATGCACTTTTCGATCCGGAACTGATTGCTCCAGATACGTCTTACGCAAAACATGTAAAGGAAAAGCGGTACCGCCGCCGAAATAGCCTACCAGTACTTTCAGAATCTCCTTTTCGTCCCGAACAAAGCCATCAGTCTTTAGCCACTGATCGGGACCGCTCCAAAGAGTTGCCTGGACCCTTGCACCGGCTCGCAGGGCGGAAAGTGCAATAATGGCTCCGGCCAACGTCGGATAGGACAATGAGATTGTAGGTCGCGGCATACTACCGGAACAATCCACATACAGGTCCAGATCCACCGGTCGGATTCCTTTTTCCGGTCCCGGACTGGTACCGTAACGATTCTGCACCGTGGTGTAACCGGGAATCACTACCGGACTTCGAAGTAGAGTTTGAAACCAATTGATGCGCTCGAGCATCTGCCCCGGCTGCCAGACTTCGTAGCCCTCCAGCTGCCGCTCAGTGGACTCCACTGATTCGCTCACAGGAAAGGGCACAAGGTAAGGCCTGGCCTTTTCGCGATAGTATTGCATGGCCGCTTCTTCGGCAGAAATCTTTATTCCCATGGCCTCCAGAATTTGATGATAATCCAGGGGCATTCTTGTTTGTCCGCGACCTCCGGATCCGGATTCGCTTTTGTCCGCTTCGTTATCCTTCGGATTCTTCCATTCACCGCTCTCATCAAAGACCGGATAGCTGCATTCTGCATCCTCATCCTCATCGGATTCCACCAGGCCGTCCGGTATCTGGCCTTCTTCCATGGAATGCTCCGCATCAAGCATTGGTTCCATATTCCTTCTTGCCCTGGCGGAACCGTTCTTCTTTAGATAGTAGTAACAGATTGCGCCAAACATACCGCTACCGCGAACCACATCGGCGGCAAAGGATCGAATAACCTGGGCAGCCACAGCTGCATCAGCTTCTGTCTCTTCGTCCACCACCGAGCAAAGGGAATCGGCCGGAAGCTTCCACAGGATTTCATAGGTTCGCATGTAAAGATCCCAGAGCGGATCCGCAGCGGAGGATCGCATTCGGCGATACACCTGATCCATGGAAAGGCCGAAGCTCTGCAATCGGTGATTGATCAAAAGATCGGTGTACATGTTCAAGATGATTGCGCTTTCGCCTGCCAGCTCTCGCAAGGATTTTCGAATCCTGGAAATACAACGGCCAGCATCCAGCAGGTCTCCTGGAGCAAAAACATGATGGCCCACCTCATGGGCCAGAATCTCCAGCGAAAGATCCTGGAGACCATAACGCTCCACCTGATCCATTCCCACTACAACCTGCATCTGCCTTAGATCGATGTAGGCCAGCGGAGTGGCTGAATCCTTTCCCGGTATCTTTTTGCGACGAGTGAACCGCGGCTCTTTTAGCTTTATGTATCGCCCCCAGATTTCCAGAGCCTCGGGCCATACCTCCATCCACTTTTCCGGGCTCATGCGACTTGCGCTCTCGCTCATCGAGGAATCACCCATATAAAATAACTGTCTTCGCTGACCAGAAAGCGCGTCTTCAGATGAGAATGACTGCCATGAAACTTTTCCGGTAAGGGAAGGTCTGCTTTCTTAATCGCAGAAATGCATTCCTTTAGCGCTGCTCCATCAAGTTCGGCCAGAGGTCCTGGATTTTCCTCGGTTGATCCGGCCTGTCCGTCGGAGCCAAGCCCAACAATCTGGGCGCCAAAACGATCGGCAAATACCAGATAGGTCTGATGGCTGTCGCGTAGAAGCAGCCCGCCGGAATTATCTGCTCCAAGAATCCTGGGAGGATTGCGGAACTGATATCCAAAGGCCCGAAAACCGCCAAGCACTATCGGCGATGGATCCGCAAGGCCTGCCCAGGGATTGTCTTGCATTTCTACGAGCCACCGTCGCAACGACTCTGGGCTCTTTACCGAAGGAAACAGCGCGCGTCCTTCCTCTTCACTCATACTGTCCAGAACAGAAAGTGCGCTCAGGCGAAACTGCGAAAGTCCGGCCAACCAGCCCAGGGCACCCATTAGTCGAAAGAATCGCTCCCTGGAAGCTTTTTCCCGGGAGTACTGAGAGTCCATAGGGGCGAATCGCTTCAGAAGAGTCCACCAGCGCTGCACTTCAATGCTGGATTTCTTAAGATTGAAACCCACATTAATGGCCCGCGAAAGAAATTCATCGCAATGATTCGCGGACAGTCGAGGAAAGCTTGCGAAAATCAAACCAGGGATATCCCGTAGACTGGCATCTTCGTTCCAGAGCCGATGGCCCTGTAGATCCAGAACCAGATCGTACAGTTCAAAAAGGGTGGTTTCTATCTTAGAATCGCTGATCTGATTTTCAGGACCAACTTCTGGTGTCTGAATGCTACGCCCGGTTGCAGCATCATTCTGCAGGGAGGTCAGCGCGCCGATAAATGCTTCCGCTAGATGCTTATACTCCCGGAGAAAGTCATCCCCGGAAATGCTGCGCTTCTCCAGCCATCGAATTCGAAAGCGCTGGTTGAGCCTCTCTCGATGCGCCTTCAAGAATGCCCCCAGATTCATCATTGCTTCTGGGACCAGCGCAGCCAGTTCAAATAGTTCGTGTATCTTTGATGAAGATATTTCAACTTCAGCAGATCGTCAAATAGATGGCCGTAGAGCTTTCTGGACTTCACGGTTTCATCAATAGTCTGCTCGATGGCCGAAAGCCGACTCAAAGTCTCCTTCTCGGACAGCCCGTCCAATCCCTGATCAAACTCCTGACGGAAGCGAGCAACGGGATCATCCTTGTGGAGCCCCAATCGATCAAATTCTTTTGAAGAAAGATCAAAGAGCTTCCGAATCCAGCCAATGTGATCCACCCGGTAAATGGAATGATTCTCCGCTTCGAAGAATGGCGATTCCGAATTCTGGGCCAGTTTGTCGTGCAGCACAAAGGGAAGCATCTGACGGAAATCCTCGAAAGTCACTTCGCTCTGACCGCGGAAGTAGGCGATGGCTTTTCCAAATACAAGACAGGTCATTATGGCGCGAACGGAAAGGCCGTTCCTGGTCTGGCTTCCCAGATCCTTCACAAGATCCCTACCGGTTTCCTCCGACATTAGATTGGAGAGATCCATACCTGCAAGCTTAACGTTGTCTTTGGTCTTGTACTCCAGTTGCTCTCCGGCGGACTCGAAGAATTCGAAGTGCGAGGCAAAGAATTCTAATCTTCGCATAAGGTCAGGAGCAATGCGAATGCCCATGATCTGGCTGTTCATAGTATTCAGTTCTTCTTCCGAGAAAATTATACTATCCGGGACCATCTTCTCCGGCGAGATACCGGCCTCGATGCGCAGCAAGAGATCGCCAATGAATCGCGTGTTAAAGTGAAGTGCATGAACAACGATATCGATTCTATCCTGAAGCGCCTCAATAACCTGGTACGTTCCTCCTCCGGCATCGTCATTGGCCGTCAAGTACCAGGCTGCCTCAGGACATTCGTAGATCTGATCCAGAACCTCTGCATAGTTGTCGGCGAGCACCGTGAGTAGCGCCGACTGGGTGCGAGTGGGTATGCGGTTATATTCGTCGATGATCTTGACGCGCATTCCCAGCCATCTTCGCCAGGCAATGCGCACTTCATCCATGGTCTTCGCATTCATGAGGTCGGAAGGAATGGGATTTCCCAGAAGATCGGTAACGGTCATTTCAGGTTGGCCGTGCTGAATGGCTCGGCGAATTTCTGTAAGACTGTAGCCGGCCAGAACGCCCATGAGGATGGCGCTGGCCGTTTTCCCTCTTCCAGGCCCGCCCACAAAAAGGCATCTTCTTCGCACCGCCAGGTTTAAAAGCGGCATCAAGACGAAGCTGGAATAACTTTGAGCCGTAGGTAGAGTAAACTCTGTCTTTCGATCTCCTATGGAGAATGTAGTGGGCGGATCATCATTGTATTCGATGTCGTAGAAAGGCGAAATGATAGCATGGTTAACGATCCAGAAATAGGCCTGCCTTAGTTTTTCGTCCAGCGCCGACGGTGCGATGGCTTCCTTCTGCCCCACCGGACCGTCAAAAAGGGCCGCAACGTCGAAGCGGCTTTCCTTTTGCTCGGATACGGGAAGGGTGGGCGAGGAAGAGACCTTCTGAAAGATTTTCCTGGTTTTGCTGGAATCGGACATCGTGGGCGAAGAGTGCTCGGCCTATCGCAGACGGTCAACACAGAATCCCGGGGGGAATGCTACGGATGGTGGGGTCCTGCAGGAGGATTATCCGGCAATTGCGCCTGGACAGCGATATGGTGGACTGAGGTCCGGACGCTGGCAATGCCGGGTTTTCCAGGACTTTGCTATTCAGCGAAAGCCGTCAATAGAGACGAATATCTTCGGTAAGCTTTTCAAAATGAATTCCGTCCTGAACATAGGTACGCTGGAATCGCTGAAAGTCCACTTGCTGCTCTACCGCCTCCCGGTAAGTAGAATCCCCCCAGAGATAGTCGGTCCAGTAATGGCCGGATCCCCGAACCACAAAACGAAATTCAGGATGGATTCGACGCAAAATTTTCATATATTCGAAGCCGGTGCGAATGGGATCAAATTCATAGGAAACCGGAATAATCTGAATTCCCTGGCAGGTAATGCCATTGTACATCGATGCAGTGGGCGTAAAAACAGCGCGGGCAAATCGCACTCCCGGAAGATTCAGCCGCCGTAGCTCCGCCAGTACCGCATCGGAATCCATCCACGGAGCGCCGGAGTAAACAAAGGGTCGGGTGGTCCCCCGGCCAAGACTTACATTGGTGCCTTCAAAGAATACCACCCCGGCATAGACCAGTGCAGTTTCCAGATCCGGGATATTCGGGGATGGATTGATCCACGCTCGCTGAAGAGCAATGTCTGAATCCTCCCGGTTGAAGTTTTTTGCCTTCACAATGGAGAGCTCAAGTTTGCGAAAACGTGACTGAGCCATATACAGCGCATATTCTCCCATGGTCATACTGTAAAGGTAGGGAACCGGCGCCAGGCTAACGAAGCTCTCGAAGCCGCTTCGCAGGTAGGGACCGGATGCCTTCCAGAAACCATAGGGATGGGGGCGGTCCAGGATGATTAGCTCTATGCCGCTGTCTTCCGCGGCATCCATCAAGTAAGTTAACGTGGAAATGTATGTATAGCAGCGCACCGGAAGGTTCTGGATATCCACTACAATGGCCTCTATTCCTCGGAGCTGATCCTGCGTAGGTTTCTTCTGCGCCGAGTAGAGACTTAGAAGGCGAATACCGTATCTTGCTTCCTGTCGAAAGCCGCCCGGAAGATAGCGGTCTTCATGACTGTAAAGACCGTGCTCCGGCTCCAGGATCAGAGAAGGCCGTAGCCCTGCCCCCATCAGCAATTCCAGTCCAGGGATGAGATTTCTATTTAATCCTGTGGCATTGGTTAGCAGAGCAAATCTTCTGTTTTTTAGCATTCGAAAGTCGTCAATTTCCAGAAGATCCAGACCCGAAAGGACGCGGCCTTTGCGGCGAATGGGCAGCAGCATTTCCTCATCTTCGGATTCCTCCGGAACGTGGGAGTCGGAAATCGAAAGAATTCGGATGCGGTCTCCGTCCCGATGACGAATATCAAGAACGCTGTCTTCCATACCCGGATAATGCGGCCCGGAAGAACAGCTCCCGTAGCAAGAGAATAGCAAAAGAGCAACAAGAAGCAGAGTCACAGAAGAGTAGGTTTTCATGATATTGTCGATCGATGCAAAATCTGCTAAGCCCGGGGAAAGATTCGGAACAGGAAACCGGTTCTCTTCTATCATCGGCATTGAAGGGTCCAATCATCAGGCGACTGAAAGATGCTTGACAAAAAGGAAGTATCTCTTAATTAAGTGCCATGTCCGGTCGAAATGGAAACCTAAGCTTTGGGTCAGGCACAGACAATCCGGACGGACTTCAGCTCAAGTTAACCTTCGATGAAGATACCAAGACTGTGTACGGCGAGTACCGATGCCCGGAAAAGTTCGTTGGAGAGCCCGAGCAGGTTCATCCCGGTATCTTATCTGTAATTCTAGATGAAACAATGGCTCGCATCAATGAAGCCATGAACTTTGATACAGTGACTGGCGAGCTTACAATTCGCTATCTCCAGCCTGCCAGGGTGGGCGAAAACCTTTATCTACGGGGATGGTTTGTGAAGAAAAACCGTCGCGTTGTAGAGAACCGCGCAGAGATTGAAAACGAAATTGGAAAGATCGTTGCCCGCGGAAAAGGCAAGTACATCGAAAGAGAAGAAGAATAGCCTGGACACTTTCCGAACGCAATTCAAGCGTTTCGGCCGCTCATATTTGTAGACACGCTCCGGCGAGATTGCTCAATCATCTGCTCCAGTTCGCTACCCAGTCCGTCTTCTGCTAGAATCTGAAATTCCTTTTCCAGGGTTGTATCAAATATGCCCGGATCGTCCGCGCCCACCACTACCCTCAGCCCGGACTGAACAAAGCGATGCACTGGATGAGTTTGCACAGCTGCGATCCGAGCGTTGGATGTGGGACAGACCTCCAGAACCACATTGCGCTGCTTAATGCGATTCATCAATTCATCCTGAAAAATGCGTATCCTTCGGATGCGATCTTCGGTGTATTCGATGTCCAGACTGGGCCAATTGGTAATCACCATCCCTTCTGTTTCGTTGGCATCGGCGACGGCAGCAACTTCTTGAAGGAAAGACCGGCGCTTCGCTTCCAATCGGCTTAGCTCCTCGTCATACTCCGATTCCCTGCTAAAGCTGACGTAAAAACCGGACTGCCTTTCGAATTCAAGCTGCGCAATCCGTTCGGGTAGGATCTCCTTTCTCACGGTGCCCCGGAATTCTTCCGGATGCTGTCCCAGGGCAATGCAATGCCCCAGACGATGAGCGCCCAGTTGGGCTGACTCATATACCCAGCGAGCCGCGCTTTCCAGAGATTTGTCCTGAAAGGATTCCCCGACATGGTAAAGGATAGCAAGAGCGCTACCCGGATCTGCCCGGTTGTCCCGGTCCACGCGCTCAAATAGAGAGGCCTTTTCCGAGGGCGGAAAGCCTTCTTCTCTGGCGCAGAAATCGATGGCCACCAGGCGATGGCGGACAGCATTGGATTCGGCCATAAGCTTCTTCAGCGCAACATACTGATCCTCGGCCAGATGTCCGCCGCGCCAGAGAGACATGGCCAGATAGGAATCCCGGCCCTCTTGCTCAAAACCTTCGCAGATCGAGCGAACCCTTTCCAGGAAATCCGGCAGTGCCCACTGCGGTCCAAGAAGCATGCGATACTCGGCCCAGGGTTCCTTCTGCCTGCGCGAAACGCGACGCGCCACTTCGTAGACTTCTTCCGGATCCACATGAGAAACACTTATTACAAAGTCAAAGCAACACTGAAATTCGGGGAAGTTACCGACGCTTTCATAGACCGAATACTGTCGCAAATCCTGCCGACGGTCCTCGGCGAAGATATCGTCCAGATTCGGATCCATGCCGTAGGTCTCACGAAAGGTATTGCGGAAAATGTGCCATCGCGGTTCCCGGCGGTGGGCCAGCCAGCGTAAATCGTCCTGACTCAGGCATCCGTACAGATGCGTATGAAGTTCAAACGCTCTTTCTTGATACATGTGATGGTTCCAGTACTTTCAAGGTAGAAAGGGTACGAATGATTGGAAAGGGAAAGATCCGCATAGTTGGAAACGCGGAGTACTATTGAATCCGCGCGTTTTCTTCTGAATCCGGAAGCCGACGAGTTCCCTGACGAATGAGAAGCTCGGTTTCGATGACTTCCCGGGCATCGGGATCGGACTGCTGAGTTTTCATTTCTTCCAGATCGGTATTCTTGAGGCGGCGAATCCTTGTCTTTAGCTCATTTAGTCGGCGTCGGTGGATTTCACCTTCGAGTAGTTCCAGGACTTCCGGATAGTCAGGTATGGTATGGCGAAATTGCGAAATCTGAGCCTGGAGGAATTCCTCCGACCAGTACCTGGCGCGATTGCGCATTACTTCCAGGTACGTCGGAGTAATGTAGTACTGCCGCAGGTCTTCGGCCGCTTCGCTCAAGAGTCTTCCTCGCGCACTTTAATTACGCTATCAGGAATCTTTTCTTCATGCACATCGATTTCGATGGCGCTCTCTTCTGATTCCTGCTTCCTCTGCTCTTCTTCGGGATTCTTTTCTCCCCGACGATCTTTGCCACTCTTCTGGTTTGCCATACTGTGCCAGATTAGACCCTGGATTCTTTTTTGTTCAATAAAAATTCCCTGAATACCGTGCGCAGAATAATCCATCCGGCCAGAAAAGACCCTTTGATGGTGGCGCTGACCTTGCTTCGGCCAGCATGCCTTTTTCTGGATTTTACCTCTACTTCACAAATCCGTAATCCCCTTTGTACGGCGCGAATCTGCATTTGCACGGTCCAGCCGAAATCCGGATCGTCCATTTCCAGAGCCTGCAGGGCATCACGGCGAATAGCCCGAAAGGGGCCCAGATCACGATACCGATACTTGTAGAGCAGACGAATTAAGAAGGTGGCAAGCCAGTTTCCAAATTTCTGATGCGGCAACAGAGCCCCTTGCGTCCGGGCTCCCAGGCATAGATCTGCCTCTCCAGAAAACAGGGGCCCGAGCACAGACCACAAATCCTCCGGGTCATCAGAGCCATCGCCGTCCATAAAAACCAGTATTTCCCAATCCGGATAGCTGTGCAGAAGCCCCATTCCGGCAAGGCACGTGGACCCGTATCCCCGACGTTGGCAATGGCTTACTAGAGCTCCGAGTTCCCGGGCCTTTTCTGGCGATCCGTCTGCGCTTCCATTGTCCGCACAAACGATGTAATTAAAGAGACAAAGCTCCTGCAATGGTCGCAGCACAAATTCCAGATTCTCCACTTCATTGAGAACAGGGATCAGTGCAGCGCACTTCGGTAGCTTCTGAAGTAGAGACGACGTTCGCAGACCAGTACCACTTTTGGTGCGCCCCTGAAGGATCCGAAAGAGATCTGGCGCTTCGTCCAGGTCGTCCAGCGGCGCCAGAATTCCCACGGAAAGATTGGCATCCATTAGTCTTTGTAACTGCTCCTGCATTACAACAGGCGTGGACCAACGAATATTCGCAAAAAGGTTGCGAAACTCCGCTTCAGGCAAATGCGTATCAGAAAACCCAATGGTGCAATACCCTCCATCCCTGGTAGGTATGAGGACACAATCGAATTGTCTTAATTGCTCGGACGCTTCCCGAGCAACGTCCGGATGGTAGGAAGGAATGTCGCTTCCGGTGAGAAGTATTCGCTGCCCTGGCCAGCGTCGGAAGCTTTCAAGAAAAGCCCCGGCCATTCGCATTCCCAGATCCTGCCCGGATTGTAAATAGATGGGCAGGCCGGGAAAGCGGTCTGCGAAGAATCCCGTACTGTCCTCTTCGGCAAGGTAGATGGATAGCTGGATTGCGCCTCCCATCGCCGAGCTCCGGAATTCTGGCGATGGCGGGCTGAATACAGAAAGAACGTCCTCAAGCATGGCGCGATACAGATCTGTAGCGGCCTCAGGGCCCAGGAAAGCGGCCAGGCGCGTCTTCACTTCTCCGGGCACCGGCGGTCTGGCAAAGATTAGTTGCTGCATCAACCCAGGAAGTTCTTCTTTTCGAATATGTCGAAGAAGTAATCTTCTTCTCCGATATGTAGCCCCCGGTTGGGAAAGGCCTGGTCATAGAAAAGGGAAGCGAGAATTTCGAATCTTTCGTCAAAAGGAAGGTCGTTTTGCTCCCAGTATTCATTGCGCCGCTTAATCAAATAGGAGATTGTGTAGTCCGCGCAGGCAAACTCCACGCCTTTCTCGTTCATTGTCCTAATAAGCCAGTTAAGATTCCAGCTCTGAAACTCCCCCAGAGCTTCCAGGGCAGCAAGAGTCGGCTCATGCTGTCCCAGAGTCTCCACCATATAGAGAGCTGTGCGATAACGCATGGGATCGGTCCGGGCCTCTTTCATTGTGCGACTAAGACTCTCGTACATGTGAAAAGTCTCATGATAGGAGTCCAGGATAAGAGTGGTGAACTGAGGATAGTCTCCCAGAACCTGTAGTAGATCTACAAATTTCTCGGCCTCAATATGATCCCGCAGGATACCGTCATCGGGATCGGTGCGGGGTTCAGGATCGATTAGAGGAACGTAAAGGTAGCGAGTCTCGGTGACGAATCGGGACTCTTTGGGAATATAGTACTCAATGCGAACGGGTTCGATGTAATGGTCAATGAATTCCCCTTCCAGTTGCGGGGTAACGCTCAGACTCTTTAGTTTGTTCACATCATCGGCCACGACCTTCTGGCCATGTACCTTGACTCCGGCGCGCTGAATTCGCTTCAAATCGCCTCGGCTGGCCAGTTCCTTTCGATGCATGGCCGCCTGTGCGCTTCTTCCTGTTTCCGGAAGCAAGACCTTTCGCTTCCGGCGCTTTTTGCGTTTCAGATGCGAGTCATCGCCATCGCCTCCTTCGTCTGTATCTCCTTCCGAATCGCCGGAATCCTCGTTATCGTCGGCCTCGGCAACCTTACGAATGGGGCCCTCTCCAGGTTCTCTGGAATCGGTGGGCCGGTCGGCACCCGAACGAGGAATGGAATCACCCGCCATCTCTTGGTCTACAGGCGCGTCGCCGAATGAGCTCTCCTCTTTTATACTGGCTTCATTAGCTTCTGCATCATAGGGTCCGGAGGTAATGGCCGGGATAGTATCTAGTTCAATGTCAATGGTGGTGGGTTCGGAATCGGAGTCGGCCCAGGGGTCCAGGGAGGCCGGCTCGGATGCGCCGGGAGGAGGGGCCAGACCTTCGGAGGCCGGTGGCCGGTCTTTGCCTTGCAGCGAATCGGGCTGAGTATCTTCAGGGCTCTGTTGCTCTTCTGGGACCATGTTCAGCGCCCCTTATTCTTTCTGTATTCCATCACCATTCGTTTGATCTCTGCCTGAAGCACTGGATCGGATAGAGATTCTGAGGCTCGTTCCAGCTTTCGGATCTTTTCATCCGAGCCTGAGCGAATAATGGCCAGCGCAGAAAGCTGGAGCACTCTCCGGTCCTCTTCTTTGTTGTCCAGCAGTGCGATAATCGATTCTGCAAGCGACGGGTCACCCAGGTCCCCGAGCGCCGCGGCGGCTTCCATACGAACATTAACAGAGGCGTCGCTTCGCACTGCTTGCAGCAGCGCAAATCCGCCATCTCGAATTCGCAGATTCCCGATGGCCATGGCCGCGCGCTGCCGCACTTTCTCCATCTCATCGGTGCGAAGTAAATATGCCAGAGCATTGGCGGAGTCGTCCACTCGCAGATCCAGCAGCGCTTCGATCATCGCCAGCTTCAGGTCTTCGCTTCTTTCTGTCTTTAGTTGTCTGGAAATGGGAGCGGCGCTCGCTCGGTCTTTCATGGCTACTGCGGAACGAACTGCGGCCCACCGGACGACTTCAGCGGAATCGCCCACTGCTTTGTGAATAAGGTAATTCTGTCGACCCCAGCCTTTTCGACCGATCATTTCAATGGCTCGGGCGCGCACTTCTTCGTTTGTATCATCCTGGTATTTGCGCGCCACCAGATAGGATACATCCTGGTCCGTTCTTTGCTCGACGATGGCCTTTAACGCAAAGATGCGTACGCTCTTACTGGAATCGTTCAGTAGGTCCTTAATAAAGGGAACCAGCCGTTCGTCGTGATACAGTCGAGCTCCTTCCAGAGCATATATTTTATGTACAGGACGGTCCGACTTCATCTGGCGAATCAGAATCGGAATAAGGTTATCGTTGCCCATTCGCGCCATGGCCCGATAAGCGGCCAAGCGCACTTTCATCCTGGGGTGGTCCGCCATCCGACCGAGAGCAAAAATCAATCGGTGCTCCTTCCAGGAGGAGGCCAGCTCAATACACTGAATCAATATGTCTTCCGGAACATTCCGATTCATGTAGCGGTCCAGGATGCGATACCAGTCCGGTACATGGCGCTCCAATCCCGGTCCGTAGGCCTCAAAGACTCGAAGAATGGCACGATGATCGTCAAAGTCATCGCTCTTGAACAGATACTGTATGGCCGGTCGCAGCAGTTCATCGTAGCGATTCTGGTAAATGTACCAGATGGCCTGCCGTCTTGCTTCGCCGCCGGCTTCAAGCTTCTGCAGTACTTCTTTCTTTCCGTCCACTACTGCAAACTGAGCCTGCAATGGGGTGGAAAGCGCAAAGCCAGTGATAAGAAATGCAAGAATATGTAGTAGGAATGATTTCATATTAATGTGCAGGCAATCCCGGCGATCAAGGCCCGGTTTTACTAGCGCAGGCTGGACTCGTACGCATTGGCCGCCGCCCTCTGATTATCATAGGCATCCCGCAATCCTGGATCCAGCTCTATGGCCGTATCAAATGCGCTCATGGCTCTTCGGTATTCGCCATTCTTGTAGTAGGCAACGCCAAGAAGGTTCTGCGCCTGGGCTGCAGTCCTGGAATCCAGATCCGAAGACGTCAATGCCATAAGAACCTCGATCGCTTTTTCTCTGTCAACCGGAGAATCGGTGGCCAGAAGAATCCTGGCCCGACTGAGATTTACATCTGGATCGCGCGGATCCAATCGAGCGGCCTGGTAGATGGCTCGTCGGGCTTTTTCCAGGGAATCTGGATTGCCCTGCTTTCCGTACAGGTTGGCCATTAACAGATAGGCTTCTTTTCGGATCTCTGGCGAGGCTTCGGAAGAACTGGCTGCGGTTTCCAGTTCCAGAGCCGCCGATTCGCTACCTGTCTTTAGAAGAACCCTTCCCAGTCGCAAATGCACTTCCGGATCCACCGCAGTTGTACCGGGCCGCGCCAGACGCTCCTTGAGAGCCTGATATTCGCGAACGGCATATTCGAAAGCTCCTTTCTCTTCGTATACTGCTGCCAGAGCAAAGCGAATGCGTTTCTCATCGCCGGGGGATAGCTTCACCCCTCTCTGCAAGGCCTTCTTCCAGATGTCGATGGCTTCTTCCGGTTTGCCGGCCTTTTCCAGAGCCTGGCCCAGACCCAGATAGAGCGAGCTTCGGTCTGGATCAATTCGAAGGGCCTGATAGTAGGCCTGGGTGGCGTCTTCGTATCGCTCCAGGCGCGCATAAACGCGACCCAGACGATCCAGGGCATCTGCCGTCGTAGCGTTTCCTGGACTCATCTGAACAACTCGGCGATAGCTGTCCACGGCTCCGAGCAGATCGCCCTCGGAGCTCTGTAAATCGCCCAGGTCCATCATGCTTTCGGTATCCTGAGGATTGACCAGCAATGCCTTTTCCAGGGCCTTTCGCGCCATTCCCGGCTGCTCCAGTTTCAGAAAGGCGCGAGACAGGCCCCGAAAGACACGAGAATCGTCACCGCCAGAATCCAGGGCGGACTGAAAGGATTGCACCGCTTCGCGCCGTCGATCCATGCGAAGGTAGACTATGCCCAGATTGTAATGATATCGTGCTTCACCTGGAGCGAGCTCTGTGGCTTTTCGCAGATGGTCGGCAGCCATCTCCAGGTTTCCTTTTGAAAAATAGATCTGACCCATATGGCCGTGGGATCGCACAGCCAGCGAACTGTTGGGCTCTTTATCGATTACCCTGGAAAAAGCCATGATTGCTTCCTCCAGCTTGTTCTGACGAACCAGGGAAATACCGAGGTTGTAGGCCAGGTAGGAATCCGCCGGAGCATCTTCCAGCGCTTCGCGGTACATCTCCGATGCTTCGTCCAGCTTCTGATCCTGCATCAAGATGTTGCCCAGTAGTAGCGAAACCGCAGGATCGTTGGGAGCCAGCTTACGGGCCTGCTCGGCGTACTGGCGGGCATCCTCCAGGTTTCCCATCAGCCTTTCTGCGATGGCCAGGTTCACAAGGGCAGGTACAAAGCTTTGTTGATACTTAAGAGCGCGCAGAAGGTGATGGCGAGCCAGACCCAGCTTATCATTCTCGATGGCCATGACGCCCAGATAGGTCAGAGCGATGGCTTTTCCCTGATCAGATGCATCGGTTTGCAGGTATTCTTCAAAACTGCGGCGAGCTTCTTCGCGAAAGCCCTCTCTGTAGCGATTGATGGCTTTTTCCAGCTCAGGATCATCGGAAACTGTAGGAAGATAGAATCTATCCCGCACCGAGTCCAGATCCATGGGCCCGGTGAGTTCAGATTGGCTTTCCGAGGTTTTTTGAAAGTAGAAGTGATAGAGGGCAAAGCCGCCTACAAGAAGAGCAATCAAGAGCAGCCCTACGCCGCCAAAAATGGCCAGCCGTTTCCTCCGGCGCTCCGGCGGCGTCTCATCGAGATACACCGTTACCGGATCGGCGGATTCATAGGATTCGCTGGGCTCGGAGCCTCTGCCCGGGCTCTCCTCGCCTCCATCATCAAAGGTTATTCGATTCCTGGCCACCCTTGTTCCTGCTTTCCCTTCTTCTTCGATAGGCATCCAGGATTCCGTTCACAAATGCCACGGATTCCTCTACATCGTATCTGCGGGTAAGCTCACAGAGATCGTCGATGATGATCCGGGGCGCATTGGATCCCATAAGCATCTCATAGATGCCCATCCTTAGAATACATCGGACTACAGTTGAAATCTGTGTAGCATCCTTTTCGGATAGTGCATCAATTACCTGGTCGATACGGTCGGTATGTTCCAGCACACCTTGAATGATCTGCTCGGTTAGTTCCGCCACGTCCCGGGGCAGTGGCTCATTTAGCCAGGTGAAGCGGAGGATCTGGGATATGGAATGCCCTCCAATCTCCGATTGGTACAGGCCCTGAAGGGCCACTTCCCTTCCATGGGAATTTCTGTGACGAAAGCTTCGTTTCATGCCCTTACTGGCCGGCGCTCTGGGCGTCATAACTACTGAATCTGCTGACCCAGGGATGCCAGCTCCACCGCTGCTGCAGCCGCTTCATATCCCTTGTTGCCTGCTTTGGTTCCTGCTCGCTCGATGGCCTGTTCAATGGTATCTGTGGTTATGACCCCGAAGACTGTGGGGACGCCAGTATCGTAGTAAACTTGAGCAATAAGACGGGCTGCCTGGCCGCATACATAGTTGTAGTGATCGGTGGCGCCGCGAATCACCGCTCCCAGGCATGTAATTGCATCGTAGGCGCCGCTACTGGCCAGCTTCTTTGCCACGGAACCCAGTTCGTAGGCGCCCGGTACGCTCACCACTGTAATGGACTGCTCGGAAACATCGTGCTTTCTTAGCGCCGCGAGCGCGCCGTCCCGAAGTCTATCGGTAATAAACTCGTTCCATCGGGAGACCACCACTGCATGTCTCTGGCCGGCTCCGTTGAGTTTTCCTTCCAGTTCTAGCATTATTGCGCTCTGGACCGTTTCTTCAATTCATCGAAGGCCGCTTTGCCTTCCTTCTTGTAGACCAGAGCGTCCACCAATTGGAAGAAAAACTGTTCATGGGGCGAACCTCGACTGAGAATGCGATCGTTCAGAATCACCAGAGGAGTGGAATTGATCTCGATGGATCGGCCCGCTTCAACGTCTCCGTTGATCAGCTGCTGGGCCCTGGGAGAACCCATACATTTGTAGATGTTGTCCCAGTTCAGACCATGTTTCTCTGCTATAGGACGAATGGTTTCCGGCGTCATTACCGGAGGATTGTTTTCTTGAAGTGCGAACAGTCCGTGAATAAAGGGAGCATAGTTTTCGCTTCCTCCAGCGCAAACAGCCGCCTGCGCCGCGTTGCATCGCCAATCGCCGATAGGCTTTCGCACTCCCTGAATCATAGGATTGCAGGTGCCGTCCAGGGGAAATTGACGATAATAGACCTTTATACGACCGGGCCAGCGATTCTTGAGTTCCGCAATCATCTCCGTTGTATGGCGACAATGAGGACACAGGAAGTCTGCGAATTCATGGATGACAATATAACCTTCTTCTGAACCTCCCATTGTCTGTAGACTGGAGGAGTCCAATTTCGCTTCCGGCAGGGTTTCGAAGTCCTGGACAATTAGATCCACCTGATCTTCAGAAATCAGAGGCA
Organism: Leptospiraceae bacterium; assembly: GCA_020440915.1. Taxonomy (GTDB): domain Bacteria; phylum Spirochaetota; class Leptospiria; order Leptospirales; family Leptonemataceae; genus UBA3465. Next base: position 916 of record JAGRNE010000014.1, on the reverse strand, counting down.
CTCCGCCAGCAGGGGGACCGCCGGACGGACTGAACAGAGAAAGACAACCATAAAGTGCAATCGACATAATGAGCGCAATGCCGGAGTGAACGGCCAGCGCCACCCAGTCAATAGCCGCGCTGGGCTTGACCTTCCTGGTTTTCGCTTCGTTTCGAAACAACATGGCTGCCATGATCATGACTCCTGCAGTAGTGATGTAGGTGTAGATGCAGAGCAAACAGGGCGCATCCAGGATGCCCAGATTGATGATGCCTAGAACCACATCTACCAGAACTCCGGTAGCGCCCAGAAAGACGATCAGACCCAGCAGTTTTCCCGGATGCTGCATAAAAGCAATTCGCAGGAAGGTGACCAGAACCAGGGAATAGTAGAAGAATCCAAAAGCGGCAATAGGAATTCCGAAGACGTAAGCATATTCCGTCTCTCCCAATGCCTTACATCGATCAATGCCACCAATGTCGCAACCCACCGAAGACTCAATCAAGTTCGGAAAGGAATGCTTTGCCACGAGGATGGCGCTGATAATTGCTCCGATGAGAGCAAACAGAGCGCCGGAATAATCAATAACGCGACTACGCTGGGTCATGAGCCCATGATCCCAGGATGCAGAGGAAGGTAAATTAGATTTTGTGGGAGCTACTGGAGTTGAACCAGTGACCTCTTGCATGTCAAGCAAGCGCTCTAACCAACTGAGCTAAGCCCCCTGCCTTCGCAAACCTGCCGGCATCGCCGCCCCTGTCAAGTCCAAAGCCTTTTCCAGCCTGGATCGCTGGCCGAAACGCTTGTGGCGCCGGTTCCAGAGATTGGATCACTTCCGGTGGCTCTAGATGTACTGCGGAAAGGCCACGGATGGCTCGATGCTCCGATGCATGGATGTCAGGATATTCGGAGTTTCGGATGTCCAAAGTCAGAAATT
>JAGRNE010000149.1 GCA_020440915.1 Leptospiraceae bacterium | reverse complement strand
CAATGGTGATGTTTTCAAAGAAAGGTATGGCATCTTCCACGGTCATATCCAGTATGTCGTAGATGCTTTTTTTTTTTTTTTTTTTTTTTAGGGTTTCGCGGTTGAATCGCTTACCCTGGCAAACATCGCAGGTAACAAATACATCCGGCAAAAAGTGCATTTCGATTTTCAGTATCCCTGCCCCTTCGCAGTTCTCGCAACGACCGCCTGCAACGTTGAAGCTGAAGCGCCCAGGCTTATACCCTCGTAATTTCGCTTCCGGAAGATTGGAGAACAGCTCCCGAATAGGAGTAAACAGACCGGTGTAGGTGGCAGGATTGGATCTTGGGGTTCGACCAATTGGTTCCTGGTCAATGGCAATTACGCGATCAATGTGCTCAAGACCGTCCAGCTTCTTATGCTTTCCTGGTCGTAACCGGGATCCCTGACGTTGGGCGAGGGACTTGTAGAGTATGTCGTTTACCAGAGTGGATTTTCCGGAGCCGCTCACTCCGGTTACGCAGATCAACATTCCCAGAGGTAGATCCACATCCACATCCTGGAGATTGTTTTCTGCCGCGCCGCGAATGGTAAGAATTCGACCGCTGCCTTCTCTCCTTCTTGCGGGGATTTCGATGCGCCTTTTTCCACTCAGATACTGGCCGGTAACGCTTTCTGGCTTTTTCGCAAGGGTATCCGGGGCGCCGTTGGCCACCACGTATCCGCCATGTACTCCGGCGCCGGGGCCCAGGTCCACAACGTGATCCGCCTCTCGAATGGTCTCTTCATCGTGCTCGACCACAAGCACAGTATTTCCCATATCTCGCAGGCTCTTCAGGGTATCCAGTAATCGACGATTGTCCCTTTGATGCAGACCAATGGATGGCTCATCCAGCACATATAGAACGCCCATGAGAGCGGATCCAATCTGAGTAGCCAGGCGAATCCTCTGGGCTTCGCCGCCGGACAAAGTGCCCGCCGAGCGAGAAAGGGTCAGGTAACCCACACCTACATTGTGCAAAAAGCCCAGTCTTTCATTAATCTCCTTGAGCACCCTTTCTGCAATCTTCTGCTCTGAATCTGTGAGATTGACGTCGGTAAAGAAATGTAGAAGCTCCTTGATGTTCTTGTCCACCAGACCATGGATCCCCTGCCCATGGAATCGCACCGCCAGCGATTCGGGGCGTAGACGGTGACCCTGGCAATCCGGGCATGAGCTTTCGCCCATGAACTTTTCCATCCAGATGCGAACATCGTCGCTTTTGGTCTCCCTGTAACGGCGCTGCAGATTGCGAATCACACCTTCAAAGTTATATCCCCCGCTATGAAAACCGTAGAGCACTGCCTTTCGATGCTGCGCGTTCAGCTTTTTGAACGGAGTGGAAGGATGAAAACCAAGTTCCGCAGATAGATCCTGCAACAGCTCAAGATACCAGTAACCTCTGCCGCTGCTCCAGGGCGCCACAGCGCCGTCGAGAATGGATAGAGAGTCGTCCGGGACTACCAGTTCTTCGTCGAATTCCAGAAGAACGCCCAGGCCATCGCAGGTAGGACAGGCTCCTTGCGGAGAATTGAAACTAAAGGAGCGGGGACTGATCTCGGGCAGCGAAAGGTTGCAATGAGTGCAGTTCAGATTTCGCGAATAGATATGGTCCTTTTCTCCGTCGAAGATCAGAACCTGTCCATTGCCATGATTCAGAGCTGTTTCCACGCTATCGGTAAGGCGGGAATGAATTCCGTCGCGAATCACCAGTCGGTCCACCACCACATCCAGGCTATGGCGATGCTTTTTCTCCAGGGCAATCTCCTCTGAGAGATCTCGAATCTGGCCATCGATGCGCATCCGCACAAAGCCTTCCTTTCTTGCCTTTTCAATTACATCTTTGTGTTCACCTTTTTTGTCCCCAATGAGCGGAGCGAGAATCTGGATCTTTGCGCCATCTTCCATCAAAAGAATGCGATCCACAATCTGATCGATGGTAATTGCTTCCACCGGACGACCACAATTGTGACAGTGGGGCTGACCCACGCGTCCAAAGAGCAGTCGAAGGTAATCGTAGATTTCCGTGACCGTTCCCACAGTTGACCGGGGATTTCTGTGGGTGGTCTTCTGCTCGATGGAAATTGCAGGGGACAGTCCTTCGATCAGATCCACGTCCGGCTTTTCCATCTGTCCCAGAAATTGACGGGCGTAGGCCGACAGGCTCTCTACGTACCGACGTTGCCCTTCTGCGTAAATGGTATCAAAAGCAAGGGATGATTTGCCCGACCCAGAAACGCCTGTAATCACCACAAGCTTATCCCTGGGGATTTCGACTGTGATGTTTTTCAGGTTATGCTCCCGGGCCCCCTGGACGCGAATGGAATCCATATCGCCAGAAAAATCGCCCTCCGGCAGAAGCGCATCCTGAAAAAGGACCCCCATGCCCTGCCAGTATGCTTTTTGCTTTCCACTATGGATTTCAGGTGCTGGCCAGTTTGGATCCGGACAGATAAGAACCCCAATCTCTGATTCGCGGCGCTTCGAATCTTCTGTATTGATTGCCGAAAAAGAATTGCCTGGTCCGCCGAGCAAATTCAGAACTTCCCATGCTCGGTTTCCGGTATCTAAAGAGTCGACCTGCGGATTACGTAATGCTTTTTCGCAGGGGTCAGGTTAAGAAAGAAGGTCCGGGTCTGGCGTTCTGGTATTTCGCGCCGTCCGCCAGTCTTGTGATGGTACCTGCGGATAGCCGGGATGCACCTTTCATTTTTCAGGAAACACTGAACGACTTTCAGACGGTAGACATCCAGGGGCAGATTACGTACCGGGTAAAAGATCCGGCTCGTCTTTCTTCCATGCTGGACTTCACAGTCGATCCCACTGGCCGGCCGCTGGGCGACGGTCTGGAAAAATTGCAACTGCGCCTTACCAATCAGGTTCAGGTAACCCTTCGAGAAAAGATACGAGGCTATGCCCTCCGGGAAGCCTTGAGTGCCGGTCCGGAGCTGGTGGAGTTCGTCCGAGGTCGACTGAGCGAAGAGCCGGTACTTCAGGAACTGGGCCTTACGGTGCTTGACTTTGCCATACTGCGGGTAAGCCCCACTCCGGAGATGGCGCGCGCTCTGGAGGCAACGGCCCGCGAAAACCTTCTCAAAGAAGCGGACGATGCAATCTACCAACGCAGAAACTTCGCGGTGGATCAGGAAAGGGGCATCAAAGAAAATGAACTTCAGACCGAAATCGCCGTAGAGGAAAAGCAACGTCAGATTCGCGAGACTCAAATGAATGCGGAAATCTCCGTTCAGGAGAAGCAGAAACTTGTGGAAGAAGCGAAGATGGAAGCGAAAGCATCGGTGGCGCGCAAAAAAAGGGAAATCGAGCGCGAGGAACTGGATGCCAGGACTTCGCTGGAAGAGAAGCGAAAAGAACTGGTATCCCTGGAAAATGATAACCGCCTGAACCAGGCAAAGACCGAAGGTCAGGCCATTCGATTCCAGATGGAAGGTTTGACGGGCCTTTCGCCGGAGCTTCTGGAAGTGCTGGCCGCCAATCAGATGGACGCTAGGCAGATCATCAGTCGGGCCATTCGAGATCTGGCCGGAAATGCAGATAAGATTGGAAATCTAAACATAAGTCCCGATCTATTGCAATCTCTGCTGCAAGAAGGCAACCTATCCAATATCCAGCAACAGCGAGGGTAATGCCGCCGATTTAAACATACCGGGGCTGGCAGTCCGGTCCCGCCGGCTCACAGTAGCAGTCAGATGAAAAAAGGAAGCAACATTAAGGGGGCCGCCGAACCGCGGGAGAACCCTCTGCTGGACTACGGGCCAAACCCGGCCGCCCCAAAAGTAGAAAAGATTATCCTGATTACGCGACAGACCAGACTGGAAGAAAGTATCAAACGCTTTAATACAGTAGGCCAGGCAAAGTACTTTGTGGAGAGTCGCGGGCAGTCTTTCGACGATTACGTGCTGGAATACGACAATTACCAGAGAGCACGGGATGCTCTGGTGCGAAGCATCCCGGCCGATATTCGCTTTCAGGTCATTGATCGCACGGCACTGCCCAACTTCCTTTTTGGACCCAACGATCTGGCCGTACCTCTGGGCCAGGACGGACTGGTGGTAAACTGCGCCAAATACCTTACCGGTCAGCCGGTACTCGCTTTCAATCCGGATCCGGAGCGCTTTGATGGCATTCTTCTGCCATTCTTATGGAATGATTCAATAAGAGTGATTCAGGATGCTCTGGCCGGGAATATGGCCATGCGCGAAATCTCCATGGCGCGCGCCGATCTAAACGATGGACAGCATCTGTATGCATTCAACGATTTCTTCATTGGCGCTCGCTCCCATACCAGCGCCCGGTACACTCTGCGCTATCGAAATACAGCTGAAAGGCATAGCTCCTCAGGAGTTATTGTGAGCACACCTGCCGGAAGCACTGGCTGGCTGTCTTCGCTGTATAACATGGCAGCAGGTATAGAGGATTTCGTAAACCGGTCCGTCAGCGCGGCCCCTCCAGCGAAAAAGTACACAAAAAAGAAGGCGGACTTCGGATCTAAAGGAAATTCGGCTAACCCATCCACATCCGCCGGCTCCCCCAAAGCTTTCGCAGGGCAGGAGTCCAGAACTCTTCGCTGGGAAGATCGGAAACTCATCTTCATGGTTCGAGAACCTTTTCGCAGCAACTGGAGCGGCGCCGACGTTGTGGCCGGCGAAATCCGGGACCAGGAGTGCTTAACCATGGAAAGCCACATGCCGGAAGATGGAGTCATCTTTTCCGACGGTATGCTGGAAGACTTTATTCAGTTCAACTCGGGGGCAACGGTGGAAATCCGTCTGGCGGAAAAAAGCACCCGCTTGCTGGTTTCCCCTGCATAAAGAAGAAATGCACTACCCCAGAATCTGAAGCAATTGCCGGGCCGGCTGGAGATCGGACTGGACGCTCAGAGCCTGGTGTACCAGTTCCCTGGCACGATCGGTACGGCCCATGAGCCTGTATGCATCGGCCAGATTTGCCAGATTGCGTGCATGTTCCGGAAGACGGAGACGGCATCGCTCGCCATATTCTATGGCTTCTTGCAGATTACCGTTGAGCCTGCAGATCAGAGCCAGCGAAAAAAAAGCCGAAGAATCCTCGGGATAGGTCTTTACGTACTCCTTCCAGCGTTGTTCAGCCTCCAGGTGTCGTTTAAGCCTGGCGGCCAACCTGGCAAGGGTTCTTTCTTTTGCGGGTCCTGGATAGCCAATCGCCAGGAGTCGTTTATGGGCCTCTGCAGGATCCGTGTTTATGAGATCCACAATGTCCTGCGGCAGGCGATCTTCTTGCACCGTGGAAGTATCTGCATCATAGCGCAAAGAAATCAGGCTTAGATCGTCGGTGAGCTCGCCCCTGGATTCCAGCTCTTCGCAGAGCCGAACCAGGTTGCCATCAGCGCGCTCCACGGAACGAAGAAAGAGGGTTTCATCTTCATTGATGACTCGGTTGCCTTCCCTGGTCTGTCCCAGTAGCAGATCATCCCTGCCGTCGGATCCAATGATAACGGTATCTCCAGGTCGCAGTCGGTGCACAAGCACACGGAAACTGACACCCACCATGTGCACTCCAAGCTTTCGCGTGGCATAGTCCTTATCCTCCAGAGGACTGGCCTTTCCGGCTCGATAGAGTACGGAAACAGGATGCTCTGCATTGGTGTAGTACAGAAGGCCGTTTTCGTCCACCAGCCCTATAACTGCCGAAACCAGCATGTGACCGTCGAAGCCAAGAAACACCGATTGCAGTTCCTGAAAACATTGATGCAACCATTGTTCCGGGCTTTTCTGCCCTTCGTCTTCCAGCACCTGCAAGCGAGTTACCATGGATTTAAAGACGGTTCCCGCCACAATGGCTCCTCCGGCTCCTTGCATGGACTTTCCCATGGCATCCGCGTTCATGAAGACTGTGTATTTGATACCTTGAAGGAACAAATCGTAGATGGCCACCAGGTCGCCGCCGATTTCGCTATCCCATTTGCGAAAGCGAAAAGTCTTCTTCTGGCGCACCACCGAATCGAATGTAACGGTATCGCCACTGGCCCAGTTCCCTCCCAGAGGATTCATGAGCAACGAAGTTAAGAAGTAGTCCCCGTCCTGCTTCTCTTTAAGAGATTGCACCTGGTTCAGCGTCTCGTTCAACTCCCTGGTTCTTTGATCCACCTTTCTTTCCAGGTTCTTGTTCAAATCCTCCACAGTTCGATACAGCCGCACAAATCGATTGGCAAGAATCAATGCCAGAGACATGATAAAGGCGGAGAAGAAAAAAGCGAATAGATGCGGAATATGCAGGATTCCCCTGGAAACGCCAATATCCACCAGCACTCCCAGAACAACAAAGAACGTACCGGCCAGCATAAAAATGCCGTCCCGATTCCCGGAGAAAGCGGCACGAAACTGAATCAGCACCGAACCAAGAATGAACAGTCCCCAGATAGGTTGACCAATGGTCTTCTGGGCCCACCACCATGTTCTGACTTCGTCAAAAAAGAGGACATGCATAACAAGGCCCAGGCTTGCAACGGATAGAAGCATTCCTGCATAGTCCAGAAATCGAACGTAGGTCGTGCGATCCGGCCGAAAAAAGGAACGGACAAAGTAGAAGAATACTGGAAACAACGAGTATGTGAGACAGAATTCGATCCTCTTTATTGTGAAAAATTCCAGGTCGGTCTCAAACCGAAGCTCCGTGCGAATCAACTGCCGAAGTACCATACCGTAAATGAACAGCGCAAAAAGAAGATTCTCCCGATTCTGTCGACGGCGAAGAAATAGAAAAAGAAAATACGAGCCCGCGGTAAAGTAAATGGCCAGTACAAGAATCTCGCGATAGATATCGTCGCGCAACTCGGTGAGCAAGTCAACGGTTGGCCCGATTTCCATACGCCCCTGGGCCATACCGGATTCTCCATGAAAGTACCCTTGCACCTGCACCAGAATTCGATTTTCTCCCTGTCGCAACAGGCCGGCAGGGATCTCATAGAGGCGTATTCGATCGTAGCCCTGGGGCTTTATTGCATCCCACTTACCTGTTTCGCCGATCTTCTGGCCGTTTAGATAGACTCGATCTCGATCGTCAATACGCCCCAGGCGAAGCGACATGGAATGTTGCGGCAATTCCTTCAGATAGAACCGCTTCGCGTACAACATCTCTCTTGTCTTCTCATTGTAGCCGGGTATTCCAGCCAGGCCACCGGGAACCTGGGCCTGGTTCCAGTCCTGGCTCCTGAATTCAGAGAAAAGGAACTCTTCCGGAGGCGAGAACCTGACGTACCAGTTGCCCACCGCAGAAGAATCCAGAACGGTAACCCTGTTATTGAATACTTCCTGGATCTCCGGTTTCGAAAGCTGAGACGGTTGGGCAAATAGACCACCGCAAAGACAGAACACAATAATGAGAGCAAGAAGCGATGCAATTCGCAACATACGCAGGCACCCTGAACCCGTATACGGTTCCGTCAAGAGTTTGAGTGGATTGCCCGCAATGGCTGAATTGGAGGCGCCTGCATATTGATTGTTCGTTACAGCCGAGCTGCCAATGGAAGCCCCGGGCCAGATAGAATGCCAGATTCACCGTCAAGACCGCGCCCGGAGTCCGAGTGGCCCTAGTTCTGTAATCGCTCAAGTATGGTTCGAGCCGCCGCCAGCTCTGGCTCCATGGACAGCGCCCTGCGTGCAAGCAAAGAAGAACGTTCGGTTTGACCCATCAATCGGTAGCAATCCGCGAGGTTTGCCAGATTGCGAGCATGGTCTGGCATGCGAAGACGGCATCGTTCGCCATAGTCGATGGCTTCCTTCATTCGACCGGCCTTCTTGCACGCCAGGCTACAGCGAAAGAGATGCAATGCCGCAGCCGGATCCATTTGAACCAATCGACGATAGAGCATCGCTGAAGTGTCGTAGTCGTTTAGTTTGCCAGCCAGCCAGGCAGCAGCCTGAAGCACCGAGGGCGCATCCCAGGCAAGCTTCTGGATTTCCTCATAGGCCTGTTCGTAATGGCCTGCATCTACCAGCGATTTTACCGAAGCGGGAATTCCAGTGTCCTTTAAGGCCGGCACATCTGCAGTATAGGCAATGCGAACCAGGCTCAAGTCATCGGTGAGCTCTCCCCGTTCTAGCAGCCGGTCTCTTATTTCGTCTAGATCTCCTGCTGCCTGCTCCACGATACGAAGAAAGAGCTTCTCGTCTTCATTTATGATTCGCTGACCTTCTTCGCTTTCTCCCAGCAGAAGGTCGTCCCGACCGTCGGAGCCCATGATCAAGACCTGGCCTGGTTCGAGCTTATGCACAAGAACGCGAAACTGACTATCCTCAAGATCGATGCCTATCTTTCGCAATCCAAAATCCAGGTCATCCATGAAACGGGCCTGCCCCCCGGCGTAGAGCACAGTGGCCGGATGTTCTGCATTTATGTAGTAAACTGTACCTGTTTCATCGTGGACCAGGCCCAGTACTGCCGAAATCAGCATGTGACCATCAAAACCCAGGAAAACGGACTGCAGTTCCAGAAAACATTCATTCAACCATTGCTCCGGACTCTTCTCCGAAGCGCTGGCCACAACCTGGGTTCGGGTCACCATGGATTTGAATACGGTGCCTACTACAATGGCTCCGCCTGCTCCTTGCATGGATTTTCCCATGGCATCGGCATTTAGAAAAACAGTGTACTTCTTGCTTCTTAGCTCTATATCGTAGAGGGCTACAAGATCGCCGCCGATTTCGCTATCCCATTTGCGAAAGTGAAACTTTTTCTTTTGCTCCAGTAGAATGTTCGTGTCCAGGTCATGGCCACTTGCCCAGTTGCCTCCCAGCGGGTTCATTAGCAACGAAGTAAGAAAGTAATCTCCATCCTGCTTCTCTTTGAGCAGACGAACCTCACCCAGAGTACTGTTGAGCTTTTCTGTCCGGTCCTCGACCTTTTTCTCCAGATTCTTGT
>JAGRNE010000148.1 GCA_020440915.1 Leptospiraceae bacterium | reverse complement strand
CTATGCATGCTCAATCCAACACCAGGGCTCCATCAGGCTCAAGCGAAAAAGCCGGAATCCCGCCAAATAAGACCATCCGCGGACTCCGTTCCTTTTCCAGAGGGCCCTGTTACGAACATGACCGAAGGCATAAAAACCAGTAGCAGCCTTCGGACGACCTGGAGATCCTAGCTAGCCTGACCGGCAGGAAACATGAAATGGTATTTCTGTTCGTATCCTTTTTCGAAGGAATCGATGGAATCTGCATGCCGCAAAGAAAGCGCAATGTCGTCATCGCCGTTGAGCAGACATTCCTTTCGAAAGGCATCTACTTCGAAGGAATAGACTTTCTCGCCCGCACGCACTTCTTGTTTTTCCAGATCCACCACGATGGGCTTACCTGGATGAGCGTTCACCCACTGAAAGATCTCTTCCACTTCCGGGCTACTCAGCTGCACGGGAAGCATTCCATTCTTGAAACAGTTGTTGTAGAATATATCTGCAAAGCTGGGAGCGATGATGGAATAGAAACCATAGTCCAGCAATGCCCAGGGCGCATGCTCCCGACTGGAGCCGCATCCAAAGTTTTCCCGGGCTACAAGAATGCTGGCCCCGTGGAACTCCGAACGATTCAGCGCAAAATCCGGATTGGGCTTTGTGCCTTCATCATCAAGATAGCGCCAGTCATGGAATAGATGCACTCCGAAACCTGTGCGCTCAATCTTCTTCAGGAATTGCTTGGGAATGATCTGATCGGTATCTACGTTGGCCCTATCCAGCAATGCGGGCAGGCCCTCATGTATATTGAATGGCTTCATACTGTCGCTCCTTCTCTGGTTACCTTTCGCACATCTACAAAATGACCGGCCAGAGCTGCGGCCGCCGCCATTTCTGGCCCTACCAGATGCGTCCGTCCGCCTTTGCCCTGGCGGCCTTCGAAGTTACGATTGGAGGTTGATGCGCATCGCTCCCCAACGGCCAGATTGTCATCGTTCATGGCCAGACACATGGAACAGCCCGCGAATCTCCATTCGAAGCCGGCTTCGGTGAAGATCTTATCCAGTCCCTCTTCCATGGCCTGCTTTCGCACACGACCGGAGCCCGGCACTACCAAGGCCCGAATGTTGGGCGCTACTTTCTGCCCTTTTACTACATTGGCAGCTCTTCTTAAATCCTCTATACGTGAATTGGTGCAGGAGCCAATGAACACTGTATTGATGGCTATTTCTTCGATTTTCTGGCCAGGCTTGAGGTCCATATAGGCAAGAGCATGTCTTGCGGATTCGCGCTCAACGGGATCCGAAATGGAGTCCGGATCCGGAACCGATCCATCTATTCCCACAACCTGGCCTGGATTGGTGCCCCAGGTAACCTGCGGCGCAATATCCGAGCCCTTGAGTACTACCTTGCGATCATACTCTGCATCGGCATCGGAGACCAGGCTCTTCCAGTATTCTACCGCGCCATCGAATTCCTCTCCTTTCGGCGCAAAGTCTTTTCCTTTGATGTAGTCGAAGGTGGTCTGGTCAGGAGCAATGAGTCCTGCCCGGGCGCCAGCTTCTATGGACATATTGCAGATCGTCATCCGCCCTTCCATGGAAAGGTTACGAATGGCTTCTCCAGCGTATTCGATTACGTAGCCGGTCCCTCCGCTGGCAGATATTTCTCCAATAATTGCAAGAATGATATCTTTGGCGGTAACGCCGTATCCCACCGGACCATCGATATAGATGAGCATGTTTTTGGATTTTCTTTGCTGCAAAGTCTGCGTAGCCAGGACATGTTCCACTTCGCTGGTTCCGATACCGAAGGCCAGAGCGCCGAAGGCTCCATGCGTAGAGGTGTGGGAGTCTCCACATACGATAGTGTGGCCCGGCAGAGTCAGCCCCATTTCCGGTCCGATAACATGCACAATTCCCTGGTCCTGGTTGTTCAGATCAAAGAGCCGAATTCCATTGTCTTCGCAATTCTTCTTGAGGGTTTCCATCTGAATGCGACTGATTTCCCCGGCGCCGTTCCAGTCCCTGGTTCTGGTGGATACATTGTGATCCATGGTAGCAAAGGTCAGGTCCGGTCTGCGCACCTTTCGGCCGGCCAGTCGCAGTCCTTCAAAAGCCTGGGGAGACGTAACCTCATGAATCAGATGGCGGTCGATGTAGAGCAAAGGAGCGCTCTTTCCGTCGTCAGCCACCAGGTGGGCTTCGTAGATTTTATCGTAGATAGTTTTTCCGGCCATGAAATACAAAAAAATAATCAGGCCCTCTGGTGGAAAGGATTTGTTTCGCAGACTTGGCCTTTCGCCGGGGCTCGGAGGACCGCAAAACCTTTTCCGGCAGGGTTCTCGAATCCATAATGCCAGATCCGGAGATCGGTAAATGCTTTTCAATAGCGAGGCCTGGTCCAGAACAATCCCAGCGATTCCTGAAACCGGCTTTCCGCAGGGGCCGGACAGCTCCAGGAATGCCTCACAGGGAGCCGGGTAAAAACCAAGCCATGCAAGATTTTCTCTCGGAACAGCAAAAAGAAGTCCTGGAAGCCAACCGAGCTTTCTACTCTGCCTTTGAAAAACTCAGTCTTGCGAAAATGAAAGAATGCTGGGAACACAGCCCGGATGTGGTCTGTATCCACCCTCAGCAACCGGCCCTCACCGGATTTGAAGCCATCATGGACTCCTGGGTGGGAATTTTCGCCAGCACCTCTTACATGGAGATCGATGTCCAGGATCCGGTCATCATGGCGGGCATGGATCTGGCCGTAGTCCATTGTGTGGAATCCATGATGGCGGTGGCCGGAGGTCAGACGAATCGAGGTCAAATCCGCGCTACAAATGTGTTTCGCAAGATTGACGATTCCTGGAAAATGATACTGCATCATGCCGGACCCTGATGCCCCGTTCCCCGTTGCACCTTTCCAGGAACCGCAACAGCCTACTCCTTTCGCCTGAGGATTTCTCTTTTAATGTAGCAAGGTTATGAAACTCTGTCCGCATGCCAGCCCGCGATAGAACGCCTACATTTCGCATACGAACTCAGCATACACCTGGTCTGCTTTGTCTGTTTCTTGCTTCTCTAATTTCCGGATGCGATAAGCCATCGGAGCCCGACCTTCCCTACGGCAATCAGCAGGTGGACGGAATCATACTAATACTGGGTGATGGAATGGGACTGTCCTTTATCACTCAAGCTTCCCTGGAAAAGGGTGAACCGCTGGCCATTGAAGGAATGCCTGTAGTAGGGTTGCAGAGAACTAAAAGTCTTGATGGAAGCATAACCGATTCTGCCGCTGCAATCACAGCCATCGTAACAGGCCACAAGACCTTCAACGGTTGGATCGGCCTGGACGGAAAAGGCAATCATGTCAGGACGCTATTTGAAGAAGCAAAGCAAAGAGGCTGGAATACAGCGGTGATCAGCACCTCTTCTGTTACTCATGCCACACCTGCCGGCGCTTTCGTGCATGTAGTGGATCGCAAACAGGATGAAGCCATTGCCTGGCAACTGGCGCACAACCCTCCGGATATTCTAATCGGCGGCGGTCGCCAGTTCTTTGCGCCCCGGAACAGCGATTCCGGGCCTTCAGATCCGACCATGAATTCCACATCGCAGGAAAGACCATCCGACCCTGGTATGAATCATATTTCTCGCACAAATGAATCGAAAGTTCCCATGGATTTGCTGCGCAATACCCATTCCCTGGAGTTTTCTTACGTACGCTTCATGAAATCCGATTGCGATTCACTATGCGTGAACGGCGAGTCCGTCGACCGGCTGATTGCTCTTCTGGCGGACGATCATCTACCTCCGGTGGCCGGCTGGGACAGTCTTGAGCCCAACGAGGACGGAAAGAAATACCATGGGGCCGCGCCTGACGATCCTCCCACCAGGGAAGGCTTCTTGAGGCTGGCATCGGTCCGCACTGTCCGCACTCTTCTAGAATCCGGAAAACCCTTTCTGATGCTGGTGGAAGGTAGCCAGATTGACTGGGGAGGACATGGAAAAGATATTCGCTACGCTCTGAGGGAGCTCTACGACCTGGACGAAACGGTGGCGGCGCTACGCCAGGAGATAAGGGGCCATAACATTTTGATCATCTTTACCGCAGACCATGAAACAGGCGGCCATGCAATTCTCGATGGAAAGCCGGGCCAGAAACAGAAGGCCGCTTTTCTCACTAACTATCACACCGCGGTAATGGTTCCGGTATTCGCCGCCGGACCTGGTTCCGAGCAATTCACGGGCACCTACGAAAACACAGACCTGCACCATAAAATGCTTGCCGTAATGAATGCCTTTGCCCTCTCTTCGTCCAGGATCACAGATCCCGGAGGCAGGCAAAATAGAACAAGGCTTTCAGAGTCCAGGTGAAATTGTACGCCAGGTTCTGGAGGTCTACTCACGCATAGACGAATCCATCGAAACCTTCTGCCAAACAGAGAGCTTCCGATGCCCGCCGGGTTGCGGAAGATGTTGCGAGAACCCCGGTGTAGAAGCCACGGTTCTGGAAATTCTACCTCTGGCCTGGTATTTCTACGAATCCGATAAGGCCGAGCACATTTACGATCAGATTCAGAATCAGGATCAAAACAGCCACACACATTGCGTGCATTACCTTCCGGATCCTTTCATAGAAGGAAACGGCCGTTGCCAGGTATACGAAAATCGCCCTTTTCTGTGCCGCATGTTTGGCTTCTCCACTCGTTACGATAAGGTAGGCAGCCCGGTGGCAGTGTTCTGCAAGCAGCATAAGTCCACCTGGCCGGAGGAGATTGATCGCATTTCCCGACGCATCGGTGAAGGCATAAGCGAATTGCCCAATTACCAGAATTTACACTACGAATTGTATGGAATTCATCCAGACCTTCAAAGCCAGCGATTTCCTATCAATGTTGCGCTGAAAAAAGCCATTGAGTACCTGTACTTCCATCGCCGCCGCCCGGATCAGGCTGCCTGAAGGTTTGCGGGAGACCGGGAATCAGGATCCGCTCAGGGCTTCCCGGCGTTCCGCACTTCGCCCTTTGGATGCATCCACACTTTCATGGCGAGCGAGGTCCAGAAGCTGGCTTTCGAAAAGGAAGTTGGGCTTCAGTGGATCATCCGAATCCCGCAAATGGGGCAGGATGCCATCCACAAAATACATGTCCACTTCCCCTTTATTCTTGGCCTGGATCTGCCCCCGGTGTTCACAGGAAAAGAACCGTTTCACCTTTTCGTAAGTTTGCCCCGAGATATTCACCCTCCCCGGGGCTCCAGAGGATTCCATCCGGCTGGCCAGATTCACCGTATCGCCCCATACGTCGTAGGCAAACTTCTCCGTGCCAATGACGCCTGCCACCAGAGGTCCGGAATGGATGCCAATGCGAATCTCCCAGGATGGCTTACCGGCGGCTTCTTTCTGCTCTTTCCATCGATCCATAAATGCGAGCATTTCCAGTGCTGCCTGAATGGTTCGCACAGCATGATCTTTACTTTCTTCGGGAATACCGCCGGCCGCCATGTAGGCATCGCCAATAGTCTTGATCTTCTCCAGACCGCATCCTTTGATGATCTCATCGAAAGAACGAAAGCACTGGTCCAGTTCCGATACCAGTTCCTGCGGGCTGAGGGACTCTGCAATCTGGGTGAATCCTTTAAAATCGGTAAAGAGCACGGTCACGTCATCATAATGACGGGGCTGCACTTTTTGTTCGCGCTTTAACTCCTCGGCGATGGCCAGAGGAAGAGTGTTTCGTAGAAGAGATTCAGACTTCTCTCGCTCATCGTGAAAATTGGCAGCAAGAATAATTACCAGAACGCCGGTAAATATCTGCACAAACATGTACTGACCCAGGACGTCTTCCCATCTTTCTGTGGGATTTGCATATGCTTTGATCCACTCCGGTTGCAGGCGTTCCACCGCAAACAGACCCAGAGTAACCACTACAGCAAGGATACTGACTGCCACCGTTGTCTTCCAGTTTCTGGACAGAATGACTCCGATGACCAGGGCCGGAATGAGGTAGTAGTGAGCGCCTCCCTGGGATCCTGCATTTCCTATAATGTTCATGGAAAGAAATCCAAAAATCAACAGCATCAACGGCCAGTACAGCGAATGATAGATGGACCGAAACCGTGAGAAGAAATAGAGCGCAAAGAATAGAATACCAGTAATGAAATTTAGCAGAAAAAGACCCAGGCCGTTTTCAAGGTTCAGCAGATTTGTGAAGCTGCCCAGCACATTGGACAATCCATTCACGAAAGTGATGGTTGAGAATAGCCGGTGCTCAAGGCTATGATACCTGGGCTGGCCGATGATTTTGTAGATGATTCCGCTTAAGAAGTTCATTATTGAATCGGACCGGAGTCTGCCCTCCATTCCTGGTTGCTTGATGGTGCATTCGATACCTGCTATGACCTGGTTACTACCGAAAATGAATGGCCAGCAGACCTGATTCGAAAAAAATGACCATAGCTGCCAGAAGGCAAATCAGGATTCCGCAAAAGGAACCGAACATGTCTTCGTAGGGATACGCCCACCGGGCCATCCAGATGAGCGGCGATCCGCAGGGGCCTCAAAGCCAGAGGAGGGTTCCAGAATGAAACGCACAGAACTAGAAAGACGGCAACGCGAACTCAAAAGAGCAGAAAAGAAAGTAGAAGTCCTGGAAAGGAAATCCGGCCACGAAAAGAAAAATGCGGGCCATTATATCAACCACCTTGCTTCGCTTTTCCGCCACGATATGAACGAGATTTTCAACACAAAAGACGATCTCGAAATCCTGGAAAGCCTGGAAGGTCTCAAAGAGGATCTTCCGGAAAAGCAGTGGCTCACCGTCCTTAGAAAAGCAGTTAACCGAACCAAAGTTGTGGAAGCCGATCGTGCGGTGGACGAACTGCGGGAAATGATGGGGGACTGATCGACAGCGACTGTTGCCTGAACTGTCCGAATCGCTGATCCAGATTCGGCTTAACCTTGCAGGCCAGAGGGCCTGCAGTCTGGTCCCTCCCTTCGAACAGGCCCGGAATAGCCTGCCCCTCCAGGATCTGCCTTCAATCAGGGCTTCTGGCCGGCCACGTGCTTTAGCACATCAGTAGAAGTAACAATTCCAATCATTTTTTCAGTGTTTCGATCCGCCACGATGATGGCATGAATCCGATTATCTACCATGGCCAGAGCAGCCTGCTGAATGGAAACATCATCGTAGAATGAGAAGATGGGTTGTGTCATGATTTCCTGAACCAGAACATCCGGTCCCTCCTCTTCAATGAGCCGGGTAAGTGTGACAAAATTCTCCACGTCTTTCGAGGAAAGCATGCCCACAACGTCCCCCTGCTGGTCCACCACCGGAATGTGATGGATGCTCTTTTCTTTATAGAGGGGAACTACATCCAGAATCCTCTGGTCTTCGCGCACAGTAATGGGATCCCGGGTCATCAAATCGATTATAGAAAGCATGAGACCGAATTAAGTCAGCCCATCCATCCGGCAACCGTTTCTGCTCCTTTGCCGTAGCTGATGATGACCAACCCACCGGCGCTTCAGAAGATACCGTAGCAGGACAAAAGCGATCCAGGAGGTCTACTCATGCTTCAACCAGTCAATGCGATAGAGATCCAACCGGCGGTCCCGGAAATTCTGTACCGAACCCTGGTAGCGTAGCTCCTTGAGCAGATCCATGTCCAGATCGCTAACCAGAGTCATTTCTGTATTTGGGGTTGCCTCCGCGATAATGGCGTCATGGGGAAAAGAAAAGTCCGATGGAGAAAACATGGCGGCCTGGGAGTACTGAATGTCCATATTCTCTACCCGGGGCAGGTTTCCCACACTTCCGGTTATAACGACGTAGCATTCATTTTCGATGGCCCTGGCCTGGGCGCATCTTCGGACTCGGAGATACGCATTCCGGGTATCGGTCCAGAACGGAACAAAGAGTATTTTCATGCCCTGCTCCGCAAGGATGCGCGAGAGCTCCGGGAATTCTACATCGTAGCAGATTAACACTCCCACTTTTCCGATATCTGTTTCGAATACGCTAAGTGTATCCCCTCCGTTCAGTCCCCAGTAGGCTTTTTCGTCCGGAGTAATGTGAATCTTTGCCTGGGTTTCCATGGTTCCGTCCCGGCGACAGAGATAGGATACATTCTTGATTCCTCCGTCCTCGTCCAGCCAGGGCATGGAGCCTGCTACTATGTTTATGTTGTAGGCCACTGCCAGGTCGCGCACTGCGGCGGACATCTCTTCGGTGTAGGTGGCCAGATGACGAATGGCCTTGCTCGGATGGCTTTCCGGGGAGTTTGCAAGCAGAGGACCGTTGAAAAACTCGGGAAAGAGTACAAAGTCCGCGTTGTAGCCAGCAATGGCATCTACGAAGTACTCCATTTGTTCCACCACGTCCTCCATGGAATGGAAGCGACGCATTTGCCATTGCACAGCCCCCACACGCACTACCGATTTTCGAGAACTGAGGTAGGAATCCCTTCGCCCTTCCCGGTTTTCATAGTAGATGTTGATCCACTCCAGCAAAGTTGCATAGGATCTGGAGTCCTGGTCTTCCGGAATGTAACCGCGAAGGACTTTGCGAACGTGAAAATCGTTGGCAAGTTGAAAGCTAAGCACCGGATCATAGATTTCTCCGTTGCGGACCCGGTTGATATATTCCTGTACGGGCATGCTGTCTGCATGTTTGCGATACCCGGGAATCCTGCCTCCGGTAATGATTCGTCTCAGATTCTTCTCTTCGCAGAGTAGCTTTCGAGCATCATAGAGTCGTCTTCCCAGCCTTAGACCGCGATATTCCGGGTGAACAAAGAGATCGATGCCATACAGGGTATCCGCGGAGGGATCGTGGGTATCCAGCCTGTTGTAGCCTGTTATTTCATCGTAAGTATGATTGTCGCCAAAGCGAGAGTAGTTTACAATCAGACAAAGGGCGCAGCCCACTACCTTTCCTTTATCCTCGATGCAGATCTGTCCTTCTGGAAAGCGATTGAGCAACACCGAAATCTCATCTCTGGACCATGCGCCACCCATCCTGTTGTAAACCAGGTTCATGATCTCCTGCACATCTT
>JAGRNE010000147.1 GCA_020440915.1 Leptospiraceae bacterium | reverse complement strand
CAAAGAATCCCGCGGTTTCCTCATCGGTTATGACGCCTTCTATGGGAATGACCAGGATTTTGTCTGAACCTTCTCCCTGAATCACCTTCTCATCGTATTCTTCGGAAAAAGGATTAATGGGCCCTCCACCCACGGGCACGATGCAGCATCCTGCAAAGGAAGCCAGTATTAGAGAGACGATAAGAAGCCGGGAAATGACTTGCCGGGCACGATCCATAACTTGAGAGTACATCAGATACACGGAGCCATGGGGTTGAATATGGGTAAAGTGAAAAACCGGCAATTGCGGACTCTAACATGGATTGTAGTCATCGCAGCGGCGCTACATCTGATTCAGTGCGGAGGGTGCGAACAGGAAAAGGCCCGACTGGTTCGAATGACTCAGGATACAGGCCTGTACGTGGAGGCCTCCCGAAAATCGGACAGACTGGGAATTGTGCCCGCCGGTCAGCTTGTGGAAATTCTGGGCGATCCTCTGCCCGAGGAAGGATCGGAACGGAAGTGGTATCCTGCACTGTGGAAAGGCAAAGAGGGTTTCGTTCTAATTCATCCGGATCAAATCGAAATGTCCACGACGTCTGCTGACGAGGGCGAGGCAGAACTTACGGAGGAATCCGAAGTTGAAATGTCAGAAGGCGAAAATCCATTTCAACCAAAGCGTCTGAAGCCGGCTCGTTTCGACCCGGAAGGGCAGAGCTTTTCTCTGGGCCTGGGTTGCACGGGCAGTACTCACTCCGAGTATAGCGTCTCCCTGAAATTCCAGGGCGATGAGATTCGAATGCTGGAAAGCGGACTCATGGAATACGGAATGCCCGGCGAAGCTTGCGGCAGCACCTACGAAGATGAGATCGTTGGTACGTACAAATTCGAAAAAGGGGAAATCCGCGCCTTCTGGAAGAAGAAGATAAGCCGAATTCGAACCGCCGAATTCCCGAACTGCGATGCCATTAAAACGGAGGAGAAGAAAGTCGATGTGGATCGCAAGGATCGCTTCTATACCCTGGAATGCGATGGAAAGAAAGCTCTCCAGATGGATCCTGCCGATGCGGCCCGGGACAGTTCAGAAGATGCCGATCCGGCGGCCAACAGCTATTCTGACCAGTATTTTGTAGTTCAGTGAGCCCCGGATCTAGCGGCTTTCTTCGAGCATGTACTCAGTGAACAGATCCTTCTGGTTGCCTCTTTCTTCGCTATCCTGTAAGGCCAGGGGATAGTTACCGGAGAAACAGGCATCACACCAGTTCTGGTCGGGGCGAGTAATCTTCATTGCCTGATGCGCGCCTTCTAGAGTCAGATACCCCAGGGAATCGACGCCCAGGTATCGGGTAATCTCGTCTACAGTATGCGAAGAGGCAATGAGCTCTGTGCGCGTCGGGATATCGATTCCATAGAAGCACGGAAACTGGGTTGGAGGAGCAGAAATGCGAAGATGAATCTCCGTGGCTTCGGCGCGGCGGAGCATCTTGATCAGCTTTCGTGCTGTCGTTCCGCGCATGATGGAATCGTCAATGAGCACTACCCGCTTTCCTTTAATGGCGGATTTCACAACGTTGTATTTGATGCGTGCTCCGAAATCCCGAATTTTCTGCTCTGGTTCAATGAAGGTGCGACCGATGTAATGGGAGCGAATCAGCCCCATGGTGAAAGGAAGGTTGGATTCTTCCGCGTAGCCCAGAGCGGCAACGGTGGAGGAATCCGGAACGCATACGACGCAATCCGCTTCTACCGGGTATTCCCTGGCCAGGATTTTGCCCAGGTTCTTTCGCACCTCATAGACGGACTGATTGAATATGCTGGAATCCGGGCGGGCAAAATAGATATTCTCAAAAATGCAGAGCGATTCCTGACGCTGCTCAAAGGGGAAGAAGGATGTAACACCGGAGGCGTCCACACGAATGACTTCGCCGGGCTCCACATCCCGATCGTACAGTGCGTCGGTGATATCGAAAGCGCAGGTTTCGGAGGCGAATACGATGGAACCATCCGGCCTATGGCCCATTACCAGCGGCCGAAATCCATTGGGATCTCGAACAGCATACAAAGCATCCCGGGTCAGAATCATGAGGCTGTAGGCGCCGGATATTTTTCGCAGAGAATCGCAAAGGGCATCCAGAAATTCCGTATGACCGGAACGTGCCATCAAATGCACAATGACTTCGGAATCGATGGTAGTCTGAAAAATGGAACCGTTCTTCTCCAGTTCTGCCCGCAGGGACCAGGAATTAACAAGATTTCCGTTGTGAGCCAACGAGAAGGCGCCAAGGTTGGATTCCACACGAATGGGCTGCGCATTGCGCAGAAAAGAAGCCCCTGTAGTCGAGTATCTGTTATGCCCGATGGCTGCGCTGCCGGTAAGTTGATGTAGCTTGTCTTTATCGAATACCTGCGCCACCTGGCCCATGCCGGCGTAGCGGTACAGTCTTTCGCCGTCGGTGGTAACGATGCCGGCGCTTTCCTGGCCGCGATGTTGAAGGGAATACAGTCCGAGGTACGTGAAATTCGAGGCCTCGGGGCAACCATAGATTCCGTATATGCCGCATTCCTCCTTCGGCCTGTGCTCGGAGGAGGGCGTCTCAAATTTCATGTTTCCAGAAAGGTAAAACAAGGTAGAATTGGAACTAAAAAATGAGCGATCATCGGGAAAAACAGTTACGGCGATTCCTGCTGGAAAGCCCGCTTCTGAGGCCTCTGCCGCCCAATAGTGGGGCAGTGCGCAGATTCCTGGCATCTGTGGAGCTGCGCTTGCTGAAGCGAGGAGAAGTGCTCTATGAAGAAGGGGACGCTGCTCCTGCTTTCTTTCTGGTTCGTCATGGGGAGATTCATCGGTTTCATCGGGAACCGGCCGGGGAGCCAAGGTTAATTGGAATTCATGGCAGGGGCAGTGTTCTGGGAGAAGTAAGCTTTCTTGCCGGCGAGAGGCATGGAGCACGGGCCCTGGCCGCCCTGGATTCACAGATCGTACGAATTCCTTCCAATGCATGGATGGCTCTAATCCGCGAAGAACCCGAAGCCCTTTCGGTACTGGTGCAGATCATATCCCGAAGATTCCATCGGACTCTGGATCCAGACGATCAGCCTGAGCCTGCCCGGCTTAACATTCTTGCCTATCCGGATAATCCGAAAAGAGGAAGAAGGATGGCCGGGGTTCTGGCTCGGGTGCTTGTGGAAGAGATCCATGGTCCCGTTTTGTTGCTGGAGTTAAGCGGAATAGAAGAAGGCGACCAGGGAGCCGATGTTCCCTGGCATCCGCAGGATGCCGAGGGCGAAGGCGAAAGTCCGGCCAATCTGGACGCAGCCCGCTCTCTGGCAGATACATCGATTCTAGCCAGACCCGTGGAGCTTTTTGAATGGCTACGCTCCCGCTCCCGGACTTCCAACGAGGGATTTGATTTCATCGACGGCAGTCCCTTGCTTCTACTTCCTGAGAAGGGTAATCGATCTTTGCGAGATTCTCTGCCCGCTCTGCTGGGAATCATGCGAAAATTCTATTCCATGGTTCTGATTCATGTAGGTCATCGCATGCGAACGGATCATGAGCCGCTGATGCAAATCTACCAGAGTAGCGATGTCATTGCCTGCGCCCGGGACGCCTCTGGCCGTGCCGGACCTCGCTGGGTGGAGTTCCGGAGGAATCTTTCCGGTAGTATTCCCGATTTCTTCGACCGGCTGGTTTCTGTTTCCGAAGAGCATCAATCGCATAGAAATCGACGAGAAAGAAATCCGGATCGCTCGGTACCCCTTAAGCAAAACCGCATTCGTCTTTTTCTGAACGCCAACGGAGAGCTCTCCATAGATTCGCCGGGAATTCATCGGCTGGGCAGAAAGCTAAGCGGAAAGTTGCGCGGATTGTCCCTGGGGGGTGGCGGCGCCCGGGCTTATGCCCATGCAGGAGTACTTGAGACTCTGGAAGAGGAGCGCCTGGAGTTTGATGGAATTGCAGGAACATCCATGGGCGCCGTCATCGGAGCGGCCCATGCGGCCGGTATACCGGCCCGGGAGATCCAACTTCTATTGCGCAAGAACCTGCCGGATTCGGCCGCCATTCTGGACAAAGGACTGCCGCTGGTGAGTTTTTACAGGGGCGACAGGCTGAACCAGGTTCTAATGGATGTTTTTGGGGAGCTTCAATTCGAAGACCTGCAGATTCCATTCTACTGCAACAGCACAGATCTCAATTCCGGCGACAGTCTTATCTTCGAAAGCGGCTATGTTTCCATGGCGCTTCGGGCTAGCGTCAGTATCCCTGGTGTCTTTCCTCCGGTTCAAATGCCGCCTTACACGCTGGTGGATGGAGGCATATTGAACAACCTTCCGGGCGATGTGCTGAGACAAAGAGGCTTCTCCCGCGTTGCCGGGATCAATGTAACTCCTATGTCCGATGATCGCTCGAGTCAGACTCATGTGGATTTTTCGGAAGGTGTGGGCGGCGTGTGGGACTATTTCAGTCGTCCGCCAGTTCTTTCGATTATTACGCGTTCGATTGCAGTGGAAGGGCGGGAGCTTATGCGATTCCGTCTGGAAGATTTCGACTTCATTTTGAACCCGGATATAGGTCCTTTTGATCTATTCGACTTTCACAAACATGATGAGATATTTGAAGCGGGTAAGAAGGAAGCTGCAGCGCGCATCGGAGAACTCTGGCAGGCAATGCTAAGACATTGAAACCGCCCTGCCGAGAGATGACTGTTCTGCCAAACGCCGAAGCATTGTAGGCCCTCGGAAAATTCCAGAAACAGTTGCCCGCCCCATTTCCCGGCGTAGAATGTGCCGGGAACGGTGGCATACTCTGCCTACGGATGGAATTCGCAATATGAAAGACTTAAGAAAAGAATACGCACTCCTGACACTGGAAGAATCAGAAGCAGGGATGGATCCATTTGCCCTGTTTCAGAGTTGGTTTGAGGATGCTCGCACCGCAGAAGAGGATGCCAATGCCATGAGCCTGGCCACTGTGGACGGCCGCGGTCAACCCGACGCACGCATAGTGCTCTTGAAGGATGTTCGCCCGGAAGGCTTTGTTTTTTTTACCAACTACGAGTCGAAAAAGGGCATGGACCTTCAGGCCAATCCAAGAGCCGGGCTTTGTTTTTTCTGGAGAAGCAGGGAGAGGCAAGTGCGAATTCAAGGCATTACTACGCGAGTTTCCGATGAAGAAGCAGAGGAGTATTTCCACAGCCGTCCCCTGGAAAGCCGATACGGGGCCCTGGCATCAAGACAGAGCGAACCGGTGGACTCCAGGGCCATTCTGGAACAGCGAATGAACGAAATCAAGGAAAGGTACGGCGAAGAACCCCCGCGCCCGCCCGAATGGGGAGGCTACATTCTGAATCCAGAAAGAATAGAGTTCTGGCAAGGCCGCCCCGGTCGTTTGCATGATCGATTGCTCTACGAAAGAGCAGCAGAGGGATGGCGAAGGGTTCGGCTTTGTCCCTGATTCATTTCTTGAAATCCCGGCACGTTGCTACGGCCGCCGCATCCGAAAGCGACCGCAACTCCGAACTCGCAGCGAGGCTCTGCTGGTGCAGGTTAAGAGACCTCCACAAAGCGCTGCTGCTTGCTGCCATTTGCCTGACCTTTCTTCCTGCAGTGTTGCATGCCGACCAGGGCCTGCGAAAGGAAGCGCTTCTGGATCTGCGCGAAGCTGACTGGGAAAGGATCCAATCTCTCGATGGGCAGTGGGCCTTTTACTGGAATCGACTTGTCCCTCCCCTGGACCTGCGCTCCATTCCGGGCTCCCAGGAGATTCCAGAAAAACCCGATGCGCTGGTTTCCGTGCCCGATGACTGGAATGGAGTGGAGATCGCGGGTCAAAGCATTGGAGGACAGGGCTTTGCAACCTATTACATTAAGGTCCTGTTATCCGATCAGCACCCTCCCCTTTCGTTGAAGTTCCTGGATGAATCCAGCTCCTATGTAGTGTACGTAAACGGCAAACTTTACGGCGAAAACGGCCACGTAGCTCGGTGCGAAGATCGGTATCGACCCAGCTACGAAACGAAGATTTTCGAGCTTCAGGAGCCCGGCACCGAACTCGATATTGTGATCCATGTTGCCAACTTCGATCATCGCAAAGGAGGACTGTGGGAAAGTATTCGCATAGGTTCCCAGGAAAGGATCCGGCAGTATAGAGAAGGGAGAATTCTCTTCGAAAGCTTCATCGCTGGAACCCTGGTTATCATGGGTTTCTATCATCTTGGATTGTTTTATCTTCGCAGAAAGGATCGATCCACATTGTGGTTCGGACTCTTTTGTCTGATCATTGTACTGCGTCTTGTTCTTCTTGGAGAACGCCTATTGCATGACCTGAGTCCCGAGGGTTGGTGGTCGCCGCTCCTTCGCCTGGAATACCTTAGCGTCTACGGCGGTCTCACTACCTTTCTGGCCTTTGTCCATGGACTTTATCCCGGCGAAACGTCCCGACGTTTCTTGCTGGGAGTGGCTATTGTTTCAGGTTTTTTTGCCGTTTTCGCGCTATTCTTTCCCACGGATTGGTACACCCATTCTGTGGATTATTTTCAATTCGTCTTACTCGCTTCAATTCTGTACGTATGCGTGGTATTCTTCCTGGCCATCTATCGCAGACGGGAAGGAGCAGTCTTCGTAACTGTCGCTTCGCTTGTGCTTTCCGCTACCGTTGTCAACGATCTGGCATACAACCAGCAGGTGATTCAGACCGCGCAGCTTGTAGGAGTGGGATTATTTGTCTTTATTTTCATTCAGGCATTTATTCTATCCATTCGCTTTTCTCGGGCCTTTTCTACAATAGAATCGATGAAGGACAATCTGCAGCAATACAACCAGGCATATAGTCGATTCGTTCCAGAAGAATTCCTGCGGTATTTGCACAAGGATAGCATTCTGGACATTCAGCTCGGCGATCAGGTACAGGAAACCATGAGCGTCCTCTTTCTGGACATTCGGGACTTTACTCAGCGTTCGGAAAAGATGAGCCCGGAGCAAACATTTGCTTTCATCAATGACTATCTCGGCCGGGTGGGCCCTCTGATCCGCGATCATCGAGGCTTCATCGATAAATACCTGGGCGACGGTCTGATGGCACTTTTTCCGGGTCAGCCAGAAGATGCTGTGCAGGCCGGCATGGCCATCCAGGGGGCCGTTCAGACATTTAATCTCGAATTACAGGAGATGGGATTGCCGCCCATTCGCATTGGCATAGGCATTCATACCGGTCTCCTGATGCTGGGAACCGTAGGCGAGTCCGAGCGAATGGATGGTACCGTGATCTCCGATGCGGTAAACCTGGCCGCGCGCACGGAAGGGCTTACCCGAATCTATGGAGTGACGATGATCGTCAGTCAGGATACACTCTTTCATTTGAAGGATCCGACCGCTTACAATTATCGATTCCTGGGCAAAGTGCGCGTAAAGGGAAAAGACCAGCCGGTTAGTATTTTTGAGTTTTTCGACTGCGATGAGAAGGAAACAAGGACCATCAAAGTAGTGACCAGGGAAGACTTTGAGCGGGGCGTTATGCAGTTGCATAGCCGAGAGTTTCAGCAGGCTCGGGCTTCCTTTGAAGCGGTGAAGAGGGCGGCGCCCGATGATCGGGCAGCGGATTATTATCTATCGCGGTTAAAGAATCTCGAAGTGCGCAAGGATCTGGCCCTCGAAGGCCAATAAAACACTATGCATTCCTTCCGGCGCAACCGGGCGATCCCGGCGATCCAAGCGAAAAGTGCGAAACTGGGCGATGTCGGCGAAGGACTGGATGGGGGAAATCAGGAAATGGCGTCGGTGAAAAGGGGGCCCTGGTTGGAAAGAGCTCTTAGAAAGCCCTCCTCGGATAATGGCGCGCCGGTGAAGTAGCCTTGGATCAGATTGCAGGACTCCTGGTGAAGGAATTCCGCTATGGTCCTGGATTCCACTCCTTCCGCCACCATCTTGAGCTTCAGTGCATGCGCCAGACCAATAATAGCCCTGGAGATAGCAGCATTGTCCGCATCAGTATCCAGGCTTTTTACAAAGGAGCTATCCAATTTTAGATAATGCACAGGGAAGTACTTTAGATAGTTAAGCGAAGAATACCCGGTACCAAAATCGTCCACAGCCAATTCCACACCCATGGACTCCAACTCTTCAAGCATTCGCAAAGTGGTGGCCGGTCTTCGCATAAGTTCCGACTCTGTGATTTCCAGGATCAGGCTGCCCGCTGGAAGACCGGTCTGGCGTAGCACTTCGCCCACTCTTGCCGCAAAGTCCTTCTGACTTAGTTGCTGCACAGCTACATTGACAGAGACTCCGGTTTGCGAATACCCTTTCTCTCTCCATCGGACGGCGATTTCACAGGATCGCTCCAGAACCCATTGACCCACATCGCGAATGTAGCCAGACTCTTCCAGGATGGGGATAAACTCGGAAGGTCGAACGTGGCCGAATTCCTCGTTGCTCCAGCGTAGCAGCGCTTCGCCATGGGTAATACGTCCGGTGCCGAGGTCGACGATTGGCTGAAAATGTAGGTCCAGCTCCTGGCGATCGATGGCCTTTCGCAACGCAGATGCCAGGTGTACTTTTCTGGAATTTCGAGCCTGTATTTCCTGGTCGAAGAAGATATAGGTATTCTTACCGGCCCGTTTGCCGGAGTACATAGCGGCATCCGCATTTTTCAGCAGTTCTTCAAAGTCACTTCCGTTCTCAGGAAACAGAGCCAATCCGATACTGGCGGTAACGTGCAGCACATTTCCCAGCACATGGTAATCCCGAGAGATCTCCTGAAGCAGCGTTTCGCAGAACCCTTCTATGTTCTTTCGGTCCTGGCGGCCCGGGAGGAGGATGGCAAACTCATCGCCGCCAATTCTCGCCAGGATGGATTCTTCTCCGGCCATCTGCTTAAGTGTATTTTCCAGACGATGGGCGACTTCATCGAGCATGGTGTCGCCGGTGCTGTGCCCCAGGCTATCATTGATATCCTTGAAGCCATCCAGATCGAGATAAACCAGCGCTGCTCTGGTGTTTCTGTGCATCAATACCCGGTTAGCGGTGGTTTCAAATGCCAGGCGGTTGGGAATGCCGGTGACGGCATCCCTGTAA